>CAMDHP010000004.1 GCA_945898185.1 Akkermansia muciniphila | reverse complement strand
GCCCCTGCCGGTGCTCGTGTCGTTTACGATGTCACCTTCGAGGGGGCGATCGTTTCACACGGCGAGATCCCTGCGCAGATTTCCACCTGCGCTCCGCGCGGTCAGGGCATCATCGAAATCAAGTTACCGGCCGCGTCTTCACGCAGCCGGCTCAGTGTCGCCGCCACCCTGATCTCCGCCGATGGTGCCGCGCTGCACGACAACGAGATTTTCGTGGACGTTTTCCCTCCGCTGCCTCGCAAGGCCCCTTCGATCTATTTGCCAGAAACTTCCGCCGAAACCACTCAACTCTTGAGTAAGCTCGGCCTGGCCGCCTCGTCCAAGAGCGCCGCCAAACAGCCGGTAATTCTACTCGCAAGTCACGAGGCCTACACAAATCAGCGCGCCGAGATCGACGCCGCAGTGCGAGCTGGCGCGACCGCGATTTTCCTAAAACTAGCCCCCGGCACCTATGATATCGCCGGTGCCGCACTCGAGGTGCGCAAGGCCGGCATGGGGCCCCGTCATTTCGTTTCTAGCCGGACCGGACACCCGCTGCTCGCAGGGCTGGAGCCCCGGGATTTTAAGTTCTGGCATTTCGATGCCTTGGGCCACGCGTCTCCGCTCTTGCTCTCCGTGCTCGAGGGAGACGCGTGGACGCCGATTATCCAAAGTGGCGACGGCGGCTGGTTGCGCCCTTGGGCCTACACGCCCGCGGTGGTGGAGCGCAAGGAAGGCCTCGGCGTCTGGCGCGTGTGCCAGCTCGAACTGGGCTCCACGATCGAAACCACCCCGACGAGTGCGATCCTGGCCCGTCGTCTCCTCGGTATAGACCAGCCCGCCTGACCGATTGCCCTGACTGCTCTGGCAGCCGACTGCTCCGGTGCAGTCGGCGAAGCCTTCCTGCGCATCTAGAACGTCGTGCGGAACGATAACTGCTCCCCATCTGCAACCGTGGCAGGTCCTCCGCCAATAGATCCGCCAGAGGGCTTGCAGCCCGGATGAAAAACAAAAAAGCCGGGGTCTTTCGACCCCGGCTTTTTTGTTGCGCAGCCAGAAGGCCGTGCTTCGTGACAACGAATCCGGCTTAGAAGGTGCCTACGACTTTGAGGCGGAGGAACTTCTTGGCCGCGCCCGTGGTATCCACCGTGAAGACCTTGCGGGCGCAGTTTGCTGGGAGGTTCGATTGATCGGAGGCCGAGGTCACGGTGACCGTGCCGCCAGTGCCCCAGGTGCTGGCTAGGTCAGTCACCGCTTCACCGGTGACGACCACATTCGCGTCATTGGTGCGGACCACTGCCGTGACCGACAGCGTTGTGGCGGTGCTGCTCGTCACCGGCGCCTGAACGGTATCGCTTGGGCTGTTCGCGCCGAAGGCATACTTCATGACGGGTGAATAGCCATCCGCACCGACGGTGGTGGGGTTGGAGATCGATACGGCGACGGCGCGTGTAACCTGAGTGGCCACGTTGCCCGCAGCATCGGTGGCGTCGTAGGTGAGGGTGTAGGTTCCGGGTTTGTTTGCATTGACCGAGCCGCCGCTGTTTACGGTGACGCTCGAGTCCACGTCATCCGTGGCGGTGGCCCCGGCGTCGGTGTAAGAGGAACCCCAGGCAACCGAAGCGGTAGCGGAGCCGGTGAGGGTGATTACGGGAGCGGTGGTGTCACTCACCGTCACGGCGCGGGTGACGGGCGTGGCGGCGTTGCCCGCAGCATCGATGGCGTTGTAGGTGACGGTGTAAACGCCGGGAGTGGCGGTGTCGACCGTGCCCGATGTGGTGACGGTAACGCTCGCGTCCACGTTATCCGTGGCGGTGGCCCCGGCATCGGTGTAACTTGAGCCTGCGCTCACCGAGACGGTGGCGGAGCCGTTGAGGGTGATAACCGGAGCCTGAGTATCGCCCTGAGCGAAGCTGATCAAGCCGGTGACAGAGTCGCGGGTCGCGGCGACCAAGGGTGTCTCGAGTGAAACGACCTGAGTGAGGTCGAGCCCGGTTCCGTCAACAATGTAGAGCTTACCGGTCGCGCTGTTGGAGACGGTCAAGACGGTGCCGGCAGTCCAGCCGCTGGCGGTCGCGAAGGTGATGGAGGCGTCGGCGGTCGTGCCCAGATCAATTGTCGCATTTCCCTGCACGAGAAGATTGCCGAGTGCGGGGCCGTTGCCCGCGTAGGCCAGTTTAATTACGCCACTGCCGACGCCGTCGGAGGTGAATGATACGTTACCGCTCGATAAGGCCGAGGCACTGCTGAGTTGGAGCGTGCCGCCCTTTACGATGGTGCCACCGGTGAAGGTGTTGGACGCCGACAGAACCAAGGTGCCGTTTCCATTTTTGTTGAGCAACGTAGCTCCGGCGGCGCTATCAGGGATGCTTCCCGCAAACTCAGTGGTGCCCAGCGCATCGTATTGGTCGGCGTAGAGAGTCTTGTTGCCGCTACCCGTCACGGTGATACCCGATGTAAACTTAAGCAGCCCAGTGCCAAACTGCTCGAGGCCAGCATTGCCGATGGATCCGCCTAGGTTGATGACTTTGTCCGTCGTTTCCCCGCTGCCGGTGTAGACTAAGATGTTTTGGGAGCCAGCCACGCTGCTGCCCAGGTTGATTGTGCCGCTTTGCCCCAAAGCGCTGTTTGCGCCGCTGTTTCCGATCGCAGACACCGAGAGGCGCGTCGATTTATTAACGATATTACCATCTACGGTTACGCTGCCGGTGAAGGAGTTGGTGTTGTTCCCAAGCGCAAAGAATCCGATGCCGCTGCCGTTGACACGAAGGCTGAGAACCCCGTTCACGTTGGCCAAAAGCCCGTTGAAATTGATACCCGCAGTGCCTCCGCTTGAAGCGAGCGTGAGGGTTTTATCACCGGCGCCTGACATCGCTAGATTGCTCGTCAGAGTGAGCACCGATTGGTTGGCGGTAATGGTCCCGCCGCCTGTGGTGCCGGCGAGATCGATCACTTTATCCGAGGTCTCATTGCCGGCGCCAATATAGCGGAGCGTGCCTGCGGTCGCGTTGTTGCCCAGCTTGATCGTGCCGTTCGTGCCGAGGGTGCTATCGGCGGAGGCATTGCCCAGGCCCGTGCTGTAGATTGATCCGGCCTGAACCCAAACTCCACCAGTGAAGCTGCTGTTGCT
This sequence comes from Akkermansia muciniphila, assembly GCA_945898185.1. Classification (GTDB taxonomy): domain Bacteria; phylum Verrucomicrobiota; class Verrucomicrobiia; order Opitutales; family Opitutaceae; genus IMCC26134_A. Next base: position 53,526 of record CAMDHP010000004.1, on the reverse strand, counting down.
GTTGGTGAGGAGCAGCGTGCCAGCTCCAGACTTGGCCAAGGCCGCGGCGCCCGAGACAGCGCCCGCGCTAGTGAGAGTCGTGCTGGTGGCTGTGCTTACATTTCCGGTGGTGAGGACGATGTTGTTATTGAAGGTCAGGTTGCCGTTATTCGAAAGGGTGCCACCGTTCAAAGTGACCGCTCCGGTGCCGAAGCCTGCGGCGTGCGCGAGCACCACAGTGCCGGCATTCAGATTGGTGCCGCCCGAGTAAGTGTTGTTGCCCGCAAGAGTCAGAGAGCCGGCTGCGCTCTTGGTGACGGTTATGACGCCGCCGCTGGCGACCGAGCCATTGGAGACGGTGCCGTTGAGAATCACGCTACCCACGCCATTCACGAAAAGAGAGCGGTTGGAGGTGCTTGAGCCGCCGAGGACGTTCCCCGATATCGTCAAGGTCTGGCCAGAGGGGGAGGCGGTGAGAGTGCCATTGCCCGTGGAGCCGCCTAGGGTGATCGCTTTGTCAGAGGTTTCGCTGGAGCCGACCCATTGGAGAACGCCGCTGCCGCTCGCCGATCCCAAAGTGATATTGCCGCCAGAGCCGAGTGAGCTGGGGTTGCCAATCGTGCCGAGTTTATTGATCAAAAAAGTGCCGGACTCGATGACCGTAGCGCCGGAATAAGTGCTGGCATTATTGGAGAGGGTGACCGAGCCCGTTCCGCCCTTGTTTAAATTGCCTGACCCGCTGATCACGCCCCCAAGGGTGGCCGCGACGCTCGCGCTGCCCTGAGCGATGCGGGTATTGTTGGTCAGGATCAGGCCATTATTCAGGGTGAATGACGGTCTGGTCGTCCCGGTCGATGAGAGCGTGATCGTAGCGTTGGTGCCACCATTGATGACGAACTCCAAGGGGTTGCCCGTGATAATGAGTGAGCTGTTGCCGCTCACCGGCCCAGCTGTATTAACGTAGAGCGCATTCAGGGTGAAGTTACCCGCGATGTCGTTATCCGTAGCTACGACGGTTCCACTGGCGTAAGTGCCGCTGAAAGTGAGGTTGGAAGTCAAAGAGCTAACCGGCTTGGAATTCCAGCTCGTGCCCGAGCTCCAAGTCGTGTTCGCACTGGTGGTGCCTGAAAAGGTATGGGTGGCAGCCTGCGAACTCAGAGCTGCAAAAGCGCCCGAAAGCATCGCGACGGCCGAAAACAAGGTGCCGCGGAAGTGAAATCTAGCAGAGATTGGCTTTTTCATAGGGTAGGTGGAGATGAAAATGACTGGGGTCGATATTCTGCAATGTCAAACAAAAATGATGCAAAATACGACATTTCGACTACAATCGTTTAAAATCGGATTCATTTAGCCGGAATCGAGGAATGTCTTCCGAAAATAATGATCCTTAATGTATTTTATAAAATACTTTCTATCATTAGTTAATGTCATATTTAGTGCTATATTTTGCACCTTCAAATATTGCCCCTGAATTTAATTGTAATAGTTACATTAGCATCATTATCTTCGTCAAAGTGCCTTGAATTCCTCGAGTCGGGCGCACAAAAATTCACCCCACGCCTGATATCCGCATCCTTTACGCAACCGCCCCATGCTTCATTTCATTCTTCCCTCCCTCGTCGCTTTTCTGGTCCCAACGATCCAAGCCGAGACACCCCCAGTTGATGTCATCGTCTATGGCGGCACGGCTGGCGGCACGATGGCTGCCATCGGCGCCGCCAGCCAGGGCGCCACCGTCGTGCTGCTCGAGCCGGGCACCCACATCGGCGGCATGCTTTCCGGCGGCTTGGGCCGCACCGATATGGATCGCCAGGAGGCATGCATCGGCGGCCTCTCCCTCGACTTTTTCCGCCGCGTCGGCCAGCACTACGGCAAAGATATCGCTTGGATCTTCGAGCCCCACGTCGCCGAAAACACCCTCAAGGCGATGCTCAAGGAGAACAAAGTCACGGTGGAGTTCGGCCAAACTCTCGAGTCCATCGTCAAAATAGATGGCCGCATCCGCTCCGTCAAAACCACCGATGGTCGCGTGTTTACCGCCAAGGTGTTTATCGACGCCACCTACGAAGGCGACCTCATGAAGGCCGCCGGTGTCTCCTACACTTTCGGGCGCGAGGGGCGCGATCGTTACCAGGAATCCCTCGCCGGCCGTCGCGAGATTCTGCGCAGCAATCACCAGGTTAACTTCATAATCTCCCCCTGGAAAGACGGCCGCCTCCTGCCCCACATCACTCCCGAGGCGGACCTCGCCCCCAGCGGCTCCGGCGACGGTAAAATGCAGGGTTACTGCTTTCGGCTCTGCCTCACCAACGTTCCCGAAAACCGCCTGCCCATCCTTCGCCCCGAGGGCTACAATCCCGAGGACTACGAGCTGATCCGCCGGTGCTTCGAGGTCGGTGGCGAAAAGGTCCAAAACATACTCGGCATAAAACCGATGCCCAACGGCAAGACCGACATCAATGCCGGATACCCGTTTTCGCTCAACCTGCTCGGCGCCAACCAAGACTACCCCGATGGCTCGCCCGCCCGCCGCAAGGAGATCTGGAAACAGCATCTCGATTGGGCGCACGGGCTCGTTTTTTACCTGCAAAATGATCCGTCCGTGCCCGAGGGCATTCGCGCCAAATACGCCCAATGGGGGCTCTGCAAGGACGAGTTTACCGACACCGGCGGATGGCCCCACCAGCTCTACATTCGCGAGGCCCGCCGCATGCTCGGCGAATACGTGCTCACCCAGCACGACCTCATGACCAACCTCCGCAAATTCGACCGCATCGGGCTCGCCGGTTACAACATCGACATCCGCGAGGTGCAGTGGGTCTCCCTCAAAACGTTCTATTTCCCCAGAGCCTCGGACGAGATCTACATGGAGGGCTACCTGAGCCATCCGGTGGAGCCGTGGGACATCCCTTACCGCGCCCTGCTGCCGCGTTACAGCGAGTGCCAGAATCTCCTCGTGCCCGTCTGCATCAGTGCCTCCACCATCGGCTTCGCTTCCTTTCGCATGGAGCCGCAATTCATGATCGCGGGCCAGGCCTCGGGCATCGCCGCCGCGCTGGCCAGCCGCGACGGCACCGCCGTGCACTTCGTCCCGATCGTCGAGCTGCAAACCCGCCTCCGCGCCGCCGGCCAGATTTTGGAGCTGGGCAAAAACTAATCTCCCTTAACTTCCCCCCCCCAAAAAAAATACCATGTCCCTCCCCCGCCGCCTCCTTTGCTCGCTCGCCTTGTTCGGCGCGCACCTGCTCATCGCCGCCGAGCCACCCGCGCCCGCCGCGATTCCGGCCCACGAGCCGCGCAACGCCTCGGAAGCCCAGCTGCAAAACAAGTATCCGGATAAAATAAAACCCTCCCTCTACCAGAAGTGGGTCGACCGCGTGCAAACCGCCAGCGCCGAGGAACAGGTCTGGCTGCGCACCTTGGAGGACCAGCTGGGCGGTTTCTATTTTCCCCACTACCTCATCGGTCTCTTCGGCCCCAAACCCTACGACGCCGCCGCCGATGCGTGGGCCTACGTCAAAGACGACCCTGCCCTGCCCCGCGTGCTCATCATCGGCGACTCCATCTCCCGCGCCTACACCGCCAACGTGCGCCAAACCTTGCAGGGCAAAGCCAACGTCCACCGCGCACCCGCCAACTGCGGCCCCACCGGTCGCTTTCTCGAGTTCGGCGAGGTCTGGCTCAACCAAAACGGCAGCAACAAGTGGGACTTTATCGTAGTGAACTTCGGCATACACGACGGCAGAAACATCAAAGGTTACGAGGAGCGCCTCCATCAGGTGATAACCCGGCTCAAAGCCACTGGCGCCAAACAGGTTTTCTGGGTGCGCACCACCCCTTGGGGGAAAGACGCCGCCGTGTTTGAAAACGAGGCCGGCGACGCCAGCCGCATCACCAATCCCATCTCCGATCGCGTGGCCAAGGAGGAGGGCTTGGCCGTCATTGACGCCCACGCCGTCATGGCTCCGCTCATCGCCACCGCCCTTAGCCGCAAGGATTTTTCGCATTGGACCCCCGAGGCCTACGATACACTTGGCAAGACCGTCGCCGACGCGCTCTCCGCCCGCATGAATCTCGCCGCGGCCGCCGTCTCCAAATGAACGCCCGCCGAGCCGCCCGCCCACTGCGCCAGCGGCTGTCTGCCGCCGCCAAAGGCGCTGTGTTTCTTTCGTGCGTTGCCCTTTCGCTAAACGCCCGGGCTCAGCCGGCAGAAGCCACCGCCCCCGCGACCCCGGCGATCACCGAGCCCAATGGCTCGCGCTACAAGCCAGGCCTCTGGGTCGCCGCCCAACAGCAAAAGGCCGACGCAATGAAGGGCGCTTGCGACCTGATTTTTATCGGCGATTCGATCACCTTCGCGTGGGACGGCGGGCTCTGGAAAAAACACTTGGCGCCGCGCCGTGCGCTCAATTACGGCATCCCGGGAGACAACGTTCAAAACGTGCTTGTCCGTCTCGATTATCCCGGCCTCAAAGCGATCCAGCCCAGGGTGGCCGTCATACTGATCGGCACCAACAACGGAGGCCCCGCCGCCGAGACCGCCGCCGGCATTCTCGCGGTCGTGAACAAGACCCGCGCGCTGTTTCCGTCCGCCAAAATCATCCTCATGGACCTGCTGCCCACCGCGCGCCGCACCGCGCTGGTCACGGCCGTAAACGAGCTCATCCAAGGCTACGCCGACAACGAAACCGTGTTCCGCCTCAACCTCGGCGAGCGCATGATTCGCAATGGCGACTCTTGGGTCGGCTTGGGACCCGATAAGCTCCATCTCTCGTCCGCCGGCTACGCGATCTGGGACGAGATGCTGGCGCCCCTGCTGATCAAATTCATCGGCCCCTTGCCCGAAGCGCCGGTCGCACTCTGACGCCTTTTTCTTCGTCACCAAACGCCCCCTCTCCTTCGCTTCAAAACATGCTACCCCGCCGCCTCCACCCGTTTTTGATGACCCTGCCGCTCGCCACTTTGTTTTGCCCGCCTGCCGCCTTCGCCGCTCCCGCTAACGGTGAATCCGCCGGCGAGCCGCCGCGTTTGCAGTGGTTTGAAAAAGCCCGGCTCGGCCTGTTCATCCACTGGGGCCCCTACTCCATCACCGGTTGCGAGTGGCAGGGAAAAACCGGAAAGCGTGACGCGCACATGATGCAGGAATTCAGGATTCCGCTCGCCGACTACAAGCAACTCGCCGCCACCTTTAATCCGGTGAAATTCAACGCCGCCGAGTGGGTGAAACTCGCGCGCGACTCTGGCCTCGGCTACATCGTGTATGTCGCCAAACACCACGACGGCTTCGCGATGTATGACTCGCCTTCCAGCGGTTACGACATGGTGCACGCTACCGTTTTTGGTCGTGATCCGCTGCGCGAGATCGCGGACGAATGCCAGCGGCAGGGCGTCGTCCTGTGCGTTTACTATTCACTCGGTCGCGACTGGACCTTGCCCGGCGTGCCGGTCGGTAAGCGGCGTTGCAACGACTGGGATTTCCCCAATCCCCCGCCAACTGCGGTGGACGACTACCTCAAAACGAAGGCCAAGCCGCAGCTGCGCGAGCTCCTGACTCAATACGGCCCGATCGGCGCGATCTGGTTCGACACCCCGGAAGGAATCATGCCCGAACACAGTCGCGCCCTTCGCGATCACATCCTCGCCTTGCAGCCAAAGTGCCTAATCAACGCCCGCGTCGGCAACGGCCTCGGCGACTACGATATCCACGAGCAGAAAATCCCGGCCGAGAGTCTGCATCGTCCCTGGGAGGCCTGCCTCACCCTCAACGACCGCTGGGCCTACGATAAGAACAACCACAATTGGAAATCCCCCGCGATGATCGTCCGCAGTCTGGTCGATGTCGCCAGCAAGGGCGGCAACTTCCTCATCAACGTCGGCCCCACCGGCGAGGGCATTATCCCCGCTCCTTCCGTGGACCGCCTCCACGCCGTCGGCGCGTGGTTGAGGGTGAATGGCGAAGCGATCTACGGCACCTCCGCCTCACCGTATTCGGGACAAGGCGGCGAAATGGTTTTTCAAGAGATCCACCATGACGGCACCGAAAAAAATCTGGCTCCCGATAGCTCGTCCCCGGCGCTTGAGGTTCCGCTCCCGCGCGGCTGGCGTTCCACCCGCGCACCCCGCACCCTCTACATTCACCTTTTCGATCGGCCGGCTGACGGCATCGTAAAACTCCCGGGCATCACCGACGAGATCGCAACCGCCCGTATGCTTTCCGATCCGCAACGCCGCGCCCTTTCACTCCGCCGCGAAGCCGGTGTCTGGTGCGTGACGCTGCCGCCTGAGATTTGGGACGACTTGGCAACCGTGCTCAAACTCGAGTTACGGTGAGACGGGCACCAGGCGCACGCCTTTGAGCTGCATCAACTCCTGGCCCGTGATCGCCCCGGCGGCGACTTTGATCTCAAGCGGCCCGGCACCGAGCGTGACCCGCCCGAGAGGCAGCGCCACATCGAGCCCCGCTTCCGAGACCTGCCCGCGCAGGGTTTGCGTGCCGAGCGAGACGAGCACCTCGCCACCAAAAGTGAGCGAGCTGGTCGTGGCCATTTTTCCTCCGATGGTATCAACTTGGGTTTTTCCTTTTGCGTCGGGGGCGTCGTAACGGGCGATCACGTCAAAGGTGCCCGCCTCTGCCAAACGCGCCTGCCAAAGCACCGCGCATTCGGGTTTGCTCCAGCCTTGCACGTGCGATGTCAGCGACGTGCCCTTGCCCAGTCTCCAGGACCCTTTTGGCGTCGGCGCAGGCTGCAGTTCGGCGGTGAAGACGCTCAGATCGTTGGCCATTCGCGGCTGCACCAAGAGAGGCCCGCCACCTTGGGGACGGTCGGCAAAATCGAGCGCGACCACGGAATCGGCGGAGTCGGGCGCGCGCGCGGGGAGCTTGATTTCCACGTCGGGGCCAAGACGGGTGGCGCCCAACTTTTCGCCCGGCGCGGCGAGAAGCGTGGCTTGGAGAAGGTCGGAATCGAGACCACCGATCAGCAGGCGACCGTCCGCAGGCCAGTTAAAAACATGGAGGTAGAGGCGGTTGCCCTTGAGGGTGGATTCGCCCCAACTTTGCGGCGCGAGGGGAGTGCGTTCTGTGCCGCGAATGGAGTCGCCGTTGACCTTCCACCACGCGGACAAGGTCTGCAAAATCGCCTGATCCTCAGTCGCAAAAGTGCCGTCCCCGCGCGGACCGAAATTCATGAGCAGGTTTCCACCGCGGGCGGCGGCCTTTGCCAGCAGTTGGATGAAATGAGCCGGCGGCTTGTGCGACTTATCAAAAGCGTGGAAGCCGTAGGATTCGTTGGTGGTGGGAATGGCCTCCCAATCGCGCTCGTCAGGTCCGCGCATCAGGCCGAACTCCGCCGGACGGTCGGCAGTGGTCAGGTAGTCGCCATGCGTCGCGCCAGCGAGACGGCCGTTCACGATCAAATTGGGATCCGCCTTTCGCACGGCGAGGAGGATGCGCTCGTTCAGTTCCTTGGGATTCAGATGCGGCGTATCGCCCCACAGCAACGCGGGGCGGTAGTTTTCAATCAGCTCCAAAATCTGCGGCAACGCCTTCCGTTCCACGCAGGCCAGGCGGCGCTCGGGACCGTTCGGTTCGGGGTAACGCGGATCGCCCGACAAAGACCAATCAATCGCGTGGGAATAGTAGAAACCCAGCTTGATCCCCTCGCGGTCGCAGGCGGCCTTTAACTCGCGCAGCGGATCCCGCCCAAAACGGCTGGTTTTGACGACATTGTAGTCGTCCACCTTCGAGTCATACATCGCCACGCCGTCGTGGTGCAGCGCTGTGATCACGATGTAGCTCATGCCCGCCTCCTTCGCGGTGCGCACCCACGCGTCGGCGTCGAACGCGGCGGGATTAAAGGGCTTTACCACCTCCTCGAGATAGTCGGCGCGTTTGATTTTGCAGAGACGCTGGATGTGCTCCGAGTAGCCTTCCACCCGCTGCCCCTTCCACTCGCCCGCCAGCGCCGAGTAGACGCCCCAGTGGATGAACATGCCGAACCGGGCCTCGCGCCACCACCCCAACCGCGCGTCCTTGGCGGCGGCGGTCTCAAGCGAAGAAACCTGATCAATCACGGGTGCGGCAGCGCGCACCTCGACGGCCGATCCCATCGAAAACGTGGTCAAGAGAGCGGACATCAATACTGCGCGAATCGGGAAAAGACGGATGAAGATCATGGGTAATTTTAGAGGAGGAAAACTGGCCAATTATCCGAACTTTTTCAGGACCGGATGACGAGCCCAACACGCGCCCTGCGTGTGTTCTTAAAATGGTTCCCAGCTTGGGGGGGGCAAAGCAACAAGACCTTCGTCAAAGATTTTTGATCCGGGGGACTTTGTGGTGACTCAATATCTTGCGATTGAGGATGAGACGGTGTTGCCGCTTTCGATCCTTTCAGGGGCCAAGTTTCACCAGGCCGGTGGTAAAATAACCAAACCTGGCCGCGGCGATAGAGAATTCCCGCCCCAGTCGCAATCCTATCAGCCACGTGTTTCCATTACTTCTCCAGGTCCATCATCAGGCCGTTGGCCTTGAACCCGTGGATCCCAATCCGTCGTAGGACGGCGAGATAGGCAGGGGCGGCTAGGCGAGTTGCGCGAAGCATGGCGCCGGCGCGGGTTCGGATTTGGATTCGCGGCGGGTCGAATCGAATTGCGCGCGCGGGTCTTTTGCACGGCGATGGTTTGCGCGGCCGGAATCGGCGCACATGCTGGGCCATGGCGGGTAAACCAGAGCTCGAGGTGGTATGGTTCAAGCGGGACTTGCGGGTGAACGATCACGGTCCGCTCGTCGAGGCTTGCTCGCGGGCCCGCGAAACCGGCGGGTGGGTGCTGGGCTTTTATGCGATCGAGACGGCAGTGATCCGCGCGCCGGATTACGCCGGGCGGCACTGGGCGGCGACGCGGGAGGCACTGGCAGAGTTGCGGGAAAATCTCGCGCGCATCGGGATGCCGCTGGCAGTGCGCGATGGAGACGCACTGGAGTTACTGGAGCGACTGCGGGCACACGCAGCAGCGCGCGGAACCCGGCTCGCGCTCTGGTCCCACGAGGAAACGGGAAACGCCGCAACCTACGCGCGTGACAGGGCAGTGCGGCGCTGGGTGCGGGCGCACGGCATCGAGTGGACCGAGCTAGTTCAGACCGGCGTAGTTAGACGCCTGAGTTCGCGCGAGGGCTGGGCCGCCGCGTGGGAGGATCGTATGCGCCGTCCGACGGTGGCGGAGCCGGAGCCTGGCTCTGCTCGAGGCTGGTCACACGTGGAGTCTGGCGAGCTGCCGAAGGCGGAGGAATTGAAGCTGGAATCGGACCCCTGCCCGGGCCGCCAAAGCGCGGGCGAGGCGGCTGCACAGGATCTGCTGGGCAGTTTTCTTGCGTATCGAGGCAGTAACTACAGCCGAGAAATGTCGAGCCCGCGCACTGCGGCCGACGCCTGCTCGCGGTTGAGCGTGCCGCTGGCGCTCGGCACGATCTCGCTGCGCACCGTGGCGCGGGCTGCGTGGGCCCGGGCGGAGGAGCTGCGGGATGCACGGGAAGCGGGCGCGGGCGGCGGGAGGTTCCGCATCGGCTCGGTGCGGTCCTTCATCGCGCGACTGCACTGGCACTGCCACTTCATCCAAAAACTGGAGGACGAGCCACGCATCGAGACGCAGGCGTTTTTACCGGCCCTCGATGCACTGCGCGCGGGAGACTGGACGGGGGAACACGAGTCGCGACTGGCGGCCTGGGTGGAGGGGCGCACGGGTTATCCGTTGATCGACGCCTGCATTAGGTCACTGCGCGCGACCGGCTGGATAAACTTCCGGATGCGCGCGATGTTGATGTCGTTTGCCAGCTACGACCTGTGGCTACCATGGCGCGAGCCGGGTCTACGGCTGGCGCGTTTATTCACCGACTACGAGCCGGGCATCCACTGGCCGCAGGTGCAGATGCAAAGCGGCACGACGGGCATCAACACCCTGCGCATGTATTCGCCGCTCAAGCAGTCGCTGGACCAGGATCCGAGTGGCGAATTCATCCGGCGTTGGGTGCCGGAGCTGGCGGCGGTGCCCGACGTGTTTGTGCACGAACCCTGGCGCATGCCGACAGTGTCGCAGCAGGCGGCAAGATGCGCGGTGGGCCGCGACTACCCCGCGCCGGTAGTTGATCACAAGGAGGCGGTCCGACACGCGCGGGCAAAGTTCAGCGAGATCAAACGCCGCGCCGAGCACCGGGCGGAGGCGCAGGCGGTGTTTGTGCGGCATGGCAGCCGCAAACGCCCTGGCACCGAAGTGGTGGAACCCCGCTGGTTCGATAAAGCGGGGGAGAATGCCCGCCGAGAGGGCGGCGACCAGTTGGAGCTGGGCGTGTAGTAGATGCACAACCGAAGGAGAACAGCGTCGAGGTAAGATCGGAATGGTGGCGAGTGCGCTTCGTTGGCAGTGAATCTGAAGAGGGGCAGGACTTTGACCTATCAGGATCGACCTGAATGCGCCAAAACCTAACATCCGATAGCTTGGCTCCTTAGGATTGGCGGACCGGGCGTCTTTCGCTCTTTCGCTTGCCCGTCCCGTTTGCCGGATCGGAGCCTGACGGGCATTTTTCATTTCTTTGAATTTAGTAGCGGCAGGGAAAATGGGTTGAAATTCAGGTAGTTGGGAACCTGACCCAATGTGGCCCTTCCGGAGTAAAAGTTGGTGGGCGTTGGGGACGAAACGGCGTCCGCCGCTCCGCTTCGGGAGGAGCCCATGCGGCGGTCCCCTTGAACTCGCGTTCAAGCCTACGGTTCGGAGTCCTTTACCTTTCATCTTAGTCTGCGCGCTCGGGCGCTCGCCCCCTACTTTCTCATGGGGTGAAGTTGCCCAAGCCTGCGAACCCCACAGACTCAACCTTGCTTGATGCGGCCTTTGAGGAAGCTGAGCACGTCCTGGAACTTGGCCAGATTTTGCTCGTCGGCACTCACGAGATTCTCGTGGGCGGCCAGCACCAAGCGTGCGCTGGCGAGTTCATCAAGCTTCTCTCCGGCGACGAGGGCTTTGACCGGCTGGCTCAAATCTGTGCTGCCGGCGGCACCCTCGCTTGTATCCAAGGTTACAAGACGGTGCAGGCCTAGATTGCGGATGAGCTCTAGGTTGCGCGGAGCCACCCGGCAACAGACGAGACTCCCGGCTGGCTTGAGTTTGCGCAGCTCAAGGGCGACGCCGGCCAGAACACCGAGAAAGGTGCTGTCCATGCTCGAGCAGTGCGCAAAATCCAACACGTAGCGGGTCTTTCCCCGGCGAAGCATCTCGCCCATGAAATCCTGCAGGGTGGAGCTGTTTTGAAACGACGCCCTCCCCTCGATACGAATGATAACGGGATCGCTATCGGCGTTGATAAGAAAGGTGGGATTGGCGACCTCGGACATAGCGGAAGCAGACAGACAAATAAGACGAAGAAGGTTCAGAGTATCGGACCACGGCTCACAGAAGCTAAGGTCCGAGTCTCTGTTTCACAAATCAGGATGTATTCAGTTTTGCGCGACGATCTGGCGCAAGACGTAGGGAAGAATACCGCCGTGTTGGTAGTAATCTATCTCGATGGGCGTATCGATGCGGCAGCGCACGGATACGTTTTCAACCGCGCCGTCCTTGCGCGTGATCTTCAACACGATGTCCTGCTGCGGCTTGATGGAGGTGTCGAGGCCGACGACATCGTAGGTCTCGGAGCCATCGAGCTTCAAGGTCTGGGCGGTGACGCCATCTTTGAACTGGAGCGGGAGCACGCCCATGCCGACGAGGTTGGAGCGGTGGATGCGCTCGAAGGACTGAGCAACTACGACTTTGACGCCAAGGAGGTTGGTGCCCTTGGCGGCCCAGTCGCGGGAGGAGCCGGTGCCGTATTCCTGTCCGGCGATGATAATGAGCGGCACTCCGGCCTTCTGGTAGGCCATGGAGGCGTCGTAGATGGAGGTTTTTACGCCATCGGCGCCGAGGGTGTTGCCGCCCTCTTCGCCGCCGAGCATCAAGTTCTTAAGACGAACATTGGCAAAGGTGCCGCGGGTCATGACGCGGTCGTTGCCGCGGCGGCTGCCGTAGGAGTTGAAGTCCTCGAAGGTGACGCCGTTATCGAGGAGATACTTGCCGGCCGGGCTGCTCTTCTTGATGGCACCGGCGGGCGAGATGTGGTCGGTGGTGACGGAGTCGCCAAAAATACCGAGGGCTTTCGCGCCGGTGATGGGCTTGATCGAGCCGGGCGTGAGGGAAAAATCAGTGAAGAAGGGCGGCTCCTGAATGTAGGTAGAGGCGGCGTCGAAGGAGTAGACGTTGCCTGCGGTGGACGAGATCTCGTTCCACTTCGGATTCTGCGCGGCGAAGTCGGTGTAAAGGCGGCGGAAAACCTCGGGCTTTAGCGCGGTCTGGAGTTGGTCGCGAACCTCTTGAATGGTCGGCCAGATGTCTTTGAGGAAAACGGGCTGTCCATCGGAGCCGTTGCCGATGGGCTCGGCGGCGAGGTTAATATCCACGCGACCGGCGAGGGCGAAGGCGACGACGAGCGGGGGCGACATCAGGAAGTTGCTCTTGATGTTCTGATGGACGCGGGCCTCGAAGTTACGGTTGCCGGAGAGCACGGAGGCGGCGACCAGGTCGCTGGAAACGACGGCGGCCTCGATCGCGGGATCGAGCGGGCCGGAGTTGCCGATACAGGTGGTGCAGCCGTAGCCGACGGTCTGGAAACCGAGCTGGTCAAGGTAAGGCGCGAGGCCGGTCTTCTGGAGGTAATCGGTGACGACGCGGGAGCCGGGGGCGAGGGAGGACTTGACGAGCGGATTGACCTTGAGGCCCTTCGCGACGGCCTTCTTGGCGAGCAAGCCGGCGGCGAGCATGACCGAGGGATTGGAAGTGTTGGTGCAGCTCGTGATGGCGGCGATGAGCACGCTGCCGTGGCCGACCTTCCGGCCGTGAACCTCGGCGGTGACGGTGGCGAACTCCTCGGCCTTTTTGCCAAAGCCGTTTTCGTTCACCGGCTTTGAGAACGCGGAAATGAACTCCTGCTTGAGGGCGTCGAGCTCGATGCGGTCCTGCGGACGCTTCGGGCCGGCGACGGAAGGAACGACGGTGGAAAGATCGAAATCGAGATCGGTGGAGTAGGCGATGTCGCCCTTTTGCGGGATACCCCAGAGATTTTGCGCTTTATAGTAGGCCTCGTAAACGGCGATGTCGTCGTCCTGGCGACCGGTGGCGCGCAGGTAGGAGGTAGACTCGGCATCAATGGGGAAGAAGCCCATGGTGGCGCCGTATTCGGGGGCCATATTTGCGATGGTGGCGCGGTCCACGACGGGCAGCGCGGAAGCGCCGGGGCCGTAGAATTCGACGAACTTGCCCACGACCTTCGCCTTGCGGAGAAGTTGGGTGAGAGTGAGCGCGATATCGGTGGCGGTGACGCCCTCGCGGAGCGCGCCAGTTAGGTGAACGCCTACGACATCGGGGGTGAGAAAATAGACGGGCTGGCCCAACATGCCGGCCTCGGCCTCGATGCCGCCGACGCCCCAGCCGACGATGCCGATGCCATTGATCATCGTGGTGTGTGAATCAGTGCCGACGAGGGTGTCGGGATAATAAACGCCTTGGGCGTCTTTGAGCACGCCCTTGGCAAGATACTCGAGGTTGACCTGGTGGACGATGCCGATGCCGGGAGGCACGACCTTGAAGGTATCGAAGGCCTGCATGCCCCACTTGAGAAACTGGTAACGCTCGCGATTGCGGGTGAACTCGAGGTCGAGGTTCTTGGCGAGAGAGTCGGCGGAGCCGGCGAAGTCCACCTGCACGGAATGGTCAACCACGAGGTCAACGGGAACGAGCGGCTCGATGATCTTGGGGTTTTTGCCGAGCTTGGTGACGGCGCTGCGCATGGCGGCGAGGTCCACGAGGAGCGGCACGCCGGTGAAATCCTGCAAAACGATGCGGGCTACGACGAAGGGGATCTCCCCGGTGCGAGGGGCCTTGGGCTGCCAGCCGGCGAGGTCGCGGATGGCGGGCTCGGAGACGCGTTTACCGTCGCAGTTGCGCAGGAGGGATTCCAATACAAGGCGGATGGAGACGGGCAGCTTGCTGATGGCGAAGCCGGCTTTTTCGAGGGCGGGCAGCGAGTAGAAGGCGTGCTGTTTGCCGTTGGCGGTGAACGTTTGGAACGTGTTGAAAGGATTGGGCTGGCTCATCGAAAAAGTGGCGTGGGGCGGCGGATCGGGCGGGGGGAAGGCGGGCGGAGAAAGCTGGCAGACGGGGGACGTTAAAACGCCCGACTGGTCAGGCCGGGCGGCGGGCGGTGGGGCGAAGCGGAGCAGCTTACTTACCCAGTGCGGCTTTGACCGCCTCGAAGTTGGGCAAATCTTTCGGGGTCGGGGTGCACTCCGCGTATTTGATCACGCCATCTTTGCCGACCACGAAGGCGGCGCGGGCCGAGGTGTCGCCGATGCCGGCCAGGCCGGGAAACAGCACGTCGTAGGCATTGGTGACGACCTTATTTAAATCCGACACCAGGGTGATGCCGATTTTTTCTTGGGTGGCCCAAGCCTCTTGGGCGAAGGGGCTGTCCACGCTGATGGCGATCACGTCAGCGCCGAGGGCGCTGTAGGCGGAGAGACCGGCCGTGATGTCGCACATTTCGCTGGTGCAGACGCCGGTGAAGGCGAGAGGGAAAAACAGCAGGACGGTCTGCTTGTGGCCGAAATTAGCAGAGAGCGTGACATCGCTCAGGCCGGAGGCGTTTTTCGATTTAAGAGTGAAGTCCGGGGCTTTGGAGCCGATCGCGAGTGCCATGGTAAGGAGGAGTTAGATTAGTGAGTTAAAGGCTAGTGCCGCTTGAATGATTACGGCACGAAGTGTGAACCTGAATCGCCACGTGCGCGCCCGCAACCCGTTTTTGTTATCCGGCGCCTGGTTTCCAACGGGCAGTTTCGAGGCATTGACAGAGAGAGCGGCGGAACTACATTCCTGCAAAACTATCATGGGATCGTCCAATGAAGCCAGCCGCTGCGTCCGCTCAATCGCAGTAGCGCCGAGACCGCCCCTTTCGCGCACGGTCTGCACCCTGATCAAGCCTTTGATCCGCAGGATAACCCACTTCGCCCTTTGACCACGCTGACCCTGCCTTCCTTCATGTCGTCCTCAAGTTCACCGCTAGATCCCTCGATTTCAGGGGAGTTCGTGAAGCAATCGAGCCTCTACCAGGAATTTTTGGCGGAACGGGAGGAAATCCTTCGACACAAATGGATCGAATCGGAGCGCCTTGGCACTGATATCGGTTTCGAGAAAGCGCTGCTCGACTGGATTCGAAAGCACCGCGACGGTTGGCGCGCCGCCCGCCGAAACGCCACCGTTTACACGACAGAAAAATCCGGCGCGGACGGCGCTTCGCCCACGCCCTCCCCTGCCCCCGAGAGCACCGAACTCCAGAAATAGAAGAGACTGCTCTGATTCCCGCCCTCGCACGCAGGGACCTAATATGAGGCGGTCGAGGTCGAGCCGCTCGATGCCAAAGTTTGAGTTTAGCCTAAAGCCGGCGCTAGAAACCGCGGATTATGCGGATGAACGCGGATGTCCGAAAATTACGGAATATCATCGGTTCACCGGCTGGGTAACTCGTTTTGAAGCGGGGTTTCTGCTGAATCCTGATTATCCACTTGATCCGCGTAATCCGCAGTGGGTTTGAACTGCCGTTTTTAGGTTAAGACTCTTCTTGTGCAGAGCGGCAGTGCACCGAACCGCTAAATTGCGTCGCCCTGACTTTCGTGGCGTCGGAGTTTCGAGTTGATCCGCGTTGGTGAGCATTCGGTGATGCGACGCGCATGAGCCGTTTTCGCGTTTGGCCTGAAGGAAAAAGCGGTGTGAGCTGGTCTGATGTTACCGCTTTGGGATACCCAGCCGCATCGTCGCACGCCGGTGCTCACCCTTCTGCTCATCCTTGGATGCGCCGGAGTGTTTTGTTACGAAGTGATGCTCTTGGCGGAACCCAAAGGCAGCGCGGTTTTGGCGGGTTTTATTGGGGAGTTTGGGCTGGTGCCGAAGCGCCTGCTGGCTGGTTGGGCGGAGCCCTTGCAGTGGCGAACCATGATGAGCTCGATGTTTCTGCACGGCGGGATTGCGCATGTGGTGGGCAACTGCTGGTTCCTTTGGGTCTTTGGCAACAACGTTGAGGACCGGTTGGGAGTGTTCGGGTTCGGCCTGTTTTATGTGTTCACCGGAGCGATGGCGGCGGGGGCGCAGGTGCTGGCCGAGCCGGGATCGGCAGTGCCGATGATCGGGGCCAGCGGAGCGATCTCGGGTGTGCTGGGCGCGTATCTGGTGTTCTACCCGCGAGCGTGGGTGGTAGCGCTGGTGCCGTGGATCGTGCCGGTGCTGCCGGTGCCGGCGGTGGTGTTTTTGGTGCTCTGGTTTTTCGCGCAAACCTGGGCCGGGGTGGGCTCGCTGATGAGTGGAACAGCGGCCGCCGGCGGGGTAGCGTGGTGGGCGCACGCCGGAGGTTTTTTGGCCGGGGCCCTAGTGGCGATGATGTTGCCTCGCGGACGACGGCGGTGAAGGAAATTTGGGTAAATATCAGCCGGGTTTGCCCTCACCAAACGCAGTCCGGATACGCACCGCATTGATCAAATCTCCTCTCAGTGCAGGCCAGAGCCGAAGGAGCCAAGCTCGCGCTGGGGCTGCGAGAGACCGCGGGCGGCGTCAGTGTTGTCAACCGCGACCAGTTTCCAGTCCCACGGTTTCCAGGAGCCGCGCCGCCAGCGAAAGAGGGTCGGAGCGTTGCTGGAGGCCGAAGCTTGGATTGCGGCGCTCGCGACTGGTGAGCCCTGGCCACCGAGCCGGATGATGGCGCGCGAGGTCGCGCTGTGTTTTCTCGGGTCCAGCGCGAGCTCAGCTTGCTCGCGGGTGATGGTGCAGAGGATAAAGTGGCTGCGAATGGACTTGGCCATCGTAAGCGCACCCTCGCGATCCAGGCCGAAACCATCGTGGTAGTTGAGATCCAGATACGTCGCGAAATCGTCAGGCCTGTCATCCGCCAGCGCAGCCAGCGAACCGGCCCAGGCCCGCTCGACTCCGCGCTTCGGACTTAGCCAAGGGAGGCCGAGCGCCAGAGCGATGCCGAGCAGCACGGTGCTGCAGAACAAGACTGCGCGACGCGAGGGGAGGCTTAGGTTCATGGCGGGGGACGGGGGGCGTTACTTCAGCGCGGCCCAGACGCGCTGCACGTCGTCGTTGTCCTCGAGCGCGTGTAGGAACTCGCCGACCTCGGCGCGGTGCTCCTCGCTGAGTTCGGGGTAGTTTTTCGCGATGTAGCCCATCTCGGAGGTAATGACGGACCAGCTATTGGCCTTGAGCCACTCAGATACCGCGTGGATGGCGGTGAGATCGCAGAAAAAGCGTGCGCCGCTGACGCCCTCCTCGGGGATATCGTCGTTTTCCTGGTGGGTAAGCGGGGCGAAGTCGTTCGCGCCGGCCTCGATGGCGGCGGCCTCAAGGTCGGGAGAAGCGGAGGAGGTGTAGGCTTCGACGATGCCGAGGTGATCGAAGAGAAATTTATTGGAGCCGGTAGTGCCGAGGATACCTTTTTTGAAAAGCACGCGCATTTCGGGAGCGAGACGCTGGACGTTATCGGTGTAGCACTCGACGACGACGGCGACCTTGTGCGGGGCGTAGCCCTCGAAGGTGATGGCGGAAATATCGATCTTCTCACCGCCGGTGCCTGCGCCCTTGTGGACGGCGCGCTCAATAACATCGCGAGTAACGGAGGCCTTTTTCGCTTTTTCAATCGCTGCGAAGAGTCGGGCGTTAGCGGCGAGATCGCCGCCGCCGAGTTTGGCGGCGACGGTGATCTCTTTTACCAGTTTGCCGACGAGTTGACCCTTGCGGTTATTAACGATCGCGCGTTTTGCGTGAAGCCATTGGCGTCCCATAAAAAGTGAGTGTTTTGGTTGGGGTTAAAAGGGTTCGTGATAACCGTGTTTTCGCGCAGGGGCACGGTTAAAACCTGCGCGCCAACGAGAAATTTTTTGGCATACATTCGGTTTCGCTCCGTGTGCCGAATGAAGACTGACGGGCTAGAAATTCGGGTCGAAGTGGAATGTGTCGGGCAGACTGGAGGTAAAGTAGACAAAAATCAGAGATTATAAATTGCGGGGCGGATCCAGCGGGCCGGTCCTCACTTGGAGACGCAAAAAAGCCGGCGCCCCCAAGGGGAGCGCCGGCCTAGCTTTGATTGCTTGCTGGGTTCGACGTAGCGGAGGCTCGGGCTTAGTAGTCCATGCCACCCATTCCGCCGCCACCGCCGTGACCGTGGCCACCGCCACCGCCGGGAGCAGCAGACTTCTCGGGAGCATCGGTGATGATGCACTCGGTGGTGAGGAGCAGGCCCGCGATGGACGCGGCGTTCTGGAGCGCGGTGCGAACCACCTTGGTAGGATCAACAACGCCAGCCTTCACGAGGTCCTCGTAAGCGCCAGTGGCGACATTGTAGCCGTTGGCGCCCTTGGCGGCGAGCACGGCCTGGACAACGACGGCACCTTCGACGCCGGCGTTGAAGCATAGCTGCTTCAACGGGGCCTCGATGGCGCGGCGGATGATCTGGGCGCCGAGCTTCTCGTCACCCTCGAGGGTGGCGATCGCGGCATCCAGAGCCTTGGCGGTGCGCAGAAGGGCGACACCACCGCCGGAGACGATACCCTCGGCAACCGCGGCGCGGGTGGCGTGGAGAGCGTCTTCGACGCGCTGCTTCTTTTCTTTCATCTCGGACTCGGTGGTGGCACCGACGTTGATGACGGCGACGCCGCCGGCGAGCTTGGCGAGGCGCTCTTGAAGCTTCTCTTTGTCGTAATCGCTGGTAGTTTCATCGATCTGGCGGCGGATCTGCTTCACGCGGCCTTGGATATCGGAGCTCTTGCCGGAGCCTTCGATGATGGTGGTGTTCTCCTTATCAACGATGATGCGCTTGGCGCGGCCGAGGTCGGCAACGGTGACGTTCTCGAGCTTGATGCCGAGGTCCTCGGAGAGGAGACGACCGCCGGTGAGGACAGCGATATCCTCGAGGATGGCCTTGCGGCGATCACCGAAGCCAGGGGCCTTGACGGCGCACACGTTGAGGGTGCCGCGGATCTTGTTAACGACGAGCGCGGCAAGGGCCTCGCCCTCGACCTCTTCGGCGATGATGAGGAGGGGCTTGCCGGTCTTGGCGGCGGCTTGAAGGATGGGCAGGAACTCCTGGAGGTTGCCGATCTTCTTCTCGTGAATGAGAATGTAGGCGTCCTCGAGGATGGCTTCCTGACTCTCCTGGTTAGTGGAGAAGTAGGCGGAGAGATAGCCCTTGTCGAACTGCATGCCCTCGACGACGTCGAGGGTGGTTTCGATGGACTTGTTTTCTTCGACGGTGATGGTGCCATCCTTGCCAACCTTGTCCATGGCCTCGGCGATGATGTCGCCGATGGTGGAGTCCCAGTTGGCGGAGACGGTGGCGACCTGGCGGATTTCCTCGGTGTCATTCACCTTCTTGGAAATGCGCACGAGCTCGGTGACGGCGGCCTCAACGGCCTTGTCGATACCGCGCTTGAGGTAGATCGGGTTAGCACCGGCGGTGACATGCTTGAGACCCTCTTTGTAGACGGACTCGGCGAGCACGGTGGCGGTGGTGGTGCCGTCGCCGGCAGCGTCGTTGGTCTTGGAGGCAACTTCCTTCACCAGCTGGGCGCCGATGTTTTCGTATGCGTCTGCGAGCTCGATTTCCTTGGCTACGGTGACGCCGTCCTTGGTGACGGCGGGAGAGCCGAATTTCTTGTCAATGACGACGTTGCGGCCCTTGGGACCGAGGGTTACCTTGACGGCGCGAGCGAGGAGCTCGACACCACGGAGGATCTTTTGGCGGGCGGCTTCGTCGAAGAGGAGTTGTTTGGCGGCCATGATATTTGGATTGAGTTAAAAGATTAAGTTTAAGGATTTATGAACTGTTAGGATTTTGCGCGTGGCGGGTTAGGCAACGACGCCAAGAATATCGTCTTCGCGGACGAGAGTTAATTTCTCGCCGTCGAGCTTCACTTCGGTGCCGCCGTATTTGGAGATAAGGACCTTGTCGCCGACCTTGACTTCGAAGGGAACGGACTTGCCGTTCTCGTCCTTTTTGCCGGTGCCGAGGGCGATGACTTCGGCCTCCTGTGGCTTTTCTTTAGCGGAGTCGGGGATGATGATCCCGCCGCGGACTTGTTCTTTTTCTTCAATGTGCTTCACGAGCACGCGATCGCCGATGGGCTTGATTTTTACTTTGGCCATGATGGTTGGGTTGTTGGGTTTTGATTACGGAACGTTTTGTATTCGTTTTTTAACGACGCCTGTCCTTCGGCCGACAGGGCCGGGGGCGGGCGAAAGGGGAAAAGAGGGATTTTATTCCTTCTTGGATTTATCGTCGTCCACGACCTCGAAGTCGGCGTCCACGACGTCAGCTTTCTTTTCGGTCTTCTTGCCGGACGAGGAAGCGCCACCGCCAGAGGCCTCGGGACCGGGGCCGGCATCGGGGCCAGGGGTAGCGCCTGCACCGGCGGCTTGGGCGGCGGAGTAGAGCTCGGCTCCGAGTTTTTGGAGATTCTCGACCGCGGCCTTCATTCTTTCGAGATCGGCGGACTCGAGATCTTTCTTCGCCTCGGCGAGGCCGGTCTCGATCTTGCCCTTGATCTCGGCAGGGAGCTTCTCGCCGGAGTCCTTGAGCGTCTTTTCCATGCCGTAGATAGTGGAATCGAGCTGATTTTTGGTCTCGACCTCGTCCTTGCGCTTCTGGTCGGCCTCAGCGTTGAGCTCGGCCTCGCGGGTCATCTTCTCGACCTCTTCTTTGGAGAGACCGGAAGAGCCCTCGATCTTGATCTTGTGCTCCTTGCCGGTGCCCTGGTCTTTGGCCGAGACGTGGAGGATACCGTTGGCATCAATGTCGAAGGTGACCTCGATCTGGGGCGCGCCGCGGGGGGCGGGTGCGATGCCATCGAGCTTGAAGTTACCGAGCTTCTTATTGTCGCGGCTCATGGGGCGCTCGCCTTGAAGGACGACGATTTCAACCCCGGGCTGGTTGTCCGAATAAGTGGAGAACACCTGCGACTTCTTGGTCGGGATGGTGGTGTTGCGATTGATCATCGCGGTGGAGACGCCGCCAGCGGTCTCGATGCCGAGGGTGAGTGGGGTGACGTCGAGAAGGAGCACGTCTTTGACGTCGCCCTTGAGCACGCCGCCTTGGATGGCCGCGCCGATGGCAACGACCTCGTCGGGGTTGACGCCTTGGTGAGGGGCCTTGCCGGCGAGCTTGTGCGCGATCTCAACGACGCGGGGCATGCGGGTCATGCCGCCGACGAGGACGAGCTCGTCGATCTTGTCGGAGGAGATGTCAGCGTCCTTTAAACAGTTTTTGAAAGGGGCGATGGTGCGCTCGAAGAGAGAGTCGCAGATCTGCTCCATCTTGGCGCGGGAGAGGGAGAGGTTAAGATGCTTTGGGCCAGCGGCGTCGGCGGTGATGAACGGCAGGTTGATGTCGTAGCTCTGGGTGGAGGAGAGGGCGATCTTGGCCTTCTCGGCCTCTTCCTTGAGGCGCTGGAGTGCCATGGGATCCTTGCGGAGATCGATCTGATTCTCGGCCTTGAAGGAGTCCACGAGCCAGTTGATGAGGGACTCGTCCCAGTTATCGCCGCCGAGGTGGGTGTCGCCGTTGGTGGCTTTGACCTCGAAAACGCCGTCGCCGATTTCGAGAACGGAGACGTCGAAGGTGCCTCCGCCGAGGTCGAACACGGCAATTTTCTCGTCTTTCTTTTTGTCGAGACCGTAGGCGAGCGAGGCGGCGGTGGGCTCGTTGATGATGCGCTTAACGTCGAGACCGGCGATCTTGCCGGCGTCCTTGGTGGCCTGGCGCTG
Organism: Akkermansia muciniphila; assembly: GCA_945898185.1. GTDB lineage: Bacteria > Verrucomicrobiota > Verrucomicrobiia > Opitutales > Opitutaceae > IMCC26134_A. The sequence goes on along the minus strand of CAMDHP010000004.1, from coordinate 31,668 downwards.
GGCGTCGTTGAAATAGGCGGGAACAGTGATCACGGCGTCGGTGATCTTGGAACCGAGATAAGCTTCAGCGTCGGCCTTGAGTTTACCGAGGACAAAGGCGGCGATTTGCTGGGGGGCGAACTGCTCGGCCTTATCACCGACCTGGACCTCGATGTAGGCGTCGCCGTTTTTGCCGGCCACGACTTTGTAGGGGAGATTCTTCGCCTCTTCGTTCACCTCGGTGAATTTACGGCCGATAAGGCGCTTGGCGGAGAAGATGGTGTTCTTGGGATTGGTGACGGCCTGGCGCTTGGCGGCCTGACCGACGAGACGTTCACCATTTTTGGAAAAGGCGACGGTGGAGGGCGTGGTTCGTGCGCCTTCCGCGTTGGGGATCACAACCGGCTCGCCGCCTTCCATTACGGACATGCAGGAGTTGGTGGTTCCAAGATCGATACCGAGGATGTAGTGGGCCATGATGCCAGTCCGTATGCAGGGCGCGTGCGCGCAGAGCATTAATTACTACAAGCTATTTTATATCATGTATTTAAAAAAGTTTTGACCGTTCACTGCCTTCGCGGGCGACCGCCAAGATGTGCCGAGGTGTCACACCCGCACGACACACGGCAATGCAAGCGCGAAACCTTGGCGCAAACGAGCGCAGCAGTTGCCAGCGAGACTCGGGTGAGTAGGGTGCGAAAATGGACGTTGAAATCACAATTCCGAACGAGGTGGCGGTCATGACCCTGCCCAACCTGACCTTTTTCCCGCAGGCGCTGCTGCCGCTGCATATTTTTGAACCGCGTTACCGCAAAATGCTCAGTGATGCGCTTGGCACGCACCGGCTGTTTGCGGTGGCGGGGTTGAATTCAGCCAAGGCCGGCGACGCCTTCGAGCCGCCCTACCGCATAGCGACGCTGGGAGTAGTGCGTGCCTGCCAAGGGCAGGAGGACGGCACCTCGAATCTGCTCCTGCAAGGCCTGACCCGGGTGGAGTTCACAGAAATTCTCGGCGAGGAGCCCTACCGCCGTGTGCGCATTCGCGCGCTGGCGAGCGAGCAAGGCGGCAGCGACGAGCAAAACATCAAGCTACGCTCCCAAGTCTCGCGCCTTCTGAGCATGAGGCAACGACTGCGCGGTGAGGACGCCAGTAACCTGCAGAAATTCCTGCGCTCGATTGACGACCCCGACACCTTTGCGGATCTGGCGGCCTTCAACCTCTGTGACAGCGCACGCTTTAAACAGCGCATCCTCGAAACCCTCGACGTGAACAAACGCCTTGGCCTCCTAAAAACTTGGGCCAAGACCGAGGTGGAAACACTGCGGCTGACGAAAACGCTTCAGGGCGAGCTGCCGGAAGACCACGTATCCGATAATTAGGACAGCGATTTTTCCGAAGCACGACCAGCATTCGGGCCTCCAACGGAAACTCCGCCGTCGCCTCCGCCCGCGGCTCAGCGCAGGCCGCAGGCAGTGCGGGCGCGGTGAAGGACGGAGTCAGCCACGGCGCGGGCACGCAAGGCGCCGTCGCGCAGTATGGTGTTCACGTGGTCGAGGTTCGCGGCCAGTTCGGCGCGCCGGACGCGGGCCGGAGCGAAGTGCGCCCAGACTTGTTCGAAGAGGATTTTTTTGAGGTCGCCGTAGCCAAGGCCTCCCTCACGCAAGTGCGCCTCGGTCGCGGCGGCGAGCTCGGGGGCGGCGACGACTTTGAGAAGTTGAATGGCGAGGTTTTTGTCGGCGTCGGGCTTGGGCTCGGCGGGCGTGCGGGAGTCCATTTGGATACCCATGATTTTTTTGCGCACGGCCTTTTCCTCACCGAAGAGCTCGAGCGTGTTGCCATAACTCTTGCTCATCTTGCGGCCATCAAGACCGGGAACGACGGCGGACTCTTCGCGGATGACGGGCTCGGGCACGACGAAGGTTTCGCCGTAGGCTTGGTTGAACTTGATAGCGAGATCGCGCGTCATTTCGAGATGTTGCTTCTGGTCGCGACCGACCGGCACGCGTTGGGTGTCGAAGAGGAGGATGTCGGCGGCCATGAGGACCGGATACACGAAGAGGCCGACGTTGGGCGCGATGCCTTGGGCGATCTTGTCTTTGAAGCTGTGGGCGCGCTCAAGCAGCCCCATGGGCGCGAGCGTGCCGAGCATCCAGGCAAGTTCGCAGACCTCGGGCACGTCACTCTGGCGCCAGAAGACGCTCTTGGCGGGATCGAGCCCGCAGGCGAGCCAATCGAGAGCGACGCCGAGGGTATAGTCTCGGCGGAGCTGGGCGTCGGTGAGCGACGTCATCGAGTGGTATTCGGCGATGAAATAGAAACACTCGTTGTCACCTTGGGCAGCGATGGCCGGCTGCATCGCGCCGAGATAGTTGCCCAAATGAAGGATGCCCGAAGGCTGGATTCCGGTGAGAGTGCGCATGAAAAAAAGAAAGATCAACTGTGCGCGGGGATGCCGTCGCATCAAGCCCGCCGTGGTATGTGGCTGAGCGCGGCGCGCTGGCGGGCGATGGTGTCGGCGGGCAGGTAGCCGGTGAAAACGGTGCCTGGCATGACGAGGGCGCGCGGGCCAAGAACGCTACCGGGGTTGAGCACGGCATTGCAGCCCACCTCGGCGGCGTCGCCGAGTATCGCCCCGAATTTACGCAGGCCGGTCGAGTAGGATTTTTGCTCGGTGCGCACGTGGATGGGTTGCTGATCAAGGCGAAGGTTGGAGCAGATCGCGCCCGCACCCAGGTGGGCCTTGTTGCCCAAGATGGAGTCGCCGACGTAGCTGAAATGGGGAACCTGCACACCATCGAGCAAGAGGCAGTTTTTGAACTCGCAGGAGTTACCAAGCACACAGCCTGGGCCAACAATGACGTTGCCGCGGATGAAGGCTCCGGGGCGAATCTCGACGCCGGGTCCGATCCACGCAGGGCCAATCAAGGTCGCGTAAGCGGGGAACTTTACACCCGGCGAAATCCAGACCGCGCCTTCGATGTGCACCCCCGCTGGCACCCCGGCTGGGCGTTCAACGGGTGGAGGTGGCAGCGAGGCCAGAGCCGGCGCGATGGTGCGGAGCCACGCCCACGGTTCCACCATAGGATCGAAGAACGAAAGAAAGGGGGCGAGCGAAGGGGGAAAGGTGAAAAAATCAGCGGCTTTCATGAACGGAAAAAGAATGCATGGGCGAATCCACGGCCTGCGGCAAAGATTCATTTCGGTGCGTGAGTTAATGCCACCGCACATTGACGCGGGAGCCACCGGAGAGCGTATTCGGCCCCAAAGCACGCCGAGAGCAACCTATGTGAACCCGACACAGGAGGGGTTGAGCCGTTCCAAAAAGCGACGCGCCCAAATTCACGGCGGCCCTCTCACCCACCTGCCGTAACAAGCGCGCCACGCTCGTTTCGCTTCCAAAGTCATAGAAATTCGCTTCTTCGTCACCTCGCCGTGATGCAGCCCCGGCGTGCCCAGAAAGCCCGTGCCGACAAAGGCCAGACTGCCGTTGGCGCCGTCACCGAGCATTAACGTCACGTCTGACTCATGCGCTTCTGCCCGCGCGGTCTTTTCCCCGTTGCGAAAGGCCGCCGAGCAACGCGCCCAGGATCACTCCCGCCCCTCTAGCGATCCTGTTCACGGCCCCCCATAACGGCTCCCCATGTTGCCCAGACTCGCCAACCATCCCAAGGTCGGTTAAGCCCATTGCCATGCCGATTCTGAAAACTTCGTTAATCCTGCTTATACGCCCACTACTAGCTTTGAGCGTCGCGCTCACCCTCGTCGCATCTATCCAAGCATACACTCCGGCAATTAATCCACCAACCTACGGCATCGCCGACATCGAGCGTATCGCCACCCAGTGCGCCGACCGAGCGCTCGAAAAGTTCCCCCGCTCCGTCATCGCAATCGTGGACCGTGATGGCCGCGAGCTCGCCCTCTTCCGCGCCAACGGCGAGCCCCCCGCCGGCATCTCCGCGCAGGAGCGCGCCATCGCCGTCGCGAAGGCCGGCACCGCCGTCTTCCTCAGCTCCAACGAGCAGGCATTCACCCCTCGCACCGCCGGTTTCATCATCCAGCAAAACTTTCCTCCCCGCATCCGAAACCGTTCCCCGGGGCCGCTGGTAGGCGTTGGATTTTCCAATATGGCGTATTCGGATGTTAACTACTTCCGGACCGCCACCGGCGCACGGCTCGCAGGCACCCGGCTCTACGCTTCTCCGGGTGGCGTCCCGCTCTACAAAGGGGGCCGCCTCTTCGCCGGCATTGGTGTCACCGGTGACGGCACTGAGCAGGAGGACTCCTCCATAACCGGCGCCGACGACGACGAGTCCGCCGCCCTCGCTGGTCAAATCGGCTACGCTCCTCCCGCCGCCATTCTCGCCACTGGTGTGCTCATAGACGGCCTGCGCCTGCCCTACACCGCCAGCCCCACCCGCCTCGCCTCCGTCCGCGTATCTCGGCCAGTGATCTCAGCACCGCTCGATCCCGTCCCCTGGCACGCCGTCACCTTTAGCGGCGTCGCCGGCCAGCTTCGCGCTCCAATAATCGCAGATCCGATTCCGGGGCTCCTCAATGGCCAGTTGCGTCTCTCCGCCGCCGAGGTTCAGGCCATCATCGCCAACGCCGCGATCCGCTCCCAGCAAACCCGCGCCGGCATCCGCCTGCCCATCGGCCGACCCGCCCAGGTTTTTATAAGCGTGGTCAACAATCCCGGCATACCTAACGTTGCCCCGGTCGTTCTCGGCACCTTTCGCACCCCCGACGCCACCCTTTTCTCTTGGGATGTCTCAGTGCAAAAAGCCCGCACCGTCGTCTATTACATCAACGTCAAACCCACCCGCGCCTCCTCTTCCCGCACCATCGGCTACCTCTCGCAGGATAATTTCCCGCCAGGCATTACCGGTAGACCGCCCGGCCCGCTTAACGGCGAACAGCTCGCGTTTTCCCTGCCTCTGCTAACCGGCGCGCCCCTGCTCGAACCCGAACTGCCCAACGGCGTAACCATCTTCCCAGGCGGGTTTCCCCTCTACCGTAATGGCGTGCTGATCGGCGCCATCGGCGTCTCCGGAGACGGAATCGATCAGGATGATCTCATCGCCGCTTCCGGAGCATCCAACTACGCCGCCCCCGCCGGCCTTCGCGCCGACTATCAATTCGAACGCGGGGTGCGCCTTCCCTACGCCAAGTTCCCCCGTGATCCTCAGCTGCGTAACGAGGTCCGCCCGATCACCGCTGGGCCTTGAGCCCTATTTCGATTCCGTCAGCGCGATCTCAAAACCATCCAGTTGCGCCGCAAACTCCTCCGGCGAGAAATCCGGCACCGACTGCGCCGCCGAGAAAAGTTGAGTGAGCGCCGAACCACACGCCGCGGCCCGGACCCGCTCCGGCCAAGCCGCCAGCAAGCGGTCCAGCCCGAGGACGAGGCGCTCTGCCCGGTAGGCCTGCTCCAGCCGCGTCACCTTGGAATCGCGAAATTCACCCGCGCACGTTGCCAACTCCCGCAGCGCCTTCTCTCCGTCGGCCGCCTGCCAGCTTTCACCAGCTTTCCGCGCATAGGCGTCGGCCTCGGCGCTCTTCGCATCAAAGTCCACTCGCCCCGCACTCGTCGCACCTCCCGTCCGCCGCACCAGCCATGCCAGCGCACGCTCGCGCTCCGCTGCGCCGACTGAATCGTCGCGCCCCGCATTACGCGCCACCGCCGCCTCGCGCCACGCCACCGCCTGCCCGACAAACCACGCCTTCGCCCCGTCCCAACCCTGCACCTCCCTCCAGTGCGGCGGCTCTGCCGCGATCATCCCGTCTAGTTCAAAAATTAGTCGCGGGTGCCGCCCCGTATACACCAGGTTCGGTGCGATCACCTGATGGCACGCCACGCACGCGTTGGCCCGCGCGTAGGCCGGGCGCAAATCCCGCATCCCCGCCGCCACTTTTTGCGCATGGTCGAGGTCTGGCCGCGTGTGCGACCGCAACCACGTATCCGAACTGTCATGACAACTCGCGCACCCCACTCCCTCCGCAACGCGCAAATCCTCGCCGCGCATCACCGCTGGCACGACCGCCGCCGGCGCATGGCACGCCGTGCAGCTCGGGCTCGCCGTCACGTCCGCAATTCCCAGTGCCTCGCCCATGCGTGCAGAGCGCGGCGTCGCGAGCGTGGCGAAGGATCGCGCATGCGGATCTTCGCGATTAAATTTGGCCATGGTCCCATGCAACGGTCCGCTGCCGCCGTGGCACCCGCTCGTCGCGCAGGATTGGTTCCCTAACACTTTAGAAACCACCAACTCGACGCTTTCTTCAGTTCCGACTAAATCAGGGAGAGGCCAGCAAAACGACGACGCCACGAACAGAATTTTTACGATTCTCATCTTTGTTTTCAGATTGCGTCTTGAAGCAGATATTTCGCTTCTTTCTAAACGCTAGACTAATCATTCTCACAAACTTTTATTCGATCATATGCCGTCCTTTAACCTTTCCTCGAGCGGCTTCGTTTTTCTTATCGGATACCTGCTTTTGGGCGGCTTTGTTGTCCAACTCGCGCTTGTTGTCTTTAACTCCTTTCGGAGCGCTGCCCACGCCCGCGCTGCAAGCTCACTCGCGTTGGAGCGCCTTGCGCTCGATGTGAGGACCGCCCGCCTGCGCTTTGATTCCGTCGAGCAGGAACGCTCCGGCTGGAACGGCATCCGCAAGTTCACCGTCGCCAAAAAAATCGCCGAGTGCGCCGACACGTTTTCATTCCATCTCACCCCGCACGATCGCCGTCCTATTCCGGCCTTCAAGCCGGGCCAGTATCTTACATTCCAGCTTACCCTGCCCGGACAGGCCAAGCCCCTCGTGCGCTGCTATTCCATCTCCGACTGCGCCCGCTCCACCCACTACCGCGTCACCATCAAACGCTGCCCTCCCCCGCCCAAGACCGAACACCCGCCGGGGAGAGGTTCTTCCTTCTTCTGCGACAACATCAAAGAGGGTGACATCCTGGACGTGAAAGCCCCGGCCGGCCACTTTTTCCTGGAGCTCGAAAAGGAAAAGGCCGCCGTGCTCATCTCCGGCGGCGTCGGCATCACGCCGATGATTGCCATGGCCCACGCCCTCATCGAGGCCCGCTCCACCCGCGAGGTCTGGTTCTTCTTCGGCTCCCGCGGCAGCGAGGACCACATGCTCCGCGCCGAGACTCTGGCCCTAACGCAAAAATACCCCAAACTGAATCTCCATATCTGCTACTCCCGCCCGGGGAAAGATGACGTCATTGATCGCGATTTCCAACACGAGGGCCGCGTCACCGTCGAGTTGATGAAGAGTCTTCTGCCGTCCCAAAACTACAACTTCTACCTCTGCGGTCCCGGCGCGTTCATGGAGACGATTACCGACGATCTCCGCACTTGGGGAGTGCCCGATGCCGCCGTTCATTTCGAGGCCTTCGGTCCCGCCTCAGTCAAAAAAACCGCCAAGCCCGAAGCGAAAGCCGCCTTTACCGCAGCACCATTCGCTGGCGGCCAGTTAATCAGTTTTGCCAAATCCGGACAGACCACCTCCTGGTCTCCAGCACACGCCACCTTGCTCGACGCCGCCGAGGCCTGCGGCGTTCGCATCGAGGCCGGCTGCCGCGCTGGCAACTGCGGCGCCTGTCTCGTCGCCATCAAATCCGGCGAGGTCGAATACCTCAACGATCACGGCGCCGAGGCCGAGGCCGGCTCCTGCCTAGCCTGCATCTGCAAACCCAAGGGCGCCCTCACTATCGACGCCTAGTTCGTCCCCCCGATACCTTTCTCTTTCCACCTCCTTTCTTCACTCAATGTCCGTCACTTCACCCAGCCTCGACCGTCCGCGCCGCTGGGATGCACCGTTCGCCGCCGACTTCCCGCCCGGGGCCATCGAAAGCCTTCTCGCCATCGCACCTTTCAATGCGATGAACCCGGACAGTTTTCCCCGCTCCTCCTCCCTCTCCGACATCCTGCGCAACGACACCGCTCTCCGCACGTTCAAGGCCAACGAGCTTATCGTGCGCGAGGGCGACTACGGCACTTCCGCCTTCATCATCATCCAAGGCCGCGCCCGGGTCGTGCTTTCCCCCGGTCTCCCGCCCTCCGCCGTAGGCCGCAAAGAACGCTCCAAAAAAGGCCTTTTCCGCTCTCTCGCCCAGCTCTGGTCGAGTCCGCGCGAGGACGAGGTCATCACCCGCCGTCGTCACCGCGACCAGGCTAGCCGTTCGGTTTTTCTTCAGGACGTCCCCCGCCTGCTCGGCGAACACAAGACCGCCGCCATGCAAGCCGGCGATTTCTTCGGCGAGATCGCCGCCCTTTCGCGCATGCCGCGCACCGCCACCATCTTCGCTGAGGAGGACAACACCCAGCTCCTCGAGATCCGCTGGCAAGGCCTGCGTGACTTGCTGAAATACGACCCCGCCCTGCGCGCCCACGTAGACAAAATCTACCGCCAGCGCGCCCTCGCTTCCTACCTCCAGGAAATCCCTTTCCTTCGCCACCTCACGCCCGAAATTCGCGCCGTCGTCGAGGCCGCCACCCAGTTTGAAACCTACGGCGACTACGACTGGTCCGGCGAATACAAGAAGCTCGTCCAAGCCGGCACCGCTGCCGTCGCCAAGGAAACCACCATCGCCGCCGAGGGCGACTACCCGAACGGCATCATCATGGTCCGCTCCGGTTTCGCCCGCCTCACCCAACGCCACGGCGCCGGCCACCGCACCCTCAACTACCTCGGTGCCGGGCGCGTTTATGGCTTCGATGAAATCGCGCATAATTGGAAAAATCCCGACGCCCCCGTCTCCCTCCAACACAGCCTGCGCGTCATCGGCCACACCCACGTTCTCACCATTCCAGCGGCTATTTTGGAGCAACACGTGCTCCCCAGCCTGCCAGCGAGCCAGCTCCCGCCTCTCATTAAGTCGTCTGAAACGCCCGGCTCCACCGCGCCGCTAGCCCTTCAGCAAGACACTCCCTCGCGCTCCGCCGCCAAGCCCGCCAAAGCCGCCCCGGTAGACTCCGCCTTGATGGAGTTCCTCACCCAAAACCGTCTCTTCAACGGCACCGAGTCCATGGTCATCGACCTCGACCGCTGCACCCGCTGCGACGACTGCGTGCGCGCCTGCGCCTCCACCCACGATGGCAACCCCCGTTTCCTCCGCCACGGTCCCATTCATGACAACCTCATGGTCGCCCAGGCCTGCATGCACTGCGCCGACCCCATCTGCATGATCGGCTGCCCCACCGGCGCCATCCATCGCGATGCTTTTGGCGGAGAGGTCATCATCAACTCCGACACCTGCATCGGCTGCACCGTCTGCGCCAACAACTGCCCCTACGGCTCCATCCGAATGGTCGAGACCCGCGATTCCGACGGCCAACCCCTCGTCGCCAAAGATCAAAAACCCCTCCTCAAAGCCACCAAGTGCGACCTCTGCATCGACCAGCTCGGTGGCCCCGCCTGCGTCCGCGCCTGCCCCCATGACGCCTTGGACCGCATCGACCTCAACACTCTCGATCCTCTCACCGCCTGGCTAGACCACCGCTAACCGCCTGCCTCCCGCCTCCTTTTTCCGGCATGATCGCCTCGCTTAAACTCCGTCGCACCGTCCTCTCGCTGCTCACCATCGCCGCGTCCGCCGTGCTCGCCTTTTACTATCCGCGATTGGAGGCCGCCCTGCCCAGTCTTGTTTACCTCACCGGCTGGCTTCTCCTGTTCCTCTGCCTGTTCCTGACCGCCTATAACGTCCGCAAAAAACTCCCGTTCCTCCCGCTTTTTTCATCCCGGCTCTGGCTTCAGTTCCACGCCTACGCCGGCCTCTTCGCTGGTCTCGTATTCTTTTTCCACCTACGCTTAGCCTTTCCCGTCGGACTCTTTAACCTCGCCCTCGCCGCCCTCTTTCTCGCCGTCACGTTCAGCGGCATATTCGGCTGGTGGCTGTCGCGCGTCATCCCGCGCCGACTGACCACCGCTGGCGGCGAAGTGCCCTTCGAGCGCATTCCCGCCATCCGCCGGGATCTGCGGCTCCGCGCCGAGGCGGGCGCCCTCGCCGCCATTCCCGAGGCCAAGGCCGCCACTCTCGCGGACTTCTACGTTCACACCCTCGCCCCCGTCTTCGCCGCCGGCCCCGCCTTTCTGCCTCATATCATGGGCTCGCGCGCCGCGCTCAACGACCGCCTCGCCGCCCTCGCCGAGGTCAGCCGCTACCTCAGCCCGCCAGAGCAGGCCCGGGCCGATTCTCTCGCCGAGCTGGTCCGCGCCCGCCATGTCTTGGATTTTCACTACGCCAACCAGCTTCTGCTCAAAACCTGGCTCTTCAGCCACGTCCCGCTCACCTACGGCCTGCTACTGCTCACCGCCCTCCACGTTGTCCTCGTCCACGCCTTTAGCGGAGGGGCCGGATGAGCAACGAAGGCCGCCAGTCCGCTCCCGAGTTTGATGATACCCGCTACGAGCGGCCCCAGAAAGACTGGCTTTGCGGCCACGCTTGCGAGGGTTGCCCGTGCCGCCTCGGCCCCTCTCCCTCCGGGGATTGCCGCGCTGGCCCGCAGTGCAAACCGCTTCTCGTCGCACCAGAGGGCGATTCCAAGGGTCTCTGGAAATGCACCCGCTCCGCCGACTGGGGCGGCCCTTGCCCCACCGGCCCGAACCCCGACGGGACATGCTGTCAGGTAACCCCTCCTTGCGCGCCGGTCCGCAGCCTGCGCTCCCGCCGCGGCCTGCTGGTGCGGCTTACACTCGCCGCCTGCTTTGGCCTGATCTTGGTTATTCTTTACGGCCCGTGGCGTGAGGCCGCCATTAACCCCGGCCCGCTCACACCCGTCCACTCCGGACCGGCCTTCGCCGCCGCTCACTCCGCCGCCGGTGTCAACGATGTCCAGGGCTGCGTCCACTGCCACACCGCCTCCCACCGCTCACCCGAGGAGTGGCTTTCCACCGCCGCCGCCAGCCTCGTCCCGGGCGCTCCGCTTGCTCCCGCCCAACTAATCTCCCGCGAGGCCCGCGACTTCGATCCGATGGACGCCGCCTGTCAGTCCTGCCATCGACCTCACTCGTTCCACCAAGCCAGCGTTGCCAACGACACCTCTTGCTCGGCGTGCCATCTCGAACACCAGGGCCGCGGCCATAACCTCCTTGCAGTCAATCCCTCCCACTGCACCGCCTGCCATGGCGACAACTCCCAGATGGCCGACGCCGCCCTGCTCGCGCGCCACCTCGACCCCGCCCTGTTCACCAAGAAAATCGCCGACGGTAGCATCGCTTTCGCCGTCGCCCGCCCGCCCGAGGGCCTCACCGCTCGTATTACTTCTTTTGCTACCGACCACCCTGAGTTCCGCCTTCACACCCCCGGCACCACCGATCCCAATCCGCTCGCCTTCAACCACGCCCTCCACCTCACCGGTGAAGCCATTCCGCTGCTCGATGGAAAAGGTCTCGACTGCCGCTCCTGCCACGTTCCCGACCAGAGCGGCGCCCTCATGCAGCCCGTCCGTTTCGCCCTCCACTGCCAATCGTGCCACGACCTGCCCATTGATCCGGCCACCCCTTCGCTCGCCGTCCCCCATGGCAGCGCCGAGGCCGCCCGCGCCTTTCTCCGAGCCTTGCCCGCCGCCTATTCCGATGACGCCGTTCGCCGCCTCGGTCTCTCTGGCGCCCCCCTCCGCGCCCATGTCAGGGAGAAACTGGACACGCTTCATCTCCTCCACCCGTCCGGCGAGGCCCTTGAGCGCAAGGTCTTCTTCGGCGACCCGTCCGCCCCCGCCGGTCGCGATTCCTGCACCCTTTGCCACGTCGTCGAGGCCGCCCCAGCCGGCGCCACTCCGCACATCGCCCCCCCCCGCGTTCCCGATATCTGGATGCCCCACGCCCGCTTCGACCACGCCCGTCACACCCAGGTCGCCTGCGTAGCTTGCCACGCCGCCACCACCAGCGTGCTCACCACCGATGTGCTCATGCCCGCAAAGAACACTTGCGCCACTTGCCACAGCCCCGCCGGCGGCGTCACCGATTCCTGCACCGCTTGCCACGGCTACCATAATCCACCTCCCACCGGCGTTACAAAAACCGCCTACCTTCCCGACCAACTCAAGCGCGCTTTGGCGTCCGCACCCTAGCTCCATGCGCGCTCTCGGTCCCTTCGTCCCTTTCCTGGTCTGCACGGCGCTTAGTCTCGGTGCCTCCGAACCGCAGGTAGCCCGCGATCTGGCACCTGGCGAACTTCCGCCAGACTTCCCCCGCGCCCATCAAAGTCTCGATCCCGCGCCGCCGCCAGTCGCCCCAGCCGACACGCCTTCCGATCCCGGCTTACCCCTTACGCCACTTCCGCCGCCCGAGGCTCCCGCCCGTATCAACAAAAGCACGACGTCGCCCGCCGCCCCGCCCTTCAACCCCGACCCTGGCGCTCCCGCCGCCCCCTCTTCCCAAGCGCCCGACTCCGCGCCTTACTTCCCCAACGATCCCTCTCCAACCCCCGCCCCCGCACCCGCCGCCGTCACCTTCTCCAGCGGCCCGCTTACCCGTCCCGCGGTGGAGTCCGTAGCCTCCCCCCTCACCTCAGATCCTGCCGTCGTCACTTCACTTGCCTCCGATTTCCCCGAGCCGCTCCCTCGCACCGGCGTCCGCTCCACCGACCCGATCTCCCCGCACCATGGCCACGGATGGTCCGCCCCAGGATCCTACCCTCTCGCCGCCAAGGGCCAGGGTTACCCCGCCCACTCCACCCCCGTCCCCGATCGTTGGCGCGACACTTCTTTCGCCCCGTGGCGCCGCTACACTTCCGGCGATACCAACGAATCCCCGTTCGCCCATCCCGCCCCCGAAACCTGGCATTGGTATCGCCAGAGTCTAATTAAGGGCGACCTTCCCATCCACGGCCAGGACTGGTTTCTCGCCCTCACCGCTTCCTCCGAATCGCTCTACGAGGACCGTTCGCTCCCGCTTCCCAGCGGCGTCAGTGCGTCGTCGCCCGGTCAATTCGATTTCCTCGGCTCCTACGGCACCTCCGCCTTCGTGCAAAACCTCGCCCTCGACGCCGTCCTTCTCCAAGGCGAGACCGTTTACCGTCCGCCCCACCAAACCCTCAAACTCCGCCTCGTCGGCAACTACAACCGCGTCACCGTTGATGCCCCCGGACTGCTCAACCCCGACCCCGGCTCACCCTCCGGCGGCAACGATGCCCCCACCCGTCGCAACGACGCTTTCCTCGCCGTCCAGGAGTCGTTTTACGAATACCACCTCGCCGACCTCACCCCCACTTTCGACTTCGTCGCCGTCAAGGCCGGTCTCCAGTCCTTCAACTCCGATTTTCGCGGCTTCATTTTTAACGAAACCCAGCTCGGCCTTCGTCTCCTCGGCAACGCCGACAACAACCTCTACCAATACAATCTCGCCGTCTTCGATCTGCGCGAGAAGGACACCAACTCCGAACTCAACACCCTCGATTCCCGCGGCCAATACGTCGTCGTCGCGAACGTTTACCGCCAGGATTTTCTCGTCAAGGGCTACACCGCCCAGCTCTCTCTCCACGGCAACTTCGACCAGTCCGGCGTCCACTACGACACCAATGGCGCCATCGTCCGACCCGCTCCCCTCGGCACCGTCGACGCTCACGATGTGGATGTCGGCTACATCGGCTGGGCCGGCGACGGCCACTTCGGCCGTTTCAACGTCAACCACGCCGTCTACCACGCCTTCGGCCGCGACGAACTCAACGGTCTCGCCGGCCGCGAGACCACCGTATCTGCCAGCCTCGCCGCCCTCGAGCTCAGCTACGATCAAAACTGGATTCGCTTCAAGGCTTCCGCCCTCTTCGCCACCGGCGACTCCGATCCTACCGATGGTCGGGCCACCGGCTTCGACTCCATCGTGGACAACACCAATTTTGTCGGCGGCCCGTTCAGCTACTACGTCCGTCAGGGCTTCAACCTCGCCGGCACCGCCGTCTCCACCAAGCAGCGTTTCTCCGTCCTGCCAAATCTTCGCACCAGCAAAACCCAGGGCCAGGCCAACTTCGTCAACCCCGGCGTATTCATACTAGGCCTCGGCACCGACATCGAGCTCACGCCGCGCCTCCGTGCCTTCGCCAACGCCAACCACATCAGCTTTACCCAGACAGAGCCGCTCCAGACGGCCCTTTTCACCAACACCATCGCCCCCGATCTCGGCTGGGATCTCTCCCTCGGCCTTCAATGGCGCCCCCTCCTCACCGATAACATCATCGTCTCCGCCGGCTACGCCGTCCTCCTACCCGGCCAGGGCTTTAACGACATCTACCGCAACACCGTCCCCGCCGTCCCCGGCTTCAGCGGCCTCTCTCCGTCTTCGCCGTCCTTACTCCACAGCGCCCTTATCGCCGTGACGCTCACCTATTAAACCGCTCCGCCATCCGTGCCCTTCCGTGCAATCCGTCGCTAAAAAATTTCCTCTCCGCCGTCTCCTTGTTCCCGTCTCCGCCGCGTGGGGCCTCGCCGTCGCGTCCTTGATTCTCTTCGCCGAACCAACCCCGCCCGAGGCCGTCGTCGCCGCGCCCGCCGCATCCATCACTGGCCCGGCCACCTCCGTCTCCGACTCCAGCACCTCCAATCTCAAATCTGAAATCTCAAATCCGCCAGCACCTTCCCTGATTGACCAATCCCACGCCGCCGCCGCCCGCAAATCCGCCGGCTGCATCGAGTGCCACGCCAACATCGAGGACATGCACGCCAGCCCGCACGTCGTCCTAGGCTGCATAGACTGCCACGGCGGCGACCCCACTCCCGGCCTCACCATGCGCAAGGCCCACGTCGCCCCGCGCCACCCCGAGCTCTGGGTTTCCTCCGCCAACCCCAATGACTCCTCCGTCCTCCTCAATCACGAGTCCCCCGAGTTCGTTCAGTTCGTCAACCCCGGCGACCTCCGCATCTCCGAAAAAACCTGCGCCCCCTGCCACGCCGAAATCAACGCCCACGTCGGCCACTCCATCATGCGCCACGGCGCCATGCTCTGGGGCGCCGCCCTCTACAACAACGGCGGCACCCCGCACAAAAACCCGCGCTACGGCCAGGCCTACGGCGCCGATGGCGTCCCGCTCCGCCTCGAATCCCCCATCCCCGTCACACCCGAGATGACGCTCCTCCATGGCATCCTACCTTTCATCGAGCCGCTCCCTCGCTTCGCCCTCGGCCAGCCGTCCAACATCCTCCGTATTTTTGAGCGCGGCGGCGAAAAGATCACCGAGCTCGGCAACCCCAACGCCTTCGAGCCCCCCGGCCGCCCCGCCCGCCGTCTCTCCGAGCGGGGCCTCGGCACCAACAACCGCATAGATCCCGTTTACCTCAATCTCCAGAAAACCCGCCTCCACGATCCCATGCTCGATTTCATGGGCTCCAACAACCACCCGGGCGACTTCCGCTCCTCCGGTTGCACCGCCTGCCACGTCCCCTACGCCAACGATCGCTCCCCCACCAACTCCGGCCCGTGGGCCAAATATGGCCACCAGGGCCTCGGATTCTCCGCCGATCCCATGATCTCCAAAAAGGAGAAGGGCCACCCGATCAAACACCAGTTCACCCGCTCCATCCCGTCTTCCCAATGCATGAACTGCCACATGCACCAAGGTAATCTTTTCGTGAATCCGTTTCTCGGATACACGTGGTGGGACCAGGAATCTGATGGCGAGTTCATGTATCCCAAGGAGCAGCATGACCCCACCCCTTCCGATGAGGTCGCCCTCAACACCAGCACCCCCGAGGCCGCCGCCGCCCGCGGTCTCTGGCGAGATCCCGCGTTCCTCGAAAAGGTCGCCGAACTCAACCCCAAGCTCAAAGAAACCCAGTTCGCCGACTACCATGGCCACGGCTGGGTCTTCCGCGCCGTCTTCAAAAAGGACAAGGAGGGCAACCTGCTTACCCTCGACGACAAGATCATCCCGTCATCCGACTCCGATAAGTTCAAAAAAGCCGTGCATCTCAAGGACGTCCACCTCGCCCGCGGCATGCAGTGCGTGGACTGCCATTTCACCACCGATGTCCATGGCAACGGCCTGCTCTACGCCGAACCCCGCGCCGTCACCGCCATCGAGTGCATAGATTGCCACGGCACCATCGCCAAACGCCCCACCCTCCTCACTTCCGGCAACGGCGGTCGCGTCGTCAACGGCCAGGTCCTCCCCAATAACCTCGCCGAGGGCACCACGCCTTTCGGCCCGCGTTTCCGCTGGGAGGGCAAAAAGCTCCTTCAACAGTCCATGATGGACAAAAACCTCGCCTGGGAGGTCCCGCAAACGATGGATTCCATCGACCCGTCCAGCGCCCACTACAACCCCAAGAGCTCCTACGCCAAGACCCTCCGCCGCGATGGTCAAACCTGGGGCCCTTCGGACTCCGCCGATATAGCCCCGGCCGCCGGGCGGGCTTCCGCACCTCACGACCTCGCCCACGCCAACCAAAACATCTCTTGCCAAATCTGCCACACTTCCTGGGCGACTTCCTGCTTCGGTTGCCATCTCCCGCTCAAGGCCAATCAAAAGGTCCCCGGTAATAAATTCGAGGGCACCACCACGCGTTTCTACGCCACCTACAACCCGCAGGTCGTCCGCGACGATGTCTTTATGCTCGGCCTCGACGCCACCTACAAAGACCAGCGCCTCGCCGTCCTGCGCTCTTCTTCCGCCGTCGTCGTCGGCTCCCAAAACTCCAACCGCGAGTGGATCTACTCCCAGCAGCAAACCATCTCCTCCGAGGGCTATTCCGGCCAGGCTTTCAACCCTCACTTTCCCCACACCACGTCTTCCGTCGGCACCACCAAGGGCTGCACCGATTGCCACCTTTCCACCGCAAACGACAACCACGCTTGGATGACCCAGCTCCTTGGCTTCGGCACCGGCACGGTCAACTTCTTTGGCCGCCACGCCTACGTCGCCTCGGGTTCCGCCGGCCTTGAGGCCGTCGTCTGGACCGAGCGTGAGGAGCCGCAAGCCGCCATCGGCTCCCACCTCCAGCGCCTCGCCTACCCGCGCAACCACGCTGAACATGTCGCGCGCAACTCCGTCCTCACCGAGGCCCACCACCACCATGGCCGCGGCGAGATTCTCGATCTTCTCCAGCGCGGCGAGTATCTCTACGCCGCCGCCGGCGAGGCCGGCTTCATCGTCTTTGACATAGCCAATGTAGACAACAAAGCCTTCTCCGAACGCATCACCACCGCCCCCGTCTCGCCGCTCGGTCAGCGTCTGTATGTGAAAACCAGCTACGCCACGAGCGTCGTCTCCCCCTCCACCCTCGCCCTCGATCCGCTGCGTATCCGTCTGCCCGAAAACCAGGAGCAGCCCATCGGCCTCAACTACGGCTTCCTCTACGTCACCGACCGCGAGGAGGGCCTCGTCATGGTCCTCGCCGCCACACTCCTCGACGGCGATCCTTCCAATAACTTCTTCGACGAGAAAAAAGATGTCGTCCGCTTTAATCCCAGCCACGCCCTCGACGGCGCCACCCATGCTTACATGGCTGGCACCAATCTCTACGTCGTCTGCGCCGCCGGCCTCGCCGTGGTGGACGTCACCGACCCCTTCCACCCCAAGCTCACCACTCCGCCCGCGCGGGGTGTCCTGCGCGATCCGCGCAAGATCGCCGTCCAGTTCCAGCACGCTTTCGTCACCGACGCCGACGGCGTCAAGGTCTTCGACCTCTCCGCGCCGCTCTCGCCACGCCTCATCGCGACGCTCCCCCTCGCCCACGCAACCGGCCTCTACGCCGCCCGCACCTATCTCTATGTCGCAGACGGCCCCGCCGGTCTCGCGATCCTCGATATCAAAAACCCCGCCTCCCCGCGTCTCCACAGCCACTTCACCGCCGACGGCCAGCTCAACGACACTCGCGCCATCCAGATCGGTGCCGTCAACGCTTCCATGTTCGGCCTCGTCGCCGACGGCAAAAACGGTCTCCGCGTCGTTCAGCTCATCAGCCCCGAGAACCAGCCCAACTACATGGGTTTCTCCCCCGAGCCTAGACCCAAACTCATCGCCACATATCCCACCAAGGGCCCCGCCGTCGCCGTCTCCCGCGGCTTGGACCGCGATCGCGTTGTGGACGAAACCGGTGGCCAGACCGTTGTCTTCGGCCGCCGCGGCAGCCGCCCCTTCCACGAGCCGGAGTGGATGAAATTCCTCCAACACGCCGACGGCACTCCCTACCGTGTGCAGGATGTAATCACCCAACCTGACGGCACTCTGCAAACCAGCACCGGCAAGCTCCTCGCGCCCGCCGCCTACGTAAGCCCGGAGCCCGCCGAGATCGTCGAGCCAAAAGCACGCCCGCGCCTTGAACGCCGCCCGATTCGCTGATTCATTCACCAATCGCTCTCAATCATGCTTAAAGCCCGCCCGCTTTCCTTTCCAAAAAACTTCGTCTGGGGCTTCGCCGCCGCCGCACCGCAAATCGAGGGTGCCGCCTTCACCGATGGCAAAGGCGAGTCCATTTGGGACCGCTTCTCCCGCGCTCCCGGCAAAGTCCACAATGGCGACACTCTCGACGTCGCCTGCGAGCACTACACTCGCTACGCCGCAGACTTTAAGCTCATGGCCTCCCTCGGCGCCAAGCACTACCGCCTCTCCCTGGCCTGGCCCCGTATCATCCCTGATGGCGATGGCGTTGTGAACCAAAAGGGTCTCGATTTCTACCACCGGCTTTTCGCCTCCATGGGCAAACACGGCCTGACGCCGTGGGTCACCATGTTCCACTGGGATCTGCCCCAGTCCCTCGAGACGCGTTTCGGCGGCTGGCGTGATCGCCGCACCGCCGACGCCTTCGCCACCTACGCCGACACCATCGTAAAGGCCTACGGCGACCGGGTGAAAAACTGGATCACTCTCAACGAGATTCTCTGCTTCACCCGCCTTGGCTACGGCGGCCACGACAAGGCCCCCGGCCTCTCTTGCACCGAGCAGGTGGTCAACCAGACCTACCACACCGCCCTCCTCTGCCACGGCCATGGCGTGCGCGCCGTGCGCGAACACGGCGGAAAAGGCGCCCGCGTAGGCCTGACGGACAACTGCTCAGTCTCCGTCCCGCTCACCGAAACCGCCCCCGACATCGCCGCCGCCCGCGCCCAGTTTATCCACGAAAACGCCCGCGTCCTCGATCCCATCTACACCGGCGGCTACGGCCCCGCCTACCGTAAACTTGTAGGCAAGGACGCCGCCAAGTTCGAAAAACGCGACTTCGACCTCATAAGCCTGCCCACCGATTTCCTCGGTCTCAACATCTACACCGGCACCTTCGTGCGCGCCGGAAAGGGCGGAAAGCCCGAGCAAATTAACTTTCCCGCCTCCTTCCCCGTCGCCGACTCGCCCTGGCTGAAACACGTGCCGCAATCGCTCTATTGGGGCCCGCGCTACGTCGCCGAGATCTACGGCGTGAAAGCCATCCATATCACCGAAAATGGCTCCGGTTACGACGACGCCCCGCCAGTGAAGGGGGAGGTCAACGATCTCCACCGCATGAATCTCCTTCGTTGCTACCTCACCGAACTTCGTCGCGGCATCTCCGACGGCGTTCCAGTGAAGGGCTATTTCCTCTGGTCCTTCATGGATAACTTCGAGTGGCAGGATGGCTATGCCCGCCGCTTCGGCGTCGTGTATTGCGATTTCAAGACTCAGAAACGCACCCCGAAGTTCAGCGCTAGATGGTATCAAGAGGTCATCAAGGCCAACGCCATTATCTGATCAACCAAAGGGGCGGATATGGCTGTGAATGCGCTGCCCCGGCGGGCATCCTCCACCGCCTTTGTATCGACCCGTCTCATCCGTCGATCGGCGCCGCAGCCGACAATCAAAAAAAACGGTTCGACAACCCGCCCAAGCCCGCCTGAGTTCCTTAAATCATGTCTTCGTCGCCGACCGCTCAGTCCAAGTCCGCTGGCTTCAACACCGCCGCAATCACCGTTGATTTCGTGCTCTGCGCACTTTTCTTCGCCCTCATTTTCTACTTCGTCCGCAGTCACGTGATGTCAGAAAACACCACCATGATTCTCATCTTCAGCACCTACACGACCCTGTGCGTGACCGGCGTGTTCTGGATGGCGATCCAGATGCTGCGCGTCGTCGCCAAGGGCGAAAAGATTCTCAAGACAGAGCGCGCTGGCCTTTGAGCCGCCGCATCTCCCACTCCACGCACGCATCGCCGCGTCTACTGCCGTGAGCGAGCCGTTCCCTGACACATCCGCCGCGTCCGCATCGGAACTCCTCCCGCGGACTTCAACCGCCGCCGAGGATTACCTCGAGCGCATTGCCGCCTTGATCAAAACCAAGGGTTACGCGCGGGTGGTGGACATCGCCGCCGAACTCAAAATCTCCCAGGCTAGCGTCACCACCATGGTCCAACGGCTCGATGCCGACGGCCTCGTCAAATACGAGAAATACCGTGGCATGGTCCTGACCAGTGCCGGCGAGGTTGTCGCGGCGCGAATCGCCCACCGGCATGAGTTACTCACCCAGCTCCTGCGTTTCTTCGATCTCCCGGAGGATGTCATTTTCCGCGACGTCGAGGGCATGGAGCATCACATCAGCAGCGAAACGCTCAACGCGCTCGAACGCCTGACCAGCCACCTCGCGGCCAATCCCGAAATCGTGGCGCAGCTGAAAAGGTAGCCTCACCCGACGCGGCCCGGCGCTTCGCCAGCCGCCGCGCAGCTTTTCCATCAGCCAGTTGTCGCAAGTGTGAGCGTGTCGGGCATCGCCGTCACCTCGCGATGCCCGGCCGTGAGAAACCAATCCGGGTTTAGTCGGGCAAAACCTCCCGCCACCGGCACCCCGTGACGGAGGCTTGCTGCGCACGACGGGCCCCCTTCGACTCGCTTGATGCCCATACGCACCGTGCTCTTCGATCTCGACGGCACTCTCCTGGATCACTTCGCCGCCATTCACCGTTCGCACTGCCACGTGCGACGCCACTTCGGTCTGCCCGAGGTCACGCGCGAAGAGGTTATGCGCGCCGTCGGCGGCGGCCTACCCGATGCCATTTCCAAAATCCTCGGCCCCACCCACCGCCATCTGCTCGATCAGGCCCTGGTTGTTTACCGCTCCTATTGGGACGCCACCATGCTCGACGATGCAGTGCTCTTCCCAGGCGCCCTGGAACTGCTGGCGGCCCTCCGCGGCGCCGGTGCGCGCTTGATGGTTTTCACCAACAAGCACGGCTCCTCCGCACGTCGCGTATGCTCTCACCTCGGCCTCGATCCGTTCCTCGCCGGGGTGCTGGGTGCATCCGATACCCCGTGGCTCAAACCGGACCCCGCCTTCACCGCCCACGCCTTGGCCTTGTTTAACACCACCGCCGCCGAGACCGTTCTGGTCGGCGATTCGCCGTGGGATGTGCTCGCCGCCGGGCGCGGGGGCCTCGCGGCCTGCTACGCCGTCACCACCGGCACCCACACCGCGGCCGAGTTGATCGCGGTCGGCACACGTGCAGACCGCGTATTTCCCGACTGCCACGCGCTCGCCCCCGTTCTCCTAGCCGCCGTCAACATGCCCTGACCTTCCATCAGGCCGCGAATTGCGATTTGGTTTTTGACCCAAGATCGCCCCTATACCAAATCGAGCACTGCGGCGTCGCCGAACCGATTTGACCGCGCCTACCGCAGCGCCCCGATCTGGGCGCGCAAGGCCTGAGGCAGCGCTCCCAAATGCTCGCTAGGCGGTAGCCTCGGGTGCTTGGCCAGCGCCGCCTCGGCGAGCACGAGCTCGCTCTCAATCTCGTCGCGCACCGCTTCGAAAATCGAAAATTCCCCCATCTCGGCCAAACGTCGCGCAAGTTGCGCCGGTTGACGCCCCTCCAGCTCCGCCTCCAAATTCGACCGCTCCGCCACCGGTAAACGCTCGCGCAATAAAAACAGGGGCAGCGTGAGTTTCCCGCTCGCCAGGTCGGTGCCCAGAGTCTTGCCGATACGCACTTCGCGTCCAAAAAAATCCGCAAGGTCGTCGTAAATCTGATACGCGATACCGAGCGAGCGTCCAAAGCGCGCCGCGTCCGCCACGAAGGCGTCGCCATAACCACCGAGCCGCGCCCCAAGCGCGCACGAAACCCGGAAAAGCTCGGCTGTCTTAAGATCAATCACGCGGTCGTAGTCCGCCCGCGTGATCGCCGTGCTGCGGCGGCGCAGGGTTTGCACGATTTCCCCCGCGCAGACTTTGCGCGTCGAGTCACTCACCGCCGCGCAGACTTCCGTAGTCGGGAAGCGCGCCGCCAAGTGCAGCGCATGGGCGAAGAGCGCGTCACCGAGCAGCACCGCCGCTTCAGGACCGTATTTTTTAGCCGCGGTGGGCCGGCTTCGGCGTAGCGCCGCCTCGTCCATGATGTCGTCATGAACAAGAGTCGCGAGGTGCACGAGCTCTACCACCGCCGCTACCTGCACGAGCGCGGGCAGGACAGTCGCTTCGTTCTGCCAGCCGCTAAAAAATACCAGCGCCGGGCGGATTCGTTTGCCTGAAGTATCAATGCAGTAATCCGCCATCTCGCGGATCTCCGGCTCGAAGGCCTCCAGTTGCGCGTGCAGGAAAATATCCAAGGCCGCCATGTGCGGCTGAACGCGGGCGAATACTCCGGCGAAATCGCGGACAGGAACTGCGGTAAGCGGAGCGGCGGGCGGTTGCATGGAAAATACAGGCTTAACCATCGATAACCTTCAACTAGCCGGGCGCAACTCCCAGCACGGGGGCGTTTCTAAAAATACCGCTCCCCCGCAAACGGCCCGACCGTCCGCGCCCCCAACACTCCGCGATTGCCCAGGCTCCGCCGAGCCTCACGCTCCAGCCCCGCATGAACGACAACCCTTGGCTGCAGCTGTGCCTCATCGCCACCGGACTCTACGTCACCTATCTCTGGTGGACGGACTACCGCGCCGCCCACACCGCCATCCCCGCTCCCTCCTCTAACCCTTTTCCTGGTGCAACCGCCGTGCCGCGCAAGGCACTTTGGATTGCCGCCACAGGGGCCGCGCTCATTCTCGCCGCCGAGACCTGCGGCGAGATCGCCCTCGGCCTCGACGATGAGCAATCAAAGATCACCGTCCTTTTTGGAATCTACACTTTGATCGCCGCTATCATCGAGGAGATCATTTTTCGCGGCTTCCTCGTCGTCGAAAACCGCGGCCGCACCGCTCTTCTCTGCGGCATCATCGGCGCTTCCCTCCTCTTTGCCCTGATCCACCCCTTTCTATGGAACTGGGACGACGAGGGCTTTGCGCTCACCCTAACCGCCAAGGGTTGGTTCAGCTTCGCCGCCGTGCTCGCCGGCTCGCTCTGGTTCTACACCTGCCGCTTCGCCCCCTGGAACCCAGCCCGCTCGTTGCTCCCTTGCTTCGCCGCCCACTTCACCAAAAACGCCGGCGTTTTTGCCATCAAGGCCATCCAGGGCTTCGTCGCCGGCACTTGGTAAGATCAAGCGAACTTGCCGCCATGCCCGGGCGGATTTTTTTACCGCGAAGACGATCCGAAGTAACGCGAAGATCGGCAGGGGTTACCGGACCGCGGTCTTTTGGTTTAGCTTCGCGCACCTTCGCGAGACTTCGCGCTTAAACGGCGGCTCCCACGGGCAGCTCAATCGGCCCTCACCCCGAAGGTTTTCAAATAACCGGAAAGCGCTCGACGACGTGGTCAGAGAGTTCGTTTCGGTCGTCCGAGCGGCGAGGGAAATAAACAGCAAGCAACTCACCAGCGCGCTCCAATGCGTAAACCAAACCCTCGGTGAAGGCCTCGCGTTTAAAGTGTTCACTCATCGCACCCGCGACTTCCGCCCAGAACGCGGGGCCGCATTTGGCGTGGATACCGGCGTCGCCGTAGATGGCAAAGGTGTGCGAGAGCGGCGCGACCAAGATGAGCACGGCGTTACGCTCCCGAGTGCAATTCATCCCGAGACGGGAGAACTCGTCCTTGGCGGCGGCAAGGGCATCCATCGCCGGATATTGGTGCACGACGACGCGCAGTTCGCCCGAGGTTCGCAACTCGGCGGCGACGATGGCGCGGCCGATGCGGACATGGTCAAGTTGGGTTTCAAAGGAGTTCATGAGTGTCACCATTTTCCGCTGGCACCGCCGCCACCAAAACTGCCTCCACCGCCAGAAAAACCTCCTCCACCGCCTCCGCCACCCGAGCTCCAACCGGTGCCGGATGACCAGCCCCTACCACCACCGTAGCGCGAACTCTGCGGGTTGAGGCGTTTGAGAAAATGGCTGGCGACCACGAAGGCCAAAAAGAGCACAATTACCATCCAGGGCGGCAGGCCTTGCTGGCGACTGCGCGCGGTGCCGGATGGCAAGCGATCGCCAGCGATGCGGCCGGTTCCTCGGTATTCGCCGCGCGCGGCGGCGATCATTCCGGTGATGGCCGCGTCGAAACCGCCGGCGAAATCACCGGCGCGAAAACGCGGGGCCAGTTCATTCGTGATGATGGCGAGGCAGATGGCATCAGGCAGCGCTCCTTCAAGCCCGTAGCCGGCCTCGATGCGAAGCTGGCGCTCCGCCATGAAGACGAAAAGCACGGCACCGTTATTGCGGCCCTTCTGCCCCACGCCCCAGTTCTGGGCGATGCGCACGGTGTAGTCCTCAACCGAGGACTTCGATTCCATGCGCGGGAACACGACGACGACAATCTGGTTCGATGTCTCGCGCTCGAACTGCGCGAGACGGGAGTCGAGCGCACGGGCGCTCGCGGCAGGGATGAGCCCGGCGTAGTCGTTGAAATACGCGGACGGTTTAGGCGGCAGTGTTTCGGCCCCATGCGAGACGACCACAACAAACCCCAAAACCAGCGAAAAAAACGTCAGCCTCAGGCGACGCACGGTTACGGCTTGGCGGAGAAGTCGAACTTCACCTCGGGCGCGTTTTGAGCGGCGGGCGCGGCGGCGAAATAGGGCTTTTCCTTGAAGCCGAACATCGCGGCGTAAAAGACGGCGGGCACGCGTTTGATCGCGGCGTTGTAGGCAAGGGCGGTGTCGTTGAATCGGCCTCGCTCGACCGCGATCCGGTTTTCGCTGCCCTCAAGCTGGGCCTGCAAGGTCGCGAAATTGCCGGTGGCCTTGAGATCGGGGTAGCGCTCCGAGACGACAAGCAGTCGGGAGAGAGCGGAACCAAGGCTGCCCTGGGCTCGCTCAAACTCGGCGAGTTGCGCGGCGTCGGTCGGAGCCTTGGTCGGATCGAGCGTAATCTTGCCGACCGAAGCGCGGGCCTCGGTGATGGCGGTGAGGGTGGACTTCTCGAAGTTCGCCGCGCCAGCGACGGTGTTGACGAGATTCGGAATGAGATCGGCGCGGCGCTGGAAAACGTTCTGCACTTGGGCCCACTGGGCATCAACGCCCTGCTGCAGGTTGACGAGACCGTTGTAGCTGCTGACGGCTGCGACCACGGCGATGAGCGCAAACACGCCGAGAACGCCGAGGATTCCGAGGATGATGAAGGTTTTTTTCATGAGCATTTTTTTTCGGGCAATGAGATGATTAGAGTCGGTTTCTGCCGAAGCAACGCAGTCCCGAGCGTCGCCGGTCAGCCCCGCTGCCGCGCCAGATGCCGTCCGAAACTGCGCATCACAATCAAGTGGGTGATCGCCTGGGTCAGATTGTAAAGATACCAAGGTAGCGTTGGCGTGAAATCGTGGATCGCCGCCAAAACGCAGGTGCGGTTTAGCATTTCGCGGAATTCGAGGCGGCCTTTTTTGTTATCATGCACCTTCGCCAGTAGACCGCCCGTAATGTAGAAAAGCACCCGGTCTTGGGTGCTGCGTTTGTGTGAATAGGCGAGCTCAAGCAGCAGCAGGCGCCGCGAACCAAGGTAAAAACGGCAGCGACCCGTCTTGTCGTCCACCACGCACTCCAGAAATGGCCAGACGAAGCGCGGCAACCAGCGATAATACTCACCGGCCACCCAAGCGGCCGAGATTCCTTCCGGGAGCGGCAGGCGCTGCACCGAACGAACCCGCTTGGCCGCTCGCATCACCCGCAAATCGCTCGACCGAACGCGGTCGAGTTGCGAGTGAACAAGTTGTTTTTTGCTGTCCAGCGAATGCCGGAGCGCCTCCTCAAAGCTCATCGCGCCAACCGAAATCGTGGCGAGCAATGGATTCGGCGCGGCGAGCATGTCATGCTTCAAACTATCCACCAGTGGCCCGACTAAGCTGCGTGGCGATCTACTGAAAAAGGCGACCCAGAACTTGGAAAATCCCGGCGAAAGGAACGGCACATTCACCATCAATGTGCGCTTTCCCAACAGGCGCACGGTCTTCTGCAACAACTCGCGATAGGTCAGCACATCCGGACCGCCGATATCAAAGCTCGCGCCAAAATATTTCGCCTCGCCTATCACAATATCCACCGCACGCACCACCTCTTGAATCGCCACGGGTTGCATCCGGCTGTTTACCCACGGGGGCAGGAACATCACCGGCAGACGATGCACCAAGCTCACGAGAATCTTTAACGAGGATCCGCCGGGCCCAACAATCAAACCGGCCCGTAGTGCCGTCACCGGAGTCGAGCCCGAACCGAGCGATTGCTCCACCTCCAGACGGCTTGCGAGGTGCCGCGAAAGCGTCGTGCCCTTCGGGATCAAACCGCCGAGGTAGATGATTTGCCGCAAGCCGTGAAGCCTGGCCGCACGGGCAAAGTTGTCCGCCAAAATAAGGTCTAAATCTACAAAGCTTCCCTGCTTAAGCCGTGACGAGGGCAGCATCGAATGCACCAGGTAGACCGCATAGTCCGCCCCTTTTAGCGCATCCTCGGTCTCAAGCAGGGAAAACATATCGCACAAGCGCCACTCAATCCCCGCTTCATCCTTATTGTGCCTCGCGTGCGCCAGCGAGCGCGTCAACGCCACCACTCGAAACCGCTTAACCAGCTGGGCGCAAATCGCCTGGCCTACGAAGCCGCTGGCCCCGGCGATCACCACGGTCTCTCGATGGTCAGTTCTCATGGGGCGCGCGCTGGAATCCAGCTGGCATAAGCTCTCACTCCACTTCACCAACCGCAAGCCCTTGCATCGGCGCACAACCCTGCAATCGGTGTTTGGCCGCCTACTCCGTCTTGATCCTCGACCACGCCAACCGTCTCGCCCGCTTCGCCGTCAGCGAACTCGCCACCTTCGCCACCGGCCCTCGCGCCGCAGGAGACGGCGCGTCCACCCGCTGGCGGATGGAGATCGGCTCACACTGGCATCGCGAACTTCGCGCCGCCGCCGGCACAGAGGATGTTCGATGCCAGCATGAGGTCGCCGTTCGAGGCACCCTTGCCCGTCGCGGCTGGCGCTTCGAGCTCGATGGCCGGATGGATCAGCTCCACTTCACCGACTCCGGTTACCTCATTCGCGAGATCAAAACCACCGTCGAAAAACTCCCGCGCGAAATCTTCGATCTCCGCACCGCTCACCCTTCGCACTTCATCCAGCTCGGTCTCTACGTCCTGCTGAGCGAGCTCATCAATCAGGGGAATTCTTTCCATGGCCAGCTCGTGTTCGTTGAGGCAGGCACCGGTCTCCAGCAGGCTGTCGCCTTCAACGATCGCGATCTCGCCGCCACCGAAGCCCACCTCGAGCTCGTCGCCGATTTCCTTGAACAACGCCACGCCACCCTCGCACGCCTCCGCCAACTGACCTGGCACCCCGCCTTTTCCGCCCCCCGCCCCGGTCAGGAAAACATCCTCGATGACCTCGCCACTGCGCTCAAGCCGGCCGGCGACGACGCCGCGCCCCCCACGCCTGTCGTGCTCGCCGCCCCCACCGGCTACGGCAAGACCGGCGTGCTCCTTGAGGCCGCCTTCGCCGCCCTCCGCTCCGGCCGCGCCAACCGCGTCGTTTACCTCACCGGCAAATCCACCGGCCAGCTCCATGTCCTCACCACGCTCCAATCCATGCTCGGTGCGCCCGCCGTCGCCTCCGACCAAGCCGAGCCGCAGCTCTCCGCTTGGAATCTTCGCCCCAAACGCGAACACTGCATCAACGACGTCTTCCACTGCACCCGCGATCGTTGCCGTTTTCTCCACGACCTGCTGCACCGCTACCGCGAGGCCGGTCTGGCCCGTTTCCACCTCTTCCCCACCGACGCCCGCGACCTCCCGGCCCTGCGCGCCGCCGGCCTCGCGGCGCAGGTCTGCCCCTACGAGATCGCCCGCGCCGCCCTTCCCGACTGCTCCGTCTGGCTAGGTGACTTCAACTACCTCTTCGCCCCCGCCAACCGTGGTGTCTTCGTGGAGCAACCCACGTGGGACCCCGCCACCACGCTCCTCCTCATTGACGAGGCCCACCACCTGCCCGCCCGCGTCGCCGAGGCCCACTCGCACGCACTCGCCGCCGATGAGCTCCACGCCTTGCTGGCCGAGCTGCCCGACGACACCGCCCGGCCAATGCGCCGCGCCCTTGAAGCCCTCTGGCGACTGCTCGCCGCGCTGCCCGCCGCTGACGCCCTCGACCTCGACACCGAGGATGACTTCGCCTCCGCGCTCCGCACCGCCAATGAAGCCCTAGCCAAGCACCCGCCCGACCACACCGCACTCGCTCCGCCCTCTGCCGATTTGCTTTTCCGCCTGCCCGCCCTGCTCGTTTGGCTGGAAGACCACTCGCTGGAAAAACTCCTCTGGTCCCCCACCGCCGCCGCACTGCGCTTCACCTGCCTCGACGCCGCGCCGGTCATTGGAAAACAACTACGCGCGTTCGCCGCCGTTATCCTCGCCACCGCAACGCCGCCCCCGGCTGAGGTATTCGGGGCCTCGCTGGGGCTGGCGGCCACGCCGGAAGCCCTGAATCCTCAATCTAAAATCCTAAACTTCCTCGCTCCCGCCGCGCCTTGGCGAGACCACGCTTACGACGTCGCCCTCGACCTCCGCGTGGACACCACTTTCCGCCGCCGCGAGAGCCACCACCCGGCCACCGCCGCAACGCTCGCCACACTGCGTGCGGCATCGGCCGGTCCTGTCGTGGTATTTTTCCCCAGCTACGCCTACGCTGGAAAAATCATAGAATTGCTCGACCGCGAGCACCCCGCGCTGCGTTGCGCCCTCCAACCGCGCGCCGCCGACCTCGCCACCCAATCCGCCTGGATTAATGAACAACTCGCCCTCGCCGACATCCTCGTTTTCGTGCTCGGAGGCAGCTTCGCCGAGGGCATAGATCACCTCGGCGGCCGCATCACCCATGCGATGGTGGTCGGCCCCGCCTTGCCCGAACTCAACGCCCTCCAGCGCGCCCGCGAGGCCGCGCTCGCCCGCCACGTGCCCGCGCCCGAGGCCTTCCGCCGCGCCTACCTCGTGCCCGGCCTGCAAAAGGTAAACCAGGCCCTCGGCCGCCTCGTGCGCGCCCCCGGCCAGCGCTGCCGCGTCCTTCTCCACTGCCGCCGCTTCGCCGATCCCGCCTACGCCTCCCTCCTCGCCCCCGAATACCAATTCGGCACCCACGTGCCCGACGACGCCCACCTGGCCAGTTGGCTCGATGCAGGATAAGACGCGGCCTACGCAAAAAAGCCGCGTTCAAAGGAACGCGGCCCCGAGCCGGCAGAGCTGCCGGGCCGCCCGGCGCGATTTCCAACCTAAACTCAGCTGGCGGAGTAGAAGGCGTTGATCTTGTCCGCCACGTCGCGGAAGCCGATATCCTCGCTGTAGATCAGCTTGTATTCGGTGATCGCCTCTTCGCGCTTGCCCATGCCTTCGTAGCACTCGGCAAGTTGATAGATAACGTCTTTCTTGAGGTCGTCCATCGTGGGCAACTCGGACTTCGCAGTCTGGAATTGCTGCACCGCGAGGTCGAACATTTTGCGAGCCTTGAGCGCCTTGCCCATGCCGCCCAGCGAGGCGATGCGGACCTTGGGCGATTTGAGAGCTTGCTGGAAATTCGCGATCGCATTCTGGAAATCACCGCCATCGTAAAGCAACGAGCCCAAGGTGAAACGGGCGGCGTAGTCGTTGGGGTAGCGCTCCACGTAGGCGCGGGCATCCTCGAGTTTCGCCTTGGCCAGTTCTTCGCGGGCTGCATCGGCGGCCTGCTTTAAAGCGGCGTCTTCCGGGGCGGCGTCGGACTGGGCGGCCAGTGACTTAACCCGTTTATCGATCACCAAAATGGTCAGGTCGCCTTGGAGTTTCTCAAGGGTGGCGTCGCCGGCCGCAGCAGGTAGCAGACGGGCTTTTTTAACGAATTCCAGCGCGGACGCGGAGTCCTCGATGCGGCGGTAACCCTCGATGATGGTGCGGAAGTGATTGAGGTTATCGGGCTGCTGCGCGAGGCGATCCTTGGCCTCATCAATCAGTTTCTCGGTCATCTCGGCTGAGGTAACGACCTTGGCGGCCTGCTCGAGGGATACGGCGAGATTCTCGTCCTTGAGCTTATTGCGGAACGAGGCCTGCGACTCCCAGTTGCCCTTGTCCATAGTTTGCGCGACCGAGGCCTTACGCATGAGAGAAAGCGCATCGCCGTCCTGAGGACGAAGCTTGAGCAAATCTTCCGCCACGCGCACCGCATCCTTGTGCATACGGGCGTCAATGTAGGCGTTGGCCAGCGCGACCAAGGTATCGTGATCCTTTGGCTGAAGGGCGCGGATGGACTCCCAAGCAAAAGCGGATGTCTCCATCAAACCAAGAGACTTTGCCGCTTCGCCGAAGGCTTTTAGCGCGCCGACGTTCGAGGGATCAGCGTGGAGCATCTTGTCGGCATTTTCGAAGGCCTTGGTCGGGTCCTTCTTACTGGCGAACATGAAGCCCGCCATCGTGACAGAGCCCATTGCCTTCGACATCAACTTGTTCTTTGTCTCGGCGCGGCGTAGCAAGGCGGCGCGCTGGAGGCGGCGCACCGGGACGCAGCCGGGCTCCTGGGCCAGCACAGTGGTGGTGATCTCGACCACGTAATCGAAGTTGCCGCGTTGAAGCGCGACCTGGGCATTCTCGATCTGTTTTTGCAAACGAGCATCGAGGGAAATAAGAGAAACTTCCTGCATAGGGATAACCGCGAAAAACACCCGACGCGTGAGACAGGGTCAACGCTAGACTACTTTGATATTTTTTAAAAAACGGATTTTGAGAAACCGAGGCTTGACGCGAACAAGCCCGACGCAATCTTCGCAATTCAATTGGGTTTGCCCCCATCGTCTATCGGTTAGGACGGGTGGTTCTCATCCACCAAAGCGGAGTTCGACTCTCCGTGGGGGCACCAAACGGCATCGTTACCCAGCAAAGAAATCAGGAGTTGTAGGTCATATTAGGGGTAGTCTTGTTCCATTCCGTGTGAGAACCGCAAAATACCCGAAAAGGCTACGCGATGAACCGACACACTGAAGCTTTATCGGGTCAAACACGGATCGGCCTCCAGCGGCTTCGCTTTTACCCTCGAGCATTTTAAATAAAACCGTGGCTATTTTTGATGTAGGGCGGGACAGTATGTTGGGTGATGAAAACCAATACCTGCAAAAAAGACGTCACGATGCTTTTTAATCGCGGTATCCGGCTTAATAAACCTGAGGCGCATCGCTGAAGCGCGAGGTATCGGAAGGGGCTAGTATCCTGCTAAACAAAAAGCGCGGACACCCGAAGATGTCCGCGCCAGATTTTGCTTGGGGGGCTGAATTTCAAAGTAGAGCGTGCCACCTCGGGAAAGCACCGCTTGGATGTCCGCTTCCGTGCAACCCCAAACTGGGCATAACAAGCAACCCCATCGTGGACTTTCAGGCGAGCGCCACGGAGTATGAGTGCGACGACCCCAAAGTAGACAGGAAGCCCAGCTTAGCGGAATGAGGTC
>CAMDHP010000003.1 GCA_945898185.1 Akkermansia muciniphila | reverse complement strand
TTATCCGGCAACGGCGCGCGGCGTCTGGGATCCGCGATCATCCGCACAATCGGTGCTTTCCAATGCCGTTTTAGACTCGTTGCAGGGAGGAATTTGAGTTCCGCCCGACGAGGTTTTTTAACGCGCAGACGACCCAAGCTAACGCGAAGATCGGCGGCGCGCAGAGGGAGACGGACGGTAGCCTTTTGATTCGGCTTCGCGCACCTTCGCGAGACTTCGCGGTGAACGAGATTGAGAGCGGCCCCTCGGCGTAATACCAATCTGTCCTCTCTTTCAGACTTTAACGCAAAGACGCAGAAGCGCGGAGATAAGCAGAAGAGCGCTTCAGTGCGAGGTCGTTGCCCCCTTGCGTCTTCGCGACTTTGCGTTGCCAAAGGATATTTTACCCGGGGGTTGGCGTAACCTGTCTTTGCCCGATGATTTCGGCCTCCGCCTCATGCCACGGCGCGTAGGCGGCGGACGGTGGCAAGGGAGGCGGTGGCGATGGCCGCAAAGGGCCGCGAAACGAGCGAGTCGGCGGTGACTCGTTGCCAGAACTCGTCGGCCAGAGCTGCCGCCTCCTGCCAGATCTCGCGCTCGGCGGGCAGGGGGAGGGTGGGCGCGAAATCGGGCGTGGGAGTGGCGTTGCCGGGTGCCGGCGCCCAGAGCATGGGGAGCTGGTCGTAGGCGGGGGCGAGGCGGAAGGGCAGCGTGTCGTCGAACCAGAAGGCGAGGTTGCCGAAATGCATGTCGGTGTTGCCGATCAGGCGGCCGAAGACGTGGCGCAGGCGGATGGAGCGCAGCGTGGCGTCGTTGATAAGGTCGCGCGCCCGCAGATTCGCGGCGGCGGCGGTCCAGGGGTGGGCGTCGGGGCCGCCAAAGGCATCGTGTAGTGCGCGCAGGGATACGACGCCGCGGCGCCCGTGCGGGCCGGCGCGGTCGTAGCGCGGCGTCTCGAGGAAGCGACGTTCGCCGGCGTCGAGCAGGCGCGGGGCGGCGTGGGCCTCGCCGAGCGCGTGCAGAAGCGTGAGGGCGTGCGCTTCGGCGGCCAGTAGGTCGGCCCAGCGACGGCCGGTGGGGGTGGAGAGGACGTCGGTAAACTTGACGATGACGGGGGTGGGCGCGGCCTCGATCGCAAGGCTGGCGAGTAACTTGGGTTGTTCGCCTTCGACAGATGAGCCGGCGATGCCGGATGAGGCGGCGGCGGTGGCGAGTTCAGGGTAACGTGTGGCGCGCTCGGAGTCGGGCAGGGCGGCGGGTGGGTGAAGCAGGCGGTCTTGGACGCGGCGAAGCATGGCGTCACCGACGAGCAGGTCGCCGGGCAGGTCATCACCCTCGGCGGCGAGGTAAACGAGGGTGTCGTCATCGCTCGGCCGCTCGCGCGGGTCGGGAGACAGCCCTAGCGCCGGCGGCAAGGTGCGGCCGACGGCGCGGCCGAGGAAGCCTTGGGGGCGAAGTTCGCTGAGGAAAAACGGGAAACCTTCGCAAAAACCACCGAGGGCGCAGATTTCGCCCGCCCAGGCGGGTGGGCGTGCGGCGTCCGCCCAAGTGAGGCGCCAACCGCCGTGGAGGGCGGCGAGTTCGGCCCAGTCGTGTGCGCGGCCGGTGGCGTCGATGCGGCGGAGGGGAAAGGTGTCGCCGAGATTGCGGATGGACCGGCGGAGGGCGTAGGTCGCGCCCCGAGTGGTGCCCAGGCGAATAATGTGCGGGGCAAATGCGGTTACAGCGCGAGAAACCCGCGAACGATCTACTCCTGCGGCTGCGGCCAAGGCTTGGGCACTCATGGGCCCTTGCGCTTGAAGGAGCAGGGTGAGTGAGGAGGGATTGAGTTGAAGCAGCCTTGGCATGACCGCTTAAACGCACAGTTATTTGTAATTAAAAGCAAGCTTACTTAGCTTCTAATAAAACAAGTTACGTTGATCTTCGATTATTTAACGCACAAATAAAATGCAGATAAAGATAAGCCTTACGCCTCGACCAGATCCTTCTCCACGCGGAGGTTGGCGATGATGAATTCTTGGCGTTGCGGGGTATTCTTGCCCATGAAGAACTCGAGGAGCTGGTCGCTGCTGTGGAGTTGTTCGAGGGTCACTTTCTCGGCGCGCATGTTTTCGCCGATGAAGTCTTTGAACTCGCCGGGGCTCACTTCGCCCAGACCTTTGAAGCGGGTGATCTCGGCGTTCTGGCCGAGTTTGTGGAGGGCGGCTTGTTTCTCGGCCTCGGAGTAGCAGTAACGGGTTTCCTTTTTGTTGCGCACGCGGAAGAGCGGGGTCTCGAGCACGAAGAGGTGGCCCTGAATGATGAGCTCGGGGAAAAACTTTAGGAAAAACGAGATCAGCAGGAGGCGGATGTGCATGCCGTCCACGTCGGCGTCGGTGGCGATGATGACCTTGTTGTAGCGCAGGGTGTCCATGCCCTCTTCGATGTTGAGGGCGCTCTGGAGAAGGTGAAATTCCTCGTTCTCGTAGATGACTTTTTTGGTGAGGCCGTAGGTGTTGAGCGGTTTGCCCTTGAGGGAGAAGACGGCCTGAGTGTGGACGTCGCGGCAGGCAGTGAGGGATCCAGCGGCGGAGTCGCCCTCGACGATGAAAAGGGAGCTCTCCTCGCCGCGTTTATCCTTGGTGCCGAGGTGGGCGCGGCAGTCCCGGAGTTTGCGGTTGTGAAGGGAGGCTTTTTTGGCGCGTTCGCGGGCGAGGTTGCGGATGCCGGCGAGCTCCTTGCGCTCGTGCTCGCTGGCCTCGATCTTGCGCTTGAGTTCGTTGGCGGTCTCGGGGTTGCGGTGGAGATGGTTGTCGAGCTGGAGCTGGAGGAACTGGCTGATGAAGTTGCGCACGGACGGGCCGCCGGGGCCAACGTCTGCGCTGCCGAGTTTGGTCTTGGTCTGGGATTCGAAGACCGGCTCCTGGACGCGGATTGAGATGGCGGCGACGACGGACTGGCGAATATCGGCGGCGTCGTAGTCCTTTTTGAAAAAGCCGCGCAAGGTTTGCACGAGGGCCTCGCGGAAAGCGGCGAGATGGGTGCCGCCCATGGTGGTGTGTTGGCCGTTCACGAAGGAGTAGTATTCCTCGCCGTAGTGGCCGGCATGGGTGAGGGCGACCTCGATGTCCTCGCCCTCGAGGTGGATGAGCGGGTAGAGCGGCTCGCCGGTGAGTTTTTTGGTGAGGAGGTCCTTGAGACCGTGGTCGGATTTGTAGGACTTGCCGTTGAAGGTGAGAGTGAGCCCGCGATTGAGGAAGGCGTAATTCCAGAGCATCTCCTCGATGAACTCGGTGCGGAACTTGAACTCCTCGCCGAAGAGGGCGATGTCGGGCGTGAAGGTGATGATGGTGCCGTTGCGCTCGCCGAGCGGGGCGTTGATGATTTTCGTCTCCTTGACGAGTTTGCCGGCGGCGAATTCGGCGATCTTGGTCTGGCTCTCGCGGACGGCCTGGGCGCGGTAGGAGGAGGCGAGGGCGTTGACTGCCTTCTGGCCGACGCCGTTGAGGCCGACGGCTTTTTGGAAAGTCTCGGAGTCGTATTTGGCTCCGGTGTTCATGGTGGAGACGCAGTCCACGAGTTTACCGAGCGGGATGCCCCGGCCGTAGTCGCGCACGGTGAGGGTGCGCTCGGAGAGGGTGATCTCGATGCGTTTGCCGTGGCCCATGGTGAACTCGTCAATGGAGTTATCTATGGTCTCCTTGAGCAGGACGTAGATGCCGTCCTCGGGGTGGGCGCCGTTACCGAGGCGTCCGATATACATCCCGGGACGCAGGCGGATGTGTTCGAGCGGGGAGAGGGTTTTGATCGAAGCTTCGGTATAGGCGGTGGCCATGGTGCGTGAGGTGCGGGCCCACCTTTTGCCGGAGACGGGCGGGGACAAGCGAAAAGGCGGGGCGGGGGCAGCGAGACGTGGAAAATCGCTCCCGTCCTCTTACCCGTTATCCTTCTCGGGCATTTGAGGCGATGCGAGGCCGGGTTCGGTCAAGAACGAGAACGATTACGAGAATGAGAACGAGGTTAGGCGGAGGAAGACGGAACCCGGAGGGAGAAGGTGTAAGAGAAAGACTATCCGGCAGGATTGACGCGGCGGCAGCGGACGAGGATGGCTGGGGGCACCCCCGTGGACGCGAAGGCGGCGGGGCGGGGAAGGGCGGCGTCTGGGTAGTAGCAGAATTGCATCAACTCGCCGCGCACGCGGACGATCGCGCGGAGGCGGCGGGTTTCGGCCCCGGATTCGTGCCAGACGAGGTCGAGCGCGGGCGCTGGTTCCGCGGCGTGGTCGAGTTCCACGGAGCCGACTTGGCGCGGAGTGCCGGCGATCTGGAGCGAGAAACGACCGGCGAGAATTTGCAGCTGGCCGTGCCGGTCGGGCAGGGCTTCGCCGCCGTAGTCCACGCTTTGAATTTGCCAATCACCTTCGAGCATAGGTGCGGTTAAATGCGGAGTTGGGAGGGCAGGCAAAACAAACTGGCCAAATCCTATCGGCTTTGAAGCGCGATCGAGGGTTGCGGACTTCGGTCATTTACCTGCGGTAAAGCCGCGTGGCCGCGCTTTGGCTGGTGCTCCCATTGCGGCGCGCCTTTGTTTAGTTTGTGATGACTAGGCTTCGTCGGGCGGGCGTAAAGCGGAGGGTTTTTGAAGTGGCGGAGGCGGTGGGTTTAGATTGGATGGGCTCATGCTTAAAATACTACTCAAGATGTTTGTCGTGCTGGCACTGTTGGGCGTGATCGCGTTGGTCGGTATCGGGTTCTTCCTCGGCCCGATCGTTACCAAGGTGGTCAATACCCTCGGCCCGAAAATCACGGGCACGACCGTCACGTTGGACGGGGCTAAAATTTCGCCACTGACGGGCAGCGGCACTTTGAAGGGGCTCTTCGTGGGCAACCCGGAGGGGTGGTCTTCGGACAAAGCGTTTTACCTCGGCGAGGTGCGCGGCAGCGTGCAGCCGTTTTCGGTGCTGGGGGACTGCATTGTGGTGAACGAGGTGTTCATTGACGGTCCTGAACTCGTTTACGAGAAACGCCTCCTCGGCGGCAGTAACATTGACGCGTTGCTCAGGCAGGTGGAGGCCAACATCGGCAGCGAATCAAGCACGCCTGCGGCCAAGCCTGATGGCAAACCGGCTAAACAACTGAAATTCGCGATCAAGTTGTTTCGGCTGCAAAACGTAAAAGTGTCCATGGGCATCGGTAAGGCCATGGTGAGCGTGCCGATGCCTCCGATCACGATTACCGATCTCGGCGTGGCCGAGGGCGGTATCACGCCGGACCAGATTGTGGGGGCTGTTTTGCGCGCTGTGACTGCAAACCTGGGCTCGGCAACGGCCGATGTGGCGTTGAAAATGGGAGGCTCCGCGCTGGATGGCGGCATGAGCGTGGGTGGGGCCGTCAAGGACGCAGGCAAGGGAGCGCTGGACGGAGTCAAAAAACTATTCGGGAAGTAAGTGTCGCGCCGCGCCGTCGTCTAGGAAGGAGCCGACCAGACGCCGCCGGGCCGCACGTCTCCTCCGGCCTGGCGAAGAGTTCCCCGCCCCCTGTGGAAAAATTTTGGGCAAACACACATCCCGTTCGCCTTCTGAAACCGATGTCCGTGCGCTTCGCCTGGATGCGTAGGGCATTTATGTTTTGAATCGATACTTAAGCTCCGAGGTAGGGTCCCGCCTGCGGGGCTCTACCATAAGTCTCATTTCATTCCTTAACTGGTTTCACACCATAACCTGTATTAGACTTTCGGAGGTTCCGGCCCCGTTCGCTCCGTCGAGCCTCACCGACACGGAGGTCGGTCACCCCTTGATTATCAAAAGTGTAAAACGTCGGGGCGTCTGATATGAAACGTTGCGACCAGACAGCCGATTTAACGCTGGTTGCAAACGTTGGCAGAGGCGGTGTCTGCCTTTGCGACACAGGATGAATATCCTCTCGTGATGTGTCCGATAGCGCGCGCCGCTTTTGACTAGCTCCAGTCTCTCTCCACCCCACCCATCTTCCCATGCCCCCCACCGCCCCCGCAACGCGTCCGCCAAATCGCTGGCGATCTGTGGTCACCATCGCCGTCTCGCGCACCATTGACGACACCGAGTCCGGGTTGATGAACAACCTGTTCCCCGTGATCCGCGCCTCGCTTGGCCTCACCCTCGCCCAGCTCGGCCTGCTCGCCGCCATTCCGCGTTTTGCGCGCATGATCTTCGGCCCGGTCTGGTCCATGGTGGCCGACCGCTGGGGTCGCAAACGCGTGCTGGTTTTTGCCACTGGTTGCTGGGGTGTCTGGACTGGCCTCGTCGGCCTTTCGCAAAACTTCGAGCAAATGCTCATCCTTTACGCCATCGGGGCCATCGGCACCGTCGCCGGCGAGCCCATCGCCAACGGCCTAATCGCCGACCATTTTAAAAACCACGAGCGCGGCAAAGCCTACGGCTGGCTGCGCAGCCTTTCTTCCTTCGGTTCTCTCGCGCTCACTCCGCTCATCGCTTACTTCGCCCGCGATCCCGAGGGTTGGCGCTTGGGTCTCTACACCATGGGCGCGCTCAGTGTGCTTAGTGGCATCGCAATTTATTTCGGGGTGGACGAGCCCGCTCCCGCCCCCTGCGGCGCTGGCAAAGCTACCGCTGGCTCCGATGATGAACCTGATCCCGAGGCGCCGCCGACACCGGCTAACTTCAGTTTGCGCGATTGCCTGGCGCTTTGGAAAATACCCACCTTCCGCCTGCTCGCTGGCAGCGTCATCTTTATCACCAGCATCGTTATGATGTCGTTCATGGTGACGTTTTTTGTCGAAGTGCGGGGCTGGAAGACGGCCGCCGCCAACTACCTTCAGGGCGCTTTCACGGGTGGCTGGATGCTCAGTTCGGTGCTCGGCGGTTTCCTGGGTGACTGGTTCGAGCGGCGTTTCCAGGCGCGCGGCCGCGTCATCCTGATGCAGCTTTACCTCGCGGTTTTCTCCGTCGGCAGTTTTCTGGTTTTCCAAGTGGATTGGGGCCATGGCCCGCTTCCCTTCGTGATGTTGTTCAGTTTCGGACTCATCGGCTCCATTGGTTTCTCAGGCGTTGTTCTTCCAATGGTTTCGCACGTGGTGCCCGGCGTTGCGCGTGCCACGGCGTTCGCGATGTTGTTCTCTTTTCTGCAAGGGATGTTCGCGGGGGTGCTGTCGCTCGCCGCCGGACGCCTCGCCGACCAGATCGGGCTGCAAAGCCTGATGCTTTGGATGGTCACCGTGCCCTACGCGATCAACGCGCTTTACTGGACCGCCTTCCTTCGCCCCTATCCCCGGGATCGAGCCGCCCGAGAGGCCAGCGAAGCCCTCGGAGCCTAAGGTTTTTCGATATAATTCGCAGCACTTTCGGGGAGAGCGCGACCATGGGCGTAACGAAGCATAACCATGGACAGGTCTAAAATTCGCCCACCCCGTTCTGCAGATTCAGTCAAAACCGAGCCCCTGACCGCTAGACCCCATCGCCTTGTCGGCCCTTGTTAACATTTAACACCTTGGCCCCTTTGAATTGTCCGCCGTCGACGCGGGATCGAGCGTAGCGGAGCGACGGAGTCGTTTCGATTCTGGGAATCCGGCGGCGTGGATTCCTTCCCGGGGCGTCCATGGCTTTGCTAATTTCCACGAAACGCCCACGGTTACTTCATGCGCTTTTTCACAATCTTGCCCAAATCGTGGTTCGCGCCTGTGAGCGGCCGCGCCGGATTCGTGGCCTTATTTTTGTTCACCGCATTTTGCCTGCTCCCTTTCACCGCCATGTCCGCCTCCGCTGCCTTTCCCGCCACCGAATCCGGTGTAACTGAACTCAAAACCTTGCCCGCCGGCTTGCTGGTGCGCAGCGAAGCCAAGGGCGACTATTTTGAGAAAAACGGCGACCTCTTCCGGCCACTCTTCCGCTACATCCAGCGAAAAGACATCGCCATGACGACCCCGGTGGAGGCCCATGTCGGCGATACCAGCGCGATGTATTTCTGGATCGCCGCGACCGAACGCGCAAAAGCCGAGACCGATCTGCCTCCAGTCACCCCCACGACAAACGCTGCCCGCACCGCCCCTCCCGGCCCCACCGCCGTCACCGGTGCGGAAGCGGCTCCCCAATCTACTAGTCAATCAATGATCGACAATACCTCCGGGGCACCTGCTTCGCCGAAAACTCTTCCGGAGGGCGTTGTGGTTTTAACTCGTCCCGAGCAGCTCGTCGTCAGCCATGGCGGGCGCGGCGGCTACTCGCGCTCGCACTTTGAGGAAGCGCGCGCCGCCGCCCTCGCCTGGCTCGCCACCCGTCCCGACCTCGTCGCCGACGGCCCCGCCTACGCCGTCTATTGGAACAGCCCCTTCATGCCCGGCTTTCTCAAGCGCTACGAGGTTCACATTCCCGTGCATCCCGCCATTCCGGCTCGGCCCTGAGCGGCGCGCGGTTGTCGTTGTTCACGTCTGCCGCGTCCGCGCCATTGACCGCGACGCGACACTTCCGCTAGTGTGATCGTTTATGTCCTCGCCCGCCGCCGCCCCGGAACCCGCAAACCTCATGGAAGCCCTTGTTTCCCTCGCGAAACGCCGCGGCTTCGTTTTCCAGTCCTCCGAGATCTATGGTGGTCTCAATGGTTTTTTCGACTACGGCCCCATGGGCGTCGAGTTGAAGAAGAACATCCGCGACTGCTGGTGGGCTGATATGGTGCGCCGCCGCGACGACGTCGTCGGCATCGAGACCTCGATCATCATGCACCCCAAGGTCTGGGAGGCCTCCGGCCACGTCGCCGGTTTCTCCGACCCGCTCGTCGACTGCAAGGTCTCCAAGAACCGCTACCGCGCCGACCAGCTTTTCTTCGCCCCGATCGTAATTGATGGCGTGACCCACGGCTACGTTTCCGCCCTCGAATCCGAAAAAACCACCGAGGAACTCCAGGCCGCCGCCGAACTTTTTAAGCGCAAAAAGGCGATTACCGGCGCCCTCGCTCCCGTCCAGCCTAAGGATTTCACCGAGGCCACCGCCGATGAGATCACTAAGATCCCTTCCCCCGCCACCGGCAACCCCGACCTCACCCCGCCGCGTGCCTTTAACATGATGTTCCAGACGAACGTCGGTGCCATGACCGACGCCTCCTCCGTTGCCTATCTTCGCCCGGAGACCGCGCAAGGCATGTTCGTGGACTTCAAAAACGTCGTGGACACCGGGCGCGTCAAACTCCCCTTCGGCATCGCCCAGACCGGAAAGTCATTCCGCAACGAGATCACTCCGCGCAACTTCATCTTCCGTTCCCGCGAGTTCGAGCAGATGGAAATGGAGTTCTTTATCCACGAGGACGACGACTGGGCCAAGTGGCATCGTTACTGGATCAACTGGTGCAAGGACTGGCTCAAGAGTATCGGCCTTCCGGATACGCACCTCTCCGAATACGATCACCTCAAGGAGAAGCTCGCGTTCTATTCCAAGGGCACAACGGACATCATGTTCAAGTTCCCCTTCGGCGTGCAGGAGCTTTGGGGCATCGCCGCCCGTGGCAATTACGACCTCGGCCAGCACGCCGCCGCCTCGGGCGTGCCGCAGACTATTTTCGACGAGGTCACCAAGAAGAAATTCGTCCCCCACGTCATCGAGCCCGCCGTCGGCCTCGACCGCATTTTCCTCGCCGTGCTCACTGCCGGCTACGCCGAGGAGCCGGTGACCGATGAGAAGGGCAACACCGAGACGCGCACCGTCCTCCGGCTCAGCCCGCGCATCGCCCCGGTCAAGGTCGCCGTCCTCCCGCTGCTTAAAAACAAGGAGCAGCTCGTTGCCCGCGCCCAGGCCTTGCACAAAAAACTCCAGCGTCGCTATGCCGTGTTTTACGACGAGGGCGGCGCGATCGGCAAACGCTACCGCCGCCAAGACGAGATCGGCACGCCGTGGTGCGTCACCATCGATTTCGACACCATCGAGAAAGAGGGCGACACCTTCACCCTTCGCGAGCGCGACTCCATGACCCAACGCCGCATCACCGAGGCCGAACTCTTTGCTCTTCTGGAAGAGCAGGTTTATTAAGTCCGCGTA
Source organism: Akkermansia muciniphila (assembly GCA_945898185.1). Classification (GTDB taxonomy): domain Bacteria; phylum Verrucomicrobiota; class Verrucomicrobiia; order Opitutales; family Opitutaceae; genus IMCC26134_A. The sequence goes on along the minus strand of CAMDHP010000003.1, from coordinate 60,285 downwards.
ATGGCCACTTCCCGTCCCCGTCCGCCCGTCGTGCGCAGCGTCCGCACGCCCGAGGCGGTCGCCGCGCTCCGTCTCCGCCTCGACGAGTTCACGCCCGCTGCACGTCAGCGCGGGCGCGACTTGTTCCAGGCCGGCTCGGTGCTCTCCGTTCGCTCCGCCGCCGACCACTACTTCAACGCCGAGGTCAAAGACGAGACCGTCCTGGGCCTCACTTTTTTCTACACTCGCGGCGCCTGGACCTGCCGTTGTTCGTGCCCTGTCGGCGAGAATTGCAAACACGCCTACGCCACCGGGCTTGCCTGGATCGCCGATGTCGAGGGCGGCACCCGTGATGGTCGTGATCCGGGCGAGGCCGCCACCACCTCTCTCGCTGCCGCCCTGCCCGCGAACGACGCCGCCTCCGTCCAGTCGCGCGCCCTTGAGGCCGAGCTCTCCAGTTGGCTCCGTGCGCTCCCTTCTCCGGAGGAGGCCGCCGCCGCCCGCCCCGATCCGCTCGCCGGGCTCGCCGGTCTTCGCTTGCGGCTGGAAATCACCGGCCGCTGGTTTCTCGAAACCCGTGCCACCGCGGGCAAACCTTGGAAAGTTCCCTCGCAGAAATGGCTGGTCGCGCTGGCCACTCTCCGCCCCGCCGATTTCCAGTCGCTGCCCCCAGCCGAAGCCGCATTGGGCGCCGCCCTCTCCGCCGAGTTTCGTATCGCTGGCACCAATACACTCAACCCCCGCAGCGCCCTTGCTGAGAGCGTGGTCGAGGGCGTTCTCCGCACCACCGCCGCCCGCCCCGCCCTCGCCATGCCCGATGGCGAACCGCTCGTCATTGAGCCTTCGCCGCTCGTGCCGGAGGCAATCGAATCAGCGACTGATTCTGCGCAACTCACCATCCGCCTCGTCGCACCCGATGGCCGTATCGCCGAGCCAGCCAAGCTCGTCGCCCTCCGCCCCGAGCCGCTCTACTTTTTTGACTCTCGGGTCTGGCGTGGCCCGCCCCCCGGTCCGTCCGCCAAGCTCCCTGTCGCAGCGCTCTCCGACTCCCGTCTCCTTCCGCGCCTGCGCGCCGCCGGCCTCCGCTTGCCCAAGGGCCTCGCCTCCCAGGTCCGGCTCATCCGCTTGCGTCCGCACGTAAAGTGCTGGCTCGCGCCCGCGCCCGATGGCCTTGAGCGCGACTTCCACTTGCAACTCGCCGCCCGCTCCGAGGAGCCCGTTTGCGAACAACACTGGACCGGCGGCGCCTCCGGCTGGGCTTGGGCTAAAAATGCCGCTCCGCCGCCCCGTCTCCCGGGCGAGCCCGCCCTCGAATTCGACCTTGGCGACGCTCGCGCCGTCTGCGTCCGCCTCGGCTCTTTCCGCCTCACTTGGGATGGCTGGGCCGAATCCTGGTCTCGCCCGGTCTCGGACAACTTCCCCGACGAGTTTCTCGCCTGGCACTCAAATCTACCGCCCGCCCTCGACGTTGATCTCTCACCCGAGCTCGCCAGCCTGCTGGGCGTGCCGCTGGAGGCGGAGCTCGACCTTTCGGTGGATGCTGCACCGGGAGCCAATCACGATTGGTTCGACCTCACCGTGGGTCTTCGCATTGCCGATACCACCCTCAGCGCCGACGAAATCGCCTTGCTCTTAAAATCCCGTGGCAAATGGGTGCACCTCCCGCGCCACGGCTGGCGCAAAGTCTCTGCCCAAGTCGCCACCGATGCAGCCTCTGCCGCCGCGCTTGATCGCCTCGGGCTCGGGGTGGACGATGTGCTCGCCGGCGGTCGTCCCGTCAAACACCGTCTCCACGTCCTGCAACTCGCGCTCGAAGCCGAGGCCCTTGCCGCGCGCGACACCTTGCTTGTCCACGCCCTGCAAGACCGCGCCGCCCGCATCGCCGCCCTGCCGCCCGCCGCTTTGCCCGCCGACCTGAAGGCAACGCTGCGTCCCTACCAGTTCGAAGGCTTTCAGTTCCTCTCCCATCTCTCCGCGCAAGGCTTCGGCGGCGTGCTCGCGGACGACATGGGCCTCGGCAAAACCGTGCAAACCCTCGCCTGGCTGCTCCACCTCTCGGTGGAGATTTCAAATCCCAAATATGAAATTTCAAATACCGGCAAAGCAGTCGCCTCCGCCCGCCCCCTCCGCGCGCTCGTCGTCTGCCCGAAGAGCGTTACCCACGGCTGGCTGGTTGAGACCGCGCGCTTCGCCCCTTCGCTCGCCATCACTGCATACACGCCCGAAACCGGCGCCGCCGCACCTACCGCCACTTCCGGCCCGAGCATTCTCGTCGCCAACTACACCCAGCTCCGCCTCAACGCTGCGCAGTTCCGCGCCGAGCAGTGGGATGCCGTCATCCTCGACGAGGGCCAGTTCATCAAAAACCCCGGAAGCCAGGTCGCGGTCACCGCGCGATCGTTGCGCACCCGTCACCGTCTCGTGCTTACCGGCACACCGATCGAAAACCGCCTCGCCGATCTCTGGAGCCTCTTCGCCTTCGCCCAGCCAGGCCTCCTCGGTGACCAGCCCGGTTTCCGCCGCCAATACCACGAGGCCGATCCCGCCGCTCTCGCCCGCCTCCACCGCCGCGTGCGGCATTTTCTCCTCCGCCGCACCAAGGCCCAGGCCGCGCCCGATCTGCCCCCGCGCACCGAGGACGAGATTATCGTCGAGCTCGAAGGCGGACAACGCACCCTTTACGACGCCGAACTCAAACGCGCCCGTGCCCAGCTCCTGGGAGTCGAGACCAAGAGCGCCCTCGACGCGGTGCGTTTCCACGTGCTCGCGAGCCTGCTTCGACTCCGCCAGATTTGCTGCCATCCCGCGCTCATTGATCCCGACCACGCGGACATGCCCAGCGCGAAGCTTGATGCTCTGATGGAGCGCGTCGAGGAGCTCGCCGAGGAGGGTCACCAGGTCCTCGTCTTCAGCCAATTCGTAGAGATGTTAAAAATCATCCGCGAACGCCTCGTCGCCGCAGGCATCGGCCACCTCCTGCTCACAGGCTCGACTGAGAACCGTGCTGAATTAGTGGATACGTTCCAAAGCGACCCCACCAAGACAGTGTTTCTGCTTTCCTTAAAAGCCGCCGGCTTCGGCCTGAACCTCACCGCCGCGAGCTACGCCATCCTCTATGACCCTTGGTGGAATCCCGCCGCCGAGGCGCAGGCGATAGACCGCATTCACCGCATCGGCCAGACCAAGCCCGTCATCGCCTACCGCCTGCTCGCCCAAGGAACGGTCGAGGAAAAAATCCGCCTCCTCCAACGCGAAAAATCCGCCTTGGCCAACGCCGTCATCCAAGAAGAGAGCCTCGCCGCGGTCATGGACCTCGACAGTCTCAAGCAGATGCTGGCCTGAGTCAGGCGGAGTAGCTCTGCAGCAAACCCAGCGGGTCGGGAAACCCGCAGTAATCGTCGTAGCCGGGTTCCTGACCGAAGAGCGCGGCAGAGAGATGGTGGGCGCCTGCTCATTTCCAGCGAAAACCGGAAGGATCAAAAACAGGTCGATGAGCGCCGTTTCAAACAAACAGACGAAACGAAAAATGCAGGCCAGTCTTACAGAAAGGGACTCAGATGAACCCAGACGTTTTCAGCTATGATCTTGTGGCCGGCGGTGTTCGGGTGGATGGCGTCAGCCTGATTAAATTCACGCACGCCGCCGACGCCCTCGAGGAGGAAGGGAACGAGGGTCCAGTTTTGATCGCGGGCGAGTTCGGAGAAGAGGCGTTCGTAGCCGATGGAGTAGTCGCCCATGTTGGTGGGCATCCTCATCCCCGCGAGCACGACGCGGACGGAGGGGTTTTTGAGCTGCACCTTGGCGACGATGGCGAGAAGGTTGCGGCGTATGAGATCGAGCGGAAGGCCGCGCAACCCGTCGTTGGCGCCGAGGGCGAGCACGAAGATGTCCACCGGCTGCCGCAGGATCCAGTCCATGCGACGGAGGCCACCCGATGTGGTGTCGCCTGAGAGTCCGGCGTTGATGATCCGCCAAGGTCGCTGCGCGGTGGCGGGACGGGCGGCGAGTTTTTGTTGAAGCAGGGCAGGGTAGGCTTGGGCGGCGGGATCATCGAGACCATAGCCGGCGGTAAGGCTGTCGCCCAAAACGAGGAGGGTGCGGGGCGATTCCGTCTGCGCCCGGGCCAGGATGGAACTGAGACCGAAAACGACGAGAAGCAGATACGGTCGAAGGTTCATAGCGCGGCGATTGCGAAATGTGGCGTGTATCCTTACCTGCGCAATCAATCTGCCCAAATGCCAATCGAAACCGATCCCATCCTCGTCGTTGAAAATCTGAGCCGCACTTATCCCACCGAAGCGGGTCCCTTGACCGTGTTGCAGGCGGTGAGCTTTGCGCTTGGCGCGGGTGAGACGCTTGCCTTGGTCGGCCCGAGTGGCAGCGGCAAGACGACCCTGCTCGGCCTCTGCGCGGGTCTGGATCAGCCGACAACGGGGAACGTTCGTCTCGCTGGCGCAGGGCTGGGCGGTCTCGATGAGGATGCACGGGCGCGAGTGCGCAATGCCTGCACGGGCTTTGTGTTTCAAAATTTCCAGCTCATCCCGTCGCTCACTGCGCTGGAAAACGTGATGGTGCCGCTGGAGCTTCGAGGCATCAGGGGTGCGGAGACTCGCGCGGCCGAGGCGGACGCGCGGGCCCTCTTGGCACGGGTTGGATTGGGTGAGCGGATTGCGCACTATCCAGTGCAGCTCTCAGGCGGGGAACAGCAACGGGTGGCGCTGGCACGAGCCTTCGTGACCGCGCCGCGAATCCTGTTTTGCGACGAGCCGACCGGTAATCTCGATGGAGCGACGGCGGCGGTGGTGACTGAGCTCGTCTTCGAATTGAACCGCGAAAAAAGCACCACGCTCGTGCTGGTCACGCACGACGCCGAGTTGGCTAAGCGCTGCAGCCGCGTGCTGAGGCTCCGAGGCGGGGTTGCGGTGGAAGAATAACAATTAGATGTATTTTCTTTTTAAATTAGCGTGGCGGGACGGCCGGGCGTCGCGATGGCGGCTGGCACTTACCGCGCTCGCCGTGGTCGCGGGGGTGGCCGCCTTGGCGGCGACAGGTTCGCTGGCTAAAAATATTCGCCTCGCGATCGATCGTGAGGCCCGCGCCCTGCTCGGCGCCGACTTGGTGGTTGAGTCGCGCAGCGCGCCCGACGCGCCCACCGAGTCCTTCCTCCGCAGCCTCGGCGGCGAACAGGCGCGCGAGGTTACGTTCGCCTCCATGCTGGCCGTTCCGGACGTAAAGGGCGGCGTAGCCGGCACCCGCCTGGTTACGGTGCGCGCAGCGGACGCGGGGTATCCGTTTTATGGTGACATTGTAACTGTTCCGTCCGCCGCCCACGCCGCGCTGGCAGGCGGTGACGCGGTTCTGGTGGAGGAAACCCTGATGAAACAGTTCGGCCTGGCGACGGGCGACACGGTGCGGCTGGGGCGGAAAGACTTCCGAGTCGCGGGCGCCTTGCTTAAGCTCCCGGGTGAATCGGCAGCGGTGGCGATGCTCTCGCCGCGCGTTCTTGTTATTCGGGCCGGACTGGAGGGAACCGGTTTGCTCGGGCCGGGTGCGCTGGTGCGATATCGCACCCATTTTAAATTCCCTGAAGGCATCGACGTCGAGGCCTTGGCGACGCGCGAAAAAAATACCCTGCGTAAACTGCGGCTGAATGCCGATACGGTGGTCGAGCGAAAACGTGAACTCGGCAAGGCTATGGAGAACGTGGGCGCGTTCCTCAGCCTGACCGGTCTGGTCGCGTTGTTGCTAGGGGCAATCGGGGTCGCGACGGCGATGCATGCGCTGGTGCGGCGGAAACTCGCGACCGTTGCGGTGCTGCGCTGCCTTGGCGCCGGCGCGGGGCTGGGGCTCGGCGTGTTTATGGTTCAGGGCCTCGCGGTCGGTTTTGCGGGCAGCGTGGCGGGTGCGCTGGCGGGCGCGGGTTTACAAGCGGCACTGGGCGGCTTGGTGCAGGATTTTCTGCCTATGGCAGCGGGCGGCTTCACGGTTCAATGGGGCGAAGTGGCCCGCGCCGGCGTGATCGGGATCGCCTTGAGCGGCCTTTGCACTTTGTTACCGCTCCTGTCGGTGCGGCGGGTTTCACCCCTCGCGGTTTTAAGGGCGATGGAGCCGGCATCGGGCCGTCGTGATGTTCTTCGCTGGGCTGCGGGAGCCGCGCTCGCGGCTTTGGTGCTAGGCCTGACCGTGGTGTTGTCCGGCGGGTGGCGCAACGGTCTCGGTTTCACGGGCGGGTTAGTTGTCGCGGCAGGCGCGCTTTCTCTGGTGGCACTGGGCTTGGTCGGGGGAGTTCGTGCGCTGGCGCGAAAAGGGGTGCTGCGCGGGCTGCCTTTTCCGATTCGGCAGGGATTGGCGAATCTCCACCGTCCGGGCAACCACACCGTTCGCCTGGTGCTCGCATTGGGACTGGGAGCGTTTCTGCTCCTCACCCTTGCCTTCACTCGAAGCGCGTTGCTGGGTCAGTTGCGGATGGCGGGGGTGAGTGATCGTCCGAATCTTTTGTTCTTCGACGTGCAGGACGACCAGCTGGATGAACTTAAGGATAAGCTCGCTGGGCTCGGCGCACCCGCGCTGGCCGAGGCACCGATCGTCACAATGCGGCTGGCGAAACTCAAGGGTGTCGCGGTTGAAGCGGTGTTGGAAACCCCCGACTCGGGCGTGCCCGGCTGGACTTTGCGGCGCGAATACCGTTCAAGTTACCGCAGCCAACCGGCGGCGACCGAAAGCGTCGTGGCGGGTGAGTGGATATCCACTTACGCAGCCACAGGCGCGGCTGACGAGGTGGTGCCGGTCTCGGTCGACGAGGGACTGGCGAAAGATCTCAAAATCGGGCTCGGTGCCGAGTTGGAGTGGGACGTTCAGGGCGTGCCCATCCGCACGCGGGTGGCCAGCCTGCGCAAAGTGGAGTGGCAGAATATGTCACCGAATTTCTTCGTGCTGTTCCCCGTCGGCGTGTTGGAGGCGGCACCAAAGTTCTACGTTTTGGCCGCCCGTGCCGCCGATCCGGATTTAAACGCCCAAGTGCAGCGCGAGGTAGTCGCAACCTTTGGCAACGTGTCGCTGCTCGATCTCGGGCTGTTCATCGAGTCGCTCGACACGGTTTTTGGAAAAGCGGAGCTGGCGGTGCGCTTCATCGCGCTCTTTACCCTGGCGACGGGGATGGTGGTCCTGGCCGGCGCGTTGGCGGCAGGGCGCGACCAGCGAGTGAAAGAGGCGGTGTTGTTGCGAACACTGGGTGCAAGTGCGCGGCAGGTTCGAACTGCCTTGGTGACGGAGCTGGCGACGCTGGGTCTGCTGGCGGGCGCGGCTGGGGCCGGGCTGGCGCTCGGAGGCGGCGCGGTGGTGGCGTGGCGGGTCTTTGGCGTGGCGCCGGTGCTGCCGTGGGAAGCGGTGGCGATTACGATCGCTTCGGTGGTGACGCTCACGGTGACAACTGGATTACTGGCGAACCGCGGCGTGCTCGGTCGCCCTCCGCTGGAAGCGTTGCGGGCGGAGGGTTGACGCGGGGAGTGAATGGATCGCGATGCAGTCTCGCTTTGATTAAGCTCCTGAAGTTTTACCTCGGCGCTGCATCTACCCAGCGCACAAGCCATTCACCAAGGGTCGGCATGCCATTTACGATCGTCGCGCTCGCATCCTCGGCGCTTCCGGCGAAAAGCCGGAACGTCCGCCCCGCGCCCGCCTCGCTCAGATCGAGGGTATCGTTTTGCACTACTGCATCCAAGCCGCCGCGTGACAGCAGTTTGCCCACCGCCGCCGCCCGCTCGGCCGGACCGGCGCCGGTCGTGAGTTTGAAGCCGACTACTCGCACCGGATTCGGCGACCATCCGCGCAATTGCGGCAACAGCTTTGGCGTCGGCACGAGGTGGATCGTCATGTTGTCCGCGTCGGAGCTCAGCTTCTCCGCTGCTACTGTCGCCGGCTGGTAGTCCGAAACCGCCGCCGCGTGGATCACGACGGCAAAAGTCCCCGTTCCCAGCGCGGCACGCAGCCGTTCGCCGAGTTGCGCGGTCGAGCCGAAGACAACGCAGTCAACGCCGCTCGCCCCCGCCGGTCGCACCGCGCCCTCGCCGTGCAGCAGCGTCACCCGATGCCCGGCCGCCGCTAACCGCTCCGCCAGCGCCGCACCCGTCGCACCCGAGCTAATATTCGACAAATAACGCACCGAATCAATCGGCTCGCGGGTGGCTCCGGCGGTCAGCAAAATATTCATCTCGCTCACGCAATCTTTGTTCCCAGCTCGGCCAGCACCCGGGTCAAAATCTTTTCGGGATCAAGCAAGCGTCCCGCGCCCTCTTCGCCGCAGGCCAGAGCTCCTTCGTCAGTCGGCAAGACCTGCACGCCGAGGCCCGCGAGTTTTTGCAACGAGGCCTGCGTAATGGGATGCTGATACATCGCTACATTCATCGCCGGCGCGATCCACCACGGCTTTTTCTTCAGCTCCCATGCTAGAAAAAGCGACCCGACCAAATCGTCCGCCAGTCCGCCCGCGAGCCGGTTGATTGTATTAGCCGTAGCCGGAGCCACCAGTGCGAGGTCCGCCCAGCGCGCGAGGTTGATGTGATCCATCGCCTGGCCCGGCTCCCAGAGATCGGTGGACACCGCCTGACCGGTCAGCCCCTCGAGCGTCGCCTTGCCGACAAACTGGAGCGCCGAGGGCGTCGCCACGGGGCGAACCTCCACTCCTGCCTGCACCAGCCGCGATATGACAAAGCAGGCCTTGTAACAGGCGATGGAACCGCTGAGCAAAAACAGGACGCGAGGCTTATTCATGGGAGAAATGCGGGATCAGTAACTTTCTTCGCGGTTGGGAAACGTGCCCTCGCTGACCGCGCGGGCGTAAGCTTCCAGTCCACTGGCCACGGTTTTATTTCCGTCTGCAAATTGCCTGACGAACTTCGCACCGAATCCCGGGTTGAGTCCCAGCATATCGTGAAAAACCAGCACTTGTCCGTCGGTGTGCGGTCCCGCGCCGATGCCGATCACCGGCACCGCCAGCGCCTCCGTCACGGCCTTGCCCAGATCCGCCGGCACGCACTCGAGCACCAGACCGGATACGCCGGCTGCCTCCAAGGCCTTGGCCTGACGCAGCAAATCCGCCGCCGCCCCTTCGCCCCGTCCCTGCACTTTATAACCACCGAGTGCCTGCATGGATTGCGGCGTGAGCCCGAGATGCCCGATCACCGGCACGCCCGATTGGACGAGATGGCGGATAACGTCCTCGTGGCCGTCCACGCCCTCGATCTTCACTGCGTGGGCACCGGAGCGGAGCAGGAGGGCCGCGCATTCCACGGCGGAGACGATGCCCTTGCGCGCGGCTAAAAATGGAAAGTCCGCGATCAAAAACTTCGCGCCGCCGAGCCCTCGGGCGACGGCGGCGGTATGCCGCGCCATGATTTCAGGCGTGGCCGCGAAGGTCGTCGCCTCGCCGTCCATAACGGTGGCAACACTGTCGCCGACGAGCACGCAATCTACCAGAGAGTCGGCCAGAAACCGCGACTCCCAATGCGTGTAAGCGGTGGACATGCTGATCGGCGCTTTACCCTTGCGCGCTTTGAATTCGATAACGCTTTTCATCGTGAATGAAGGAGGATACTGCCTCAAATCCTCGCCAATGGGCACCATAATTTTGCCTCCATCGGGCAGTCTTATTTAGTCGTCGCAACCGGCTCTATCGCGGGCGCGTCCGCCTGCACTTGCTGCGGCTGCTCCAGCCGCACCTCAAAATCCAAGATCCCGCTATCCACGCCGACTTTAGGCGTGACCTTGAGTCGTAACATGCCCGCCTCTATCACCGAGCTCACTCCGTTCGGCACCTTCACTCCGGGGTAACTGATTCCGCGCAGCCCTGGCGCGCTCTCCAAGATCCCCAGAACCGCCGCTTGTTCCTCGGCCGCCCAAACTTCGCCGTGTTGCAGGGTGTTGGCGGCATTGGTGGCGAGGTTTTCCAGGCCGACCTTCTGGCCGGTTTCGTCGGATAACATACGAAAGGTGCTCGCGATGTTGACCACATCCACGCCGTCCACCCGCTCCACCGTCGGCTGCACGAAGGCATACAGGCGCGTGCCGTCCGGCAGTTTGTAGCCGCCCGTCACCACGACCTCGCCGGACTTCAACTCGGCGCGTAGCGAGGAACTCAGCACGTCACTTGTCATCGGCCGCCGCAGCTCGTCGAGATCCTCGCGTGTTTTAGTCAGCGTGAGGTCGGCCGTTTCCCGCCGCGCCCGCTCCTCGGCTAGTTGCGCGGTCAACTCGGCGTTTTTGCGCGTCAACTCCTCCAGCTCCGCCACCGTGGGTCCGGTCGATACCACTGGCGCCGGTGCCGGAAAAAACTCCCGCAGCACAACCGGCTCGACCACCGGCGCGGTCATGGAAGCGCCGCCATTGAGCAGCCGATAGGTAGCCAGACTCGCCAGCGCCGCGCCGAGCACGCCGACCAGGGTGTAGTTTAAAATTCTCAAGGGATTGCGTTTTATTGCGGAACCGGGCCCTTCGGCTTAGACTCTTCCGGAGGCCGTCCGCCCTCGAAGCCGGGCACTGTCTCACCGTTGCGGCCTTTTACCAGCACGGTGAGCAAGTGCTCCATCGCGCGCACCCGCGTCCAGCTGCGTTCCGCGACGAGTTGATCGCAGCGTTTGAGGAGCTGGTCGCCCATTGCTGCCGCCTGCGTCGGCGTCGCGCCCATGCGTGCGCAGAGGGCAAGGAGTTGTTCCCGTTCAGTCGCGTTCATGAAACATCCTCCAAGCACACGCCGCGCGCGGTATCTGTTTCGAGCACGAGGCATTTCGTCGCGTCGAGGCCGAGCAGATTCACCATCGCCAGGCCGAGCCATCCGCCGTGTCCGTCGTGTATCGCCGCGCGAATTTCGCCGACGCGTTTCCCCGACGCCTCCACGAGCAAACTCGCACCCGCCGCCGGCGCCGCACCTGCTCCGGTGGCGCGCATCAAACGCCGCCGCACCTGCCCCATTGCGTGCAGACGGGCCATGACCTCCTGACCGAGGTAACATCCCTTGTTAAACGAGATCGCCACCGTCTCCAGCCCCGCTTCCTGGGGCAGGTCCGTCGGCCCGAACTCCGCCGGAATTGCCGGCACGCCCGCCGCCAAGCGCGCCCGCGTCAGTGCGTCGCCGCTCAACTCGCCTAACTCCGCCGCCGCCCAGTCGCTCGCATCCGCACCCGCCTTCGGTCGCACCCAGTCCCAGACCCGCGCCAGCCCGCGACGTCCCGCCAGCAACACTCCGCCGCGCAGTTCCACCCACCCGCCTTCCGCCGGTGGCTCGACTCCGTGGAGCGCCGCGCGCAACCAGACTTCCGCCCGCGCTCCGGCCAGAGTCACCTGCTCCCAGCCGTCCGCTCCGTCACCAAGGTCCTCCACCAGCACGTCGTCTGCGATTATGAAGTCCTCCAACCTGGCCTTTAACGCCACCCCATCAGTGTGCGCACTCCATAGCCACCAGTCACCGTTCGCTGCGCGCAAGACCAGGCTCTCGCCGAGCACCCGGCCTTTTGTGGTCAGCCACACCGCATAGCGCGCTTCCCCGGTCTTCATTTTGTGCACATCTTGCGTGCACTGGCCTTGTAGAAACGTCGCCGCGTCTTCGCCGGTCACTCGCAACCACGCCTTGGGTCGCGTCTCCGCAGCGCCTGAGACTAGTTTGAAAACATCTGCTAAGTTGGGGTTTTCCATGGGACTCTGAAATTAGGCGTAGTTTTCTTTAAGAATAGGTTGACCTGAACGCCTGCTTCCCGCGTTCTTCTGGGTATCACTTTTCACTTCTCCTGTGCAAACAGGAGTTTTGGGGTAACTAAGAAAGCAAATGCCCGGTCGCTTAGGGGTAAGCGGCCGGGCAACTTATTTTCAGGATCCGGCGATAGGCCAAAAATCCTCACCGCATACCCCTCCCCACCGGGACCTTGGCTGATAACTTTCATCCCGCGGCGTGCGCTTGTAGCATGGCGAGCGACACTATTTCGAGCGTTCGCTGATGCGTCGCCGCCAGCGCCACTGGCGCTGGAACTCCAGCTTCCACCGCCTCGCGCCATCTGGCGGCGCAGACACACCAGCGGTCACCCGGCTTCAGGCCCGGGAAATCATATTCCGGCCGCGGTGTGGTCAGGTCGTTGCCCGCCGCCGCCTGCCAGGCGAGGAACCCGGCGCTCACTTCGACGCATACCGTGTGGCAGCCCGCATCTTCTTCACAGGTGTGGCAGGTTCCATCGCGAAAAAACCCTGTCATTGGTTTTACACTACAGGGTTTGAGCGGACCGCCCATGACGTTTAACGCCGGTGCTTTTTGCATACGCGCAAGGTCTGTCGCTCCGCGATGGCGCGCAACCGCTTTATTCCGATCCCGCCCGTCCGCCCGCCGCGCACAAGAGCGTATCTCCACGCTCCTCATTGCTTGTGGCTCTCCGCTACCGTTCGCGATTAGCTAAGGTCTCACCCGCTGCACTCCGATGCCCGCCCGCGCCCACCTTGATCCGCATGCTCTCGCCCGTTCCCGCGCCGAGGCCGGCGCCGCGCTCGTATTGCGCGGGGTCGCACTCAATCTTGCTCTCGCCGTCCTCAAGTTCGCAGGCGGCATCCTCGGCAATACCTACGCGCTCATCGCCGATGGCGTCGAGTCGCTCATGGATGTCTTTTCATCCCTCTTGGTCTGGGCTGGTTTCCGGGTCGCCGCCGAGCCGCCCGATGCCGACCACCCCTACGGCCACGGCAAGGCTGAGCCGCTCGCCGCGCTCGGCGTCGCGCTGGTGATATTTTTCGCCGCCGGCTGGATTGGCGTTCACGCTGTGCGCGAGATCGTGACTCCGCACCAAGGCCCGCACTGGGGCACCTTGCCTCTGCTGGTTCTTATCGTGGTCGTGAAGTGGCGCTTCGCCCGCCGCATGGACAAGGCCGGCGAAGACTCCGCCAGCACCGCGCTCGGGGCCGAGGCCTGGCACCACGCCGCTGATGCCCTCACCTCTGCCGCCGCCTTTATTGGCATTCTCATCGCGGTCTTGGCCGGCCCCGACTACGCCGCCGCCGACGATTGGGCCGCGCTCGCCGCCTGCGTGGTCGTCGCCTTTAACGGAGTCATCGTTTTCCATCGTGCGCTGGGGCAGGTGATGGATACCGCCGCGCCCGCATCGCTCACCTTGGAGGTGCGCCGTCTCGCCGCTTCTGTGCCCGGTGTGCTGGGTTTAGATAAATGTCACCTTCGCTGCAGCGGGCTGGCCTTGCTCGTCGAGATCCACATCGAAGTTAATCCCCTTCTCACCGTCAAAGAAGGCCACGACATCGCCCACGCTGTGCAGGACGCCCTCGTCGGCGGCGGCCTCGCGATCACCCATGTCGCCGTCCACGTCGAGCCGTCCCGCATCGTGGCTTAATCATTCCCATTCTCTTTCTCATTCCCGTTCCCGATGCTTTTCCGTCCCTAAAAACCGCCGGCTGCTTAATCGCCGAACCCATTCCCGAGAAAGAATGAGAGAAAGATTATCCGCCACTCCCTGCCTACCATGAACACTCGCAACCCCGCCGCGCCGCTCAGCACCAACCGCCATCTTCTCCGCTGGGTAGAGAAAATGGCCGCGCTCACCACGCCCGCCGCCATCCACTGGGTGGACGGCTCGCAGGAGGAATACGATGCGCTCTGCGCCGGCCTCGTCTCCGCCGGCACTTTCACTCAACTCAACGAAAACCTCTGGCCCGGCTGCTTCCTCGCCCGCTCCGACCCCGACGACGTTGCCCGCGTCGAGGACCGCACTTTCATCTGCTCCCTTTCCAAGGACAACGCCGGCCCCACCAACAACTGGGTCGAGCCCTACGAGATGCGCCGCAAGCTCAAGGGCCTCTTCGCCGGCTGCATGGCCGGCCGCACCCTCTACGTTTTGCCCTTCTCAATGGGCCCCGTCGGTTCGCCCATGGCGCAGCTCGGCGTGCAACTCACCGACTCGCCCTATGTCGTCGTCAATATGCGCATCATGGCCCGCATCGGCCTGCCTGTGCTGGCCGAGATTGATAAAGCCGAAAAGCGCGTCGTCCCTTGCATGCACTCCGTCGGTCGCCCCCTCGCAACCGGCGAGAGGGATGTCCCTTGGCCCTGCAATCCCGATAAATACATCGTCCACTTTCCCGAGAGCCGTGAGATCTGGTCCTTCGGCTCCGGCTACGGCGGCAACGCTCTTCTGGGCAAAAAATGCTTCGCCCTCCGCATTGCCTCCGCCATGGCCCGCGACGAGGGCTGGATGGCCGAGCACATGCTCATCCTCGGCGTCGAGGATCCCCAAGGTAAAAAGACCTACGTCGCCGCCGCCTTTCCCTCCGCTTGCGGCAAGACCAACTTCGCCATGCTCATTCCGCCGGCCCCTCTGGCCGCCAAGGGCTGGAAAATCACCACCGTCGGCGACGACATCGCGTGGCTAAAGCCCGACGCCGAGGGTCACCTCCGCGCCATTAATCCCGAGGCCGGCTTCTTCGGCGTCGCTCCGGGCACGTCACTCAAAACCAACCCCAACGCGATGGCCTCCCTCGCACGGAACACCATTTTCACCAATGTCGCACTCACGTCCGAAGGCGGCGTTTGGTGGGAGGGCATGACCGATCAGCCCCCCGCCGAATGCACCGATTGGCAGGGCAAAAAATGGACGCCCGCCATCGGCAAGGAAACCGGCGCAAAGGCCGCCCACGCCAACTCCCGCTTCACCGCACCCGCCCGCCAGTGCCCCACCATTGACCCCGATTGGGAACACCCCGCCGGCGTGCCCATCGCCGCCATCATCTTCGGCGGACGCCGCGCCACCACCATGCCGCTCGTGACCCAGGCCTTCAACTGGTCCGGCGGCGTTTACGTCGGCGCGACCATGGGCTCCGAGATGACCGCCGCCGCCGCCGGCACCATCGGGAAAGTCCGCCGCGATCCCATGGCGATGCTGCCCTTCTGCGGCTACCACATGGGCGACTACTTCCGCCACTGGATCAAGATGCAGCGCGGCCTCGATGCCTCCCCGCGTATTTTCTGCGTAAACTGGTTTCGCAAAGACGCGGCCGGCCACTTCATCTGGCCTGGCTTTAGCGAGAATATGCGCGTGCTCAAATGGATCGTGGACCGCTGCCAAGGCCGCGCCCGCGCCCGCGAGACGCCCATCGGCTGGATGCCACGCTACGAAGACATTGATTGGACCGGCTTGGATTTTCCCCGCGAAACCTTCGAGACCCTCACCACGGTGGACCGCCTTGCCTGGCGCGCCGAGATTCTCGGCCACGAAGAGCTCTTTGTTGATCTCCACGCTCACTTGCCGAAAGAGATGATTTTTGAGCGCGAACTGCTTATCTGCCGTCTGTGATTCTGCGTTGGATGCAAAAACAGGACTGATCTCCGGCCATGGAGGAGCGTGCTTGCACGCGGTGGATTGCAGTATTCACACCGCCGCCGCTGGTGCGGCGGCGATTCGGAATCGCGTGCAACAAACTCCTAGGTCAGGCACCGCAAGCGCTGAAAGCGCGACCGCCGCTCAGAGGTCTCCGCCGCTCGGCCGGAGGGTAATTTCTTCGGCGACGGTGCAAGCGTCGAGCGAGGTCAGGGCGACGACCGCTTCGGCGACACTTGCGGCCGTCATCATGCGGGTGCGATTCACGCCGGAGCCATCCCACGCGGGGGTGTCGGTCGCACCCGGGTGGATGCAGAGCACGCGTAAGCCCGTGCCCTTGGTTTCGGCGCGGAGAGCGGCGGCGAGGCCGGTGAGGCCGTGCTTCGCCACGGTGTAGGCGGCGCAGGCGGGGAGCACGATTTTACCGCAGATGGAGCTGATGAAAACAAAGTCGCCGGCCTTGCGTTCGGCGAACGCGGGCAGGAAGGCGCGGGTGACGAGGTAGGCAGAGCGGAGATTGGCGCCGAGCATGTCGTCAAAAATCGCAGGCGTAGTCGCAGCGAAAGTCGCGGAGGCGAAGCGCCCGGCGTTGTTGACCACGATATCGGGCGTGCGTCGGAAGACTTTGGATACGGCGGCGGGCAAGCGGGCGACGGCTGCATCGTCGGAAGCGTCGCAGACGAACCCATGGGCATCGGCCCCGAGGGCTTCGCAGCGGGCGGCGACTTTTTCCAAGTTGCGGGCGTTGCGGGCGACGAGGGCGAGCTTCGAGCCGGGAAAGGTGCGCGCGTAAGCGAACGCGAGGGCGGCGCCGAGGCCCTGGCTTGCGCCGGTGATGAGAATAAACGGCGGCCGGCGGCGGGAGGCGGAGGACTTTTTAGCCACGAGATTTGGCGGGATGAAGAATTAACAAACTAGACTGCGGAAGGCATCGAAGTCGGCGGTGAGTCCGCCCGGCACGCCCTTGCAGATGACGCTGACGGCGTCGTGGGAGTGAAGCGATTCGAGGTGCGAGCAGGCGATTTGGAAATCTGCGATACGGGCGTCGGGCGCGAGCTCCGCATAAACAAGGCGGGCGGCGTCTTCGACGAATTTGATGTGCGCGCCGTTAAGCTCGGCGAAGGCCTGCTCGTCTTCGCGTTTCACCATCACCTGCGTTTCGGTGATGAGGCCACGCAGCACATGGGCTTGCAGTTCCTCGAAATGAAACTTTGCGCCAGTGGCGAGCTCGACGAGCACGCGGGCTTTGGAGCGCTGGTTGTGGGGAATGGCATAAACAGCCCGGGTGTCGCGGGCGTGTTCGCTGAGTTCGGCGCTGCACGGGCAGGCGGAGGAGTAAACGAAATCGAGCTCGATGAAACGGCGCACTGCGCCGTCGTCGGCGATGCGAGCGAGGAACGCGGCCTGGTAATATTGCCAGCCCACGAGGCCGCTGCGCAGGGCGCGTTGCGGCATCGGGTAGGAAAAATCGAGCCGCAGGCGGGCGGAAAGTGAGCCGACGTCGCGGCGGTATTTTTCGAGGATTCGGGCGAGCAAGTCGGGCGTGAACACCTCGTCGGCGTGCTCGTAGAACGAGCGCATGATGCGGCTCATGTTGATGCCCTTCAGTCCGGCTGCGAGGGAGACGGTGCCGGTGACGCTCGTCTCCAAGGTGTGGACGGTTTTTCTATTTTTGGTGCGGTAGCGAAGCGGCAGTTTGAAGCCGGAGATGCCGACCTGCTGGATGGCGACGGGCGCGCCTGGGATGGCCTCAATGGCTTCCATCATGTCGGGCAGCGAGGCCTTGTAGGCGTGCGAGAGCGTGAAGGCCGCGTCGTAGCGGCGGACGATGAGCGGTCTGGCGGGACCGCCGGCGATGCGGTGGAGATACATCCTTTTCACGGCGGCGGGCGGCAGGAAGAAAGTCGCGGCATCGGGCTCGGCCTTCGCGGTGGCGCGGGAAGGGGGAGCGGAGGCCGAGCTGGGTCTCGGCGTGCCTCGGGTTTTGGCGCGGCTTGGGCGGGAGGGTTTGGCGGGCATGGTCGTTTTTGGTAGGGATCAGAGGGCCGGCTGGTGGGGACGATAACACCTAAAGCTTGTTGAGAACGGGCTGAGCGGGCAGGTAAAGGCTGGGCTTATTCTGTCTAAAAAGGGTTTACGGCGCGGGCGCGGAGGTGGAAGGGCCTCGATATTCGGCGAAGTTGCGCGGGGTTTCGAAAAGCTTAACCGCGTGGAGGCGACCGGCTTTGATATGAGGTTCAATCTGCTCCCAAAAGGCGATAACGAGATTTTCGGTCGAAGGAATGATGTCGCGCAGAAAGGCGACCTCGTCGTTGAGGTTGCGGTGGTCGCAGGGCTTTAAAATGTGCTCCTCAAGGATGTTTTTCAGCGTCCCGAGGTCCATCAGGTAACCGGTCTCGGGGTGGGGCTCGCCAGCCACGGTGACCTCCAGGACGTAGTTGTGGCCGTGCCAGTGGGGGTTGGAGCAGAGACCGTAATGTTCCTCGTTCCAGAGCTTGGACTTGCCCGGATTGTAGAGGCGGTGGGCGGAATTAAAGTGAACCTGGCGGGTCACATAAACTGTGCCGCGGAGGGCTCGAACAGCGGGGCGCGAAGTGCGCGCGGCAGGAGATTTTGAAGAAGACTTGGCCATGGACGGAGAGAGAGAAGTGAACCCGAAGGGTTGCGGGGTCAACGGGGAGCTATGGTTTTCCCAATAGGTGGCAAGAGAAGGGTTGAGCGTGGTGGCGGGGCGGATTTGATCCGGACAAGACATGGCGATGCGCATCCAGATCCTCGGCAGTGGCAGTTCGGGCAACGCCGCCCTGTTGCGAACCGACGGGGCGCGGGTTCTGATAGACGCCGGCTTCTCCGCGCGCAAACTCACGGAACTCCTCGTTGCGGCCGAAACGCGCGCGGAGGAGCTCGATGCGGTGTTCCTGACTCATGAGCACGGCGATCACGCGGCGGGGGTGGAGATGTTTAAAAAGCACCCGCACGTTTCTATTTTTGCCAATGAGGCCACCGCACGGGCGGTGCGCGCCAAGCTCGGCGGCGCAGTGAGCTGGCGGATTTTCGAGAGTGGCACGCGTTTCACTTTTCGCGACCTCGAGGTTGAGAGTTTTACTGTGCCGCACGATGCGCAGGAGCCGGTGGGCTTCGCTTTCGCCAGCGGGATCGATGGTGACCTGTTTTCGCCGCGCCGCAGCCTTGTCTGGCTCACCGACCTCGGGCACGTGCCCGCCCATGTTTACGCCCGCTTGCGCGCCTGCGATGTCGTGGTGGTGGAGAGTAACCATTGTCCGAAGCTTTTGGAGGCGGATCACCGCCGGCCGTGGAAAACCAAGCAGCGCATCGGTGGGCGTCACGGGCATTTGTCCAACGAGGCCACGCACGACTTGCTAGCCGCGACCGCGAGCCCGCATTGGCGGCAGATTTTCCTGACTCACCTAAGCCGCGACTGCAACAGCCTCGCGGCGGTGGAGCAGACCTTCGCCGCTCTGAGGAAGCGGCTGAGTTGCGGCCTCCATATCGTGGGACCGGGCGAAGGCGCCCCAGCGTGCGATTGGTAGACGGCGACGACTAATCTGGGCCCGCGTCCAATCTTGGCTGGCGCTACGGTTGGTGCGCGTTTTGCTCTTGAACTGTATGGCTATTTCAAACGCTGAGTTCCGCCGCACCAAGATCATCTTCACCCTCGGCCCCGCCACCGAGTCCGAGGAGATGCTGGAAAAACTTATTACCGAGGGAGCCGATATCGCCCGCCTGAATATGGCCCACGGCAAACACGAATGGTGCCGCGCCGTGATCCGTCGCATTCGCGCCATTTCCGCCAAGGTCGGCCGCGAGATCGGCATCATGATGGACATTAAAGGCCCAGAGATCCGCACTGGTGACGTCGACTCCCCAATCGAGCTCAAGGTCGGCGAGACCTTTGACTTCACCGTCAAGCCGGGCGATCGCGATGGCGGCGAGGAGATCCGCTCGGTGAACGTAAACTACCAGGACCTCGTCAACGACATCAAGGTCGGCGACATCGTCCTTGTGGATAGCGGCCTGATGCGTTTCGAGGTGCTTGAAAAAAACCACGCCCACATCCGTTGCAAGGTCCTCATACCCGGGCAGCTCACCTCGCGCCGCCACATAAATCTCCCCGGCGTGAAGGTGAACCTCCCGTCCTTCACCGAGAAGGACCGGCTCGATACGCTCATGGGCATCGAGGAGGGCATTGATTTCGTGGCGCTCTCTTTTGTTCGCGAGGGAAAGGACATCGAACAACTGCGGGAATTTTTGCGGGCCAATAAATCCCGCGCCAAGATCATCGCCAAGATCGAGGACCAAGAGGCCATCGCTAACCTTGACGAGATTGTGCGTGCGACCGACGCGCTCATGGTCGCGCGCGGCGATCTCGGCATCGAGTGTCCCTTCGAGGAGTTGCCCTCCATCCAGCGCCGCGCCGTCCAGGCCTGCTTCGACCACGGTCGCGCCGTCATCATCGCCACCCACATGTTGGAATCCATGATCTCGCAGCCGATGCCGACTCGCGCCGAGATCACCGACGTCGCCAACGCCGTTCACGAACGCGCCGACTGCGTCATGCTCTCCGGAGAGACCACTATCGGAAAATACCCGATGGACAGCGTGCGGGTCCTCGAAAAAGTCGCCCGCCGCGTCGAGTCCGAGGAGCCGGTCGTCAACCTCGCCCCGGCATTTCTCCTGGGCGACAAATTCAAGCTCCTCGCAGCCGCCGTCCATCTCGCCAACGAGATGCCGGGCGTTACCATCCTCACCTTTACACGCCAAGGCTTCATGGCGCAGGGACTCGCTGCGATGCGCCCTTGCCTCGCTCCGATCTACGCCATGACGAACTCGGTCGAGACCCTGCGCGAGATGCGGATACTTCGGGCCATTGATCCCTACTTATTGACCTTCGATTCCGATCCCAACGACACCATCGAGCGCGCCATCACCTTCTTGGTTCGCTCGGGTCGTCTGCAAGTTGGCGATCGCCTGATTGTGGTGACCGACCTGCTCTCGCACGATCGCTTGGTGGACAGTATCCAGCTCCGCAAAGTGCACTGAATCGGTAAGATTCTGAACGTAACAACAAGGAGCGTCCTTGCACGCGATGGTTTGTGTCCGCGGCGAGCTCGCCGCGCGTCACCGTCGCAACGCGCGGCATGTCTCCGTCAGCCGCGCCGCTCAAGCCTTCTTCACGAAGCAGGCCTTGAGCGCCATCGGCGTGCCGTCTACCTTGCAGTCGATTTCGTGGTCGCCGTCCACCAAGCGGATATTTTTGCCTTTCGAGCCCTGCTTCAAAACCTGCGATGAACCGCGCAGCCTCAGGTCCTTGATCAACACCACATCATCCCCTTCGGTCAGCACGGTGCCGTGGGCGTCCTTGATCACGGGTGCACTCTCGGGCGCGGCCTCGCGCGGCCATTCGTTCCCGCAGGTCGCGCACTCCCAGTGGTCGGCGTGGACGAGGACGTCCTTGAGGGTGCAGGCGGGGCAGGCGGGCGTGGCGGGAGCGGACATAGTTGCGTCGGGCATTGCACAATCGCCCTCAAACGCAAGATTTCACCCCCGCCGCAGCGCAGCGCAGACGATGCCGGCAGCGACGGCGGCGTTTAGGCTCTCGGCGCCGCCGTGGCGAGGGATCGTCACGCGCCGCGTCAGCCGCACCGCCACTCCGGTCGAGAGGCCACGCCCTTCGCTGCCGATCACGACCACGGCATCCGCCAGCGGCGCTAGTTCGTAAACCGGCTCGCCCGCGAGGTCGCAACCAAGCACCGGCACGCCTGCCGCACCTGCATCCGCTAACGCGGCGGCCAGCTCGGTCGTAACCACCCGCACCCGCGCGAAGGAGCCCATGCTGGCGTTGATTACCTTTTGTGAAAATAGGTCCGCGCTGTCCGGCGACAACAGCACCCGCGCGAATCCAAACCAGTCCGCGATACGCAACAAGGTGCCGACATTGCCCGGGTCTTGAATACCGTCGAGCGCCAGCGTCAGCCCTCGCGCGAGTTCGCTGGGCGCGAGCGCGGCGCGTGCGATCTGTCCAACGGCGAAAACATCGGACGGGGTGGGGAAGTGGCTGATGCGCGCCAGCTCGGCCTGCGTCACACGCGCGAGTCGCGCCGCACCGTCGGCTCCGGCAGGCAACGCCGCGGTCTCGGTCGCGTAGAGCTCGGCGAAGCGGTGGCCGGCGGCGAGCAGTTCGGCCACGACCTTGGGATTCTCGACCACGTAGAGGCCGGCGGCCTCGCGGGCTTTTTTGTCCTGCAGGGAACGCAGTCGGGTAATCTCGGCCTTGGTGAGCGGCATAAGGACGATTGATGGGGCAGGGAAGCACGCTTGGCAATCCACCTGCGCCGTGCAGCTTCGCGTCAATGGAAACCCCCGCCGCCGCGCCCACGCTTAACATCCCCGAATCCGCCGCCGCCGCTCGGCCTCTGCGTTGGGGAATCCTGGCTACCGGCCGCATCGCAGGCGTGTTCGCAACCGGCCTAAAATCCGCGCGCTCCGGTCGGCTCGTCGCGGTCGGCAGTCGCTCGGTGGATTCGGCGAAGCGCTTCGCCGCCGAGCATCGTATCAAGCCCGGAAATACACACGGTTCCTACGAAAGCCTGCTCGCCGACCCGGAGGTGGACGCGGTTTACATTTCGACACCCCACCCGCAGCACGCTGAGTGGGTTGCAAAGGCAGCGGCGGCGGGCAAGCACATCCTATGCGAAAAACCACTTGGGCTGAACCACCCCGAGGGCGTCGTGATGTTCGCGGCGGCCCGCCGCGCGGGAGTGGTGTTGATGGAGGCGTTCATGTATCGTTTCCATCCACAGATAGCGAAGATCGTGTCGCTCATCAACGAAGGCGCGCTGGGCACGGTGGGGCTCGTGCAAGCGACATTCAGTTTTCGCACCGACTATCAGGCCGAGTCCCGTCTTTGGTCTAATGCGGCGGGCGGCGGTGGCATCCTCGACGTGGGTTGCTATGCGGTTTCGATGTCACGGCTCGTCGCGGGCGCGGCGGCGGGGCGGCCGTTTCTTGATCCGGTGGAAGTGACCGGGGCTGGCGTGCTTCACCCCGAGAGTGGTGTGGATGTTTATGCGGCGGGAACGTTGAAGTTTGGTAATGGCGTGATCGCGCAGGTTGCCACCGGGGTGGGTCTCACGCAGGAAAACGTGGTGCGCATTTACGGCACCGGAGGCTGGCTGCTGGTGCCTTCACCTTGGATAAAAAACCGAGAGGGCGGCGCTCTCTCTCTCTTCTTGCACCGCGCCGGTGCCGCCGCACCCGAGGAGATCGTGATCGAGGCCGGCCCGCTTTACGCGTTAGAGGCGGACGCATTTGCCCGCGCCGTGCGCGCGGGTGTCAAGGAGGTGCCGGAGATGAGCGCGGATGACACCCTCGGTAACCTCGCCGCTCTCGACCGGTGGCGCGCAGCCATCGGCCTGCGCTACGAATCCGAGAAGGATGCCCGTAACGTTTCCTGAGCCACTTTTACGCGTTTAGAAACCTGCCTTGGCTAGACTCTTTTCAGCCGCGCCATCCACCACTCCCGCGAGGTTCGAGCCAGACCGGCATCAGCCGCCGCATCGCTTTCGTTTACGCCGCCGTGAAGTTTCCATTTCCCCTTTTCCCTCGTTTCGTGTTGTTCGTGTCATCCGCCTCAGCCGCATGAACGACGCATCGCTTGACGACGACCTCCTCAACGCCACCCCCGCCGAACCCGGCGAGGTCGGGCTCGTCGAGCCCCGCGACTACGTTTCTTCCGAATCTTTTACCTGCGACGACGGCCAGATTCTCCCCGGCTTCACTCTTCGCTATGAGACTTACGGACGCCTCAATGCCGCCTGCGACAATGCCATTCTCGTTTGCCACGCCCTCAGCGGCGATCACCACTGCGCGGGCATATACGCCCTCACCGATAAAAAAACCGGCTGGTGGAATAATTTGATCGGCCCCGGCAAGGCGCTCGACACCAATAAGTTTTTCGTCCTTTGCGCCAATGTCCTCGGTGGTTGCCAGGGCTCCTCCGGTCCCGCCTCGATCAATCCCGCCACGGGTCGCGCTTTCGGCATCAGTTTTCCTGCCGTCACCATTCGCGACATGGTGCGCAGTCAGCGCCGCCTGCTCGATTCCCTCGGGCTCACCTCCCTTTACGCTGCACTTGGCGGTTCCATGGGCGGCATGCAGGCGCTCCAGTGGGGCATTGAGTATCCCGGCTACACCCGCCGCGTGCTCGCCATGGCCACGACGGCGCGCGAGAGTGCCCAAGCGATCGCCTTCAATGAGGTTGGCCGCCAAGCCATCCTCCAAGATCCCGAGTGGAATGGCGGCGACTATCCGAAAAACGGCGGCCCCCGCGTCGGCCTCGCCATCGCGCGCATGATGGCCCACATCACCTACCTCAGCGACGCCTCGATGGACCGCAAGTTCGGCCGTCGCGCCGTCGCCACCCGCGCCATGACGAATAGCACGCCCGCGCCGCTCTCCGCTGCCGTCGCCGGCTCGCGCACTGCCTTCGATGTGCAATTCGAGGTCGAGAGCTACCTGCGTTATCAGGGCCAGAGCTTCATTAATCGTTTCGACGCCAACTCCTACCTCTACATCACCCGCGCCATTGATCGCTTCGATCTCGACGGCACCTATGGCTCGCTCGAAAACGCCTTCCGCGCCCTTACCGCTGATGTGCTCGTGGTCGGTTTCACCAGCGACTGGCTTTTCCCGCCCGAGCAAAACCGCGCCATAGCCCTCGCCCTGCAACGCGCAGGCAAACGCGGCAGCTACGCCGAACTCGCCACCGATCTCGGCCACGATTCCTTCCTGCTCGAGTCACCGCAGCTCTACGCTCTGGTTCGCGCCTTCCTTGGCCGCCCTTCCTGAGGGGGCATGGGCGTCCCGCCTAGGTCGGGGATGAGGCTGAATCTCACGGGACCTTGGTATCGCGCGGCAGGCTCGCGTAGTTCGCCGCAGTTACTCAACTTGGCGCTCATGCCCCGTCGTTATCTTCTGGCGCTCGACCAAGGCACGACTTCCTCGCGCGCCCTAGTCTTCGACCTCGACGGCCACTCCGTCGCCTCGGCGCAGCGCGAATTTACGCAGCATTATCCGGAGCCCGGCCGGGTTGAGCATGAGCCCGAGGATCTCTGGAACACCCAGCGAGATTGCGCCGCCGAAGCGCTCGCCCGGGCAAAAATATCATCCGCTGATCTCGCCGCCGTCGGCATCGCCAACCAGCGCGAGACCGCGCTGCTCTGGGATCGCCGCACCGGCAAAGCCGTTCACCGTGCCATCGTGTGGCAAGATCGCCGCACCGCCGATTCCTGCGTCCGCCTCCGCGCCGAAGGTGCCGAACCGATTGTCGCGCAAAAAACCGGGCTGCGCCTCGATCCCTATTTCTCTGCGACCAAACTCGCATGGCTGCTCGACCACACTCCCGGCGCCCGTGCCGCCGCCGCGCGCGGCGAGCTCGCCTTCGGCACGGTGGACACCTGGCTGCTTTGGAAAATTACCGGTGGCCGCGTGCACGCCACCGACGCCTCGAACGCCGCCCGCACCCTCCTCTTTAATCTCCACACCGGCACTTGGGACAAGGAGTTGCTCCACCTCTTTGACATCCCTCTCTCCGTGCTGCCCGAAATCCGCGACACCGCTGGTTTCTTCGGTGAAATTTCCCCCGGCCTGCCAGCGGCGGGCGCACCCGTCACCGCGCTGGTCGGCGACCAGCAGGCAGCCCTCTTCGGCCAGGCCTGCCTCAATCCCGGCGCGGCCAAAGCGACCTATGGCACCGGTTGTTTTCTCTTGCTGAACACCGGCGGTCGTATCGTCGCCTCAACCAACAACCTGCTATCCACCGTCGCCTGGCGTATCGGCGGCGAAACTACCTTCGCTCTCGAAGGCTCTGTATTCGTAGCTGGCGCCGTCGTGCAATGGCTGCGCGATGAGCTCAACCTGGTGGACAGCGCCACCGATCTCGACGCCCTCGCCGCGTCCGTGCCCGACTCCGGCGGAGCCTACCTCGTGCCCGCTTTTGCCGGACTCGGCGCGCCGCATTGGGACCCCTTTGCGCGAGGCGCATTGGTCGGCCTCACCCGCGGCACCAACCGCGCTCACATCTGCCGCGCCGCGCTGGAATCCATCGCCTTTCAAACCGTAGAACTCATCACCGCGATGGAGGTGGACGCCGGGCTTCACCTCGCCGAGTTGCGCGTAGATGGCGGGGTGAGCCGAAGTGCGCCCCTGCTGCAAATGCAGGCGGACTTCCTCAACCGTGCCGTTGTGCGTCCCAAGGTGATCGAGACCACGGCGCTCGGGGCCGCCGCCCTCGCCGGAGTCGGCGCGGGGGTGATCGCCCCTGCGTCATTCGCTGCTCGCTGGGAGCAGGATCTGCGCGTCGAGCCCCGCATGGATGACACCACCCGCAGCGCGCAACTCGCCGGCTGGGCCCGCGCCGTGTCTCGCTCGCGTGATTGGGCGAAGCCCTAAACGCACCCGCCGCCCCTCTCCGGGTTCGCTCTTCCAGTATTCGGAGCCTCATCAAGACCCGCACCACCACGATCGCCAAATCGGGCTGCTGATTGAGTTGGCCGAGCAACTTCTCCACGTCGGCCATCGGGTGGAATCTGTCGCTATTCTCGTTTCGGGGAGTTAACGTGGGCCAGTCCCGCCGAATCACCTGACCGTCAAAATCTCTTCTTTCTCCCATGGCCCGTCCTTATCGCCGCCGCGCGGTTTCTTCATTCACCTCCGCCTACAGCCATGATCCGTTGGAGCGCATAGACTCGATCGCAGGGGTAAACTCCGATCGTTCGCGCTGGTCGCTCACGCAGACAGCGGCGATCGCGGCGATCGAGGCCGGCACCGACGAGTTTTTTGTCATGGCGGAATCCGGTCCGGTGAAGCTCACAGTGGTGGCGGTGCGCGATCAAAAATACCTCGGCACCGAGCGCGGAAAGTCCCACCCGGATGACCTGGTTAATTTACTGCGCAGCAAGTGAGGCGAATCCCACTCCGATTAGGAGCGTGCTTCCACGCGATGGTTTGCGAACCCCATGTCGGCGCGCCGATGGTCGGAAATCGCGTGCAAGCACGTTGCTGCGCAAGGGGAATCACTCCGGCCAGACGCTGGATTGCGGTAGATGAATCCAGCCTTCGCGTTTGGCGACTGGACGCTGTTCGGGTGAGGGCCCGAGTGTCTGGCCGAGCGCAGCGGCGCGGGTGGTGAGCGACGCGATCAAGGCATCGAACGCGTGGTCGCTTTGCGCGTAGGAGGCGTCCACTTGCAGCACGGGCATCGCCTTGCGGAGTTCCGCGAGCAGGGCGCGGCGGGTGGCGATGGCGGCTTTTTCCGGGCCTTTGTAGGCGCGGCAGCGGAGTCCCCATTGTTTAAGGCTGCCGGCGGGATAGACCTCGAAAAACCGCCCGTCGCCGCCGCTTCGATCGGTGACGCCGTGGCGCGCGAGTAGCGCCATCGCGCGCATCGCGGGCAGGCCGATGCGATCGGTCGAGACGCTTAGCGGCGTGAGTTTTGTGAGCGCGTGGACCTCGATATCGGTGAGGCGCAGGCGGAGTGATTTTTGAAAATCACGATCGTCCCAAGTCGTCGCAGTCCAGTTTCCCACTGCGGCGGTGAAGGCGACCGGCCAGCCGAGGGGAGCGTCAATGCCGCTGGCATTGGCCTCTCGGATGAACATGTCGAGCGCGTTGTCGTCGCACTGGGTGGCGGCGGTGCGAACGACGACGTGGCCCGGGTCGCGCCAGTCAATCAGGCAGGCGGCGGTGTCCTTTGGCTGGGAAGAGAGATCAATGCCGAGGGTGAGCATGGGGTGGGTGGGAGCGCGCGCAGGCAGGTGATCGAGCCCGCGCCGAGTTACGCCGAAGCGGCGTGGCCGCAGCCGAGGTCGCGCAGAGCGGTTCGGATGGCGGCAGAGAAGCGTTTCCCGCGGGCGTTAAAGGATAAAATCCTTGTTTTGGGTCGGGACATGGGTGCGGTTGACGAAGCGGCTGACGTGGATCCAGGAAAAGTGGCCGTCATCCAAAATGAGTTCTCCAACCGGCGATCGGGTGTGCAACCCCAAATCGGTGTTGGATCTCGCATCGCGCGGATGAATGCGGATACCAGAAGAACCCCAAAGGTTCGTGAATCACCTGCAGGGTAAGTTCGTCCGCGTCGTGGTGTTTAAGGCAGCCTTTTTTAAACCAAGGACCCGTGCTAATCAGGCTTCGGTTAATCGTAGGTCCGACCGGAGGCCGGACTCATCTGGAAGACCCCGACCACTGGCCGGGGCGCGGGAACGGCCTTGCGGTGAAGCGTCGGAGCGATGCAGTGAGGAGGAATGAAGGTCATGTTTAATCCCAAGGAATTTGCCCGCCTGCTCGAACTCGCATCGCTCGGCATGCACACGGTGGCGGGCTCGCGTCCGCCCGAGGAAGAGAACCCGGCGCTCAAGCGCTACGAGGAGTTGTTCCAAAAACTACTGGAGCTGGCCACCCCGCTCGGATGCGCGGACTACGTGACGGTGGCGAGCAACGGGCAGTTAAAGCCCTCGGAGAAAATCACCGAGGACGAGCGGCTGCGGAAAATCGAAGGCGACGCTGCGAACGACCTCTTTTGGCACGAGCTGGTCGCGCGCTTGTCGGATCGCGATCTCGCGGCCGAGCAAGGGCGAGGATTTGCCGAGGGCAAGGACGGGCCGCCGATCGATGCGGATGCGCGGCTCAAGCAGATCGAGGACGCGTATTGGGAGGAGTTCGAAAAGAACGACCTCGCCCACTTTATCTTACTCAAGGGGAGCAAAGGATGACGCCGGAAGTGGGAATCGCGGCCGCGTATGCGCGGGCGAGGGCGGCGGTTGATACCGCGCACGCGGCGGATCCATCGCGGGCGGCGGACGGTCGCGCGGCGGAGCTCGTCTATGCGGAGCGAGTGGAGGCGTGGGTGGCGCGGTTGGTGCCGGAGGCGAGCGAGCTACTCCGGCTCGCCGCGCGTTGCCAGCACCTCGAACGCTGGACCTCGCCGCGCGCGAGTTTTCCTGAAGGCAAGGTGGCCTATCTCTCCTGGCGGCGCGCGCTCTATGTGCAACAGGCGGAGCGCGCGCGCGGGATTTTGATCGGGGCGGGAGTGCCCGAAGCAGAGGCGGCGGAAGTGGCGACGTGGGTGTCCAAGACGGGCCTCAAATCTAACCCCAGCACGCAGGCGCTGGAAGACGCGGCGTGCCTGGTGTTTTTGGAAAACGAGATCGCGGGCTTCGCTGCGGAACATGCCCACTATACGGAGGAGAAGTTCGTGGATATTTTGAGGAAAACCTGGCGCAAGATGAGTGCAGGCGCGCAGGCGGAAGCGCTGCGCCTGGAGTTGCCGCCCGCAATCGCAGCTCTGGTCCGGGCGGCCTTGGGCGCGACGTAACGGAATCGGCCAAGCGGTGTCCGGCCTCGGCCTGATCACTGAGGCGGGTCGTCCTTAATCGACAGTTAACGGTAAGTGAGGGCGATCCGAACGGGGGCAGCTTTCCTTTTTTTTGAAAAGAGTAATAGCATGGGGGAAATAGCCAGAATTCCAGTAGTTGAGACCTGGCTTTAAGGCCCAGCGAGGTTACGCAGCGAGGTGCGGGCGCTGTGTGTTTGTTAACCAGAGATACCCAAAAAAAGGGCGTCGCGATGGGCGAGGGCCTTGAGGGCGCTCAGGGCACGATTCAGCACATCGTAAGAACGCTCGCCATTGAGCTTGGCGATAAACCCAACGCCGCAGGCATCATGTTCTTGGTCAGGAGAGTAGAGAGGAGACGGGATGATCTTGGCCATGGAATCGAAAGAAGGGAAAGGGCGGCGAGCCGACCTTGGTGATGCGGGAAGCTTGCCGTTGAGCGGTGAGATGAACGGACGGAATTGGCGCGATTACTCGGCCGGTGCAAGCGATGGGGCGAGAGAAATTTAAGAAGGTGAAACGAGGCGGAAAACTAGAAGCCAGCCAGAATCCAAGCTTGCATGGCCCGGCCAAGAGGAGTGCTCTCTTCACTCGCAGTTTTTGCCCGGGTGGTGGAATTGGTAGACACGCAGGTCTCAGAAGCCTGTGCCGAAAGGTGTAGCGGTTCGAGTCCGCTCCCGGGCACCAATCTTGACGGTTCGCACCGAACCGGCCCTTCGCAGGCGGCTTTGTGCTGCGAGGCGCACGCGGAAGAGGAAGTCAGGATTGCCGTCAGCGGCCACCACCGGTTCTCTGATTTCAATTTCTTATGAACAAAGCAGCTATCCTCCAAAAGCTAAGCGACGAAAAGGTCATCGCCCTCATTCGCGCCGATAATCCCTCCGGGCTGCTCGACTGCGCCCGCGCCCTTGCCGAAGGCGGGCTCACCTCCATCGAGCTCACCATGACCACGCCGGGCGCAATCCGCCTGCTGGAAAAGGCCACCGCCGAGATGCCCGAGTTCCTCTTCGGTCTCGGCACCGTGCTCGACGCCGAGACCGCCCGCGCGGGCATCCTCGCCGGCGCACGCTTCATCGTCACCCCGGCCCTGCGTCCCGATGTCATTAAGCTCTGCCAACGTTACAGCGTGCCGGTTTTCAGCGGCGCGCTCACCCCCACCGAGGTGGTCAACGCTTGGGAATCCGGCGCAGACGCGGCCAAGATTTTCCCCGCCGAGTTCTTCGGTCCCGCCTACATCAAATCGCTCAAGGCCCCGCTCCCGCAGGTCGAGTTCGTGCCTACGGGCGGCGTCACTGCCGAGAATGTCGGCGACTTCATCCGGGCCGGCGCTTTCGCGACCGCCGCGGGCAGTTCGCTGGTCGAGGCGAAGGCGTTTAAGGAGAAAAATTGGGCGGCCGTTACCGCCAAGGCCCGCGCTTTCGTCGCCGCCGTCGCGGCAGCCAAGGCCGCGAAGTAAGGCGCGTCGGCTTGCGCCTAATTTAAAAACTCCCGGATGTCCGGCAGCTCAATGGCCCGGCGTCCGTTTTGTTTGCGCTCGAGGTAGGGATCTACCGGCGGCTGGTCATCAGGGTCGAGCTCGGTCTTGGCGATGGGTCGCACGTCGTCGCCATCCTCGTCATCGGACTCGCCGATCTCGATGTCGGTAAGATCAAGGCCATCCCACTCCGAGGCGTCAAAATACTGGCTGAGCCGGCGCGGCGCGGGGTCGAGCAGCAGGGCGGGATTTTTCACCCGGCCGTCGGCCTTTACGAATTCGAAAAGACAGGGCATACACTGGTCCTCGTAGGTGCGGCGGAAGGCCGACATCCATTTGTTCGCCACGCCCTCGCGACGGCTCAACAGGACGACATCGGAAAAATGCACGCAGCCGGCGAACCAGGTCGCGAGCTCGGGGTTTTTCTCCGCGAGCTGGCAATCGATCACGGTGAAAATGCGGGCCAACGTCAGACCACGCGAGTCCAGCCAGGGTTTGAGCGCTTCAATCTGCTCCACCGGATCCTGCCGTCCGTTTACCACGAAAAACACGTGCGTCGCGTCCGCCGGGCACGGTGCTGCTTCCTCGCCGAAGGTGTGCGCGGCGGCGTCCCAACTCCAGCGCGCGAGCGACGCGAACGCGGCGTCGCCGGGCTGCGCGACCTCGTCGGCGGAGAGCAGCACGTGGGCGCGGTCCGTCGCCGGATCGAGGCCGGCACCGATCAAGTCCGCCACGACCGCGCGGCGGCCCGAGCCCGGAGACCCGAGCACGATGTAAACCAAGGGACCGGCGGCGGCGGCGGTGGAGTCGGCGGCGGAGTCTGAGCCGGGATCATTGACGGAGAGCATCGGAAGTTTTGAAACGGCTGACGGCGACGGCGCAGGTGTTAAAGGGCGAAGGTGTGGTTCTGCGCGGCGTCGCGCATCCAGTGGTCCAGCAGCACGAGTGCCGTCATCGCCTCGACGATCGGGACAGCGCGGGGCACGACGCAGGGATCGTGGCGGCCCTTGCCCATAAGGTCGGTGGCGTTGCCCGCGAGGTCCACGGTGGGCTGGCTGCGGAGGATGGTGGCGGTGGGCTTGAAGGCGACGCGGAAGACGAGTTCCTCGCCGTTACTGATGCCTCCTTGCGTGCCGCCGGAGCGGTTGGTGACGGTGCGCACGCGGCCGTCGCGGGTTTCAAAAAGGTCGTTGTGCTCGGAGCCGCGCAGGAGGGTGCCGCCGAAGCCGCTGCCAATTTCAAAACCCTTCGTGGCGGGTAACGACAGCATCGCCTTCGCGAGATCGGCTTCGAGGCGGTCGAAGACAGGTTCGCCGAGGCCGACCGGCAGGCCACGCACGCGGCATTCGATGACGCCGCCGACTGAGTCGCCCTCGCTGCGCACCGCCTTGATGCGTTCGATCATGGCGGCGGCGGTTGAGGCATGTGGGCAGCGCACAGGCGTCGCCTCGACCGCTTCGAGGGTGGGAAAATCCACCGCTGCCGAGGCCGGCATTACTATGTCGTGAATACTCGTGATGTAGGCGCGGATCTCGACCGGCCCGGTGGCGGGACGGCTGGGGTAAGGCCTGGCGGCGGCGAGGATTTTTTTGGCCAGTGCACCTGCTGCGACGCGCCCGATGGTCTCGCGGGCGGAGCTGCGACCGCCGCCGTGCGGATCGCGGATGCCGAACTTGGTATCGTAGGTGAAGTCCGCGTGCGAGGGGCGGTAAGCCAGCTTCATCTCGGCGTAGGCGGAGGATCGCTGGTCGGTGTTACGCACAAGCAGGGAAATGGGCGTGCCGGTGGTGCGGCCCTCGAAGACGCCGGAAAGGATCTCAACGGTATCGGCCTCCTTGCGCGGCGTGGTGATGTCACTCTGGCCGGGGCGCCGGCGGTCGAGCTCGGCCTGGATTTCAGCGGCGGTTATTGGCAGGCGCGGCGGGCAGCCGTCGATGACTACGCCGATGGCGGGACCGTGGCTTTCGCCCCAGGTCGTGATGCGGAAAATATGGCCAAAACTGTTGGGCATTGAGACGGTCAAGGTTGGGACCGACCCGTAACGCCGCAAGAGGCAAAACCGTTTTTGCCAGCGCCGCGCTGGTGTCCCCACCGTGAGTCGAACACGGATATGCCGTTTAGGAAACGGCCGCTCTATCCACTTGAGCTATAGGGACGCTGCGCGCGAAAAATTCCCCCGAAAGGTCACTTTCACACGTTTCTCCCATAGCGACTCCGCTCGCCGGGGCACAACTCCAAAGCCCGCATCGCGAAAAACCCTTTGCCGCCCGCCGCCCGCCGCTTCATGACCTGCCTCCGCATGTTCGAAACCGTTCCCTATCTCGGCCAGATCCTTCATCGCTGGCAGGTCGGCCAGTCCACCTTCCTTGCCTTGCCCGAGCGCGGCGCGCGCTTGATGAACTGGCACCTCACCCATGCCGACGGCTCCGTCCGCGATGTCATCCACTGGCCCGAACTCGCCGATCTGGACAACTTCTCCTCAGTGCGCGGCGGTAATCCTATCCTATTTCCCTTCAACGCCCGCGCCTTCGATCGCGGAGATATTCACTTCTGGCGCGACGCCGATGATATCCGCCGCCCCATGCCCATGCACGGCATCGCCCGGCAGGGAAAGTTCCGCATTGATCGCGCCGACGCCACCGGCTTCTCGGCGACCCTCCTGCCCGACGACGCCGCCCGCCAGGCCTACCCCTACGACTACGAATTCACCGTCGGTTACCGCTTTGCATCCGCCGGACTGACTTGCGAGTTTGTTCTCAAAAACCTTAGCTCCCGTCCCATTCCGTGGAGCGCCGGACACCACTTTTATTTTACCGCACCATGGGAGGACGGCCGCACCCGCGCCGACTATCAACTCACCGTGCCCGCCACCCGCCGCCTCCGTCAGGATAAAGCAGGGCAGCTCGTGCCCGGCCCCAACCTTCCCGCAACCGCCGCCCTTTCCAATCCAGATTGGATTGATACCTTCCACCTCGGCCTAAGCGCCCCCGTCGCCACCCTCTCCCCCGCCACTGGCGGATCCTCGGGCACACTGAGCGTGAGTATCGGCATGGATAAAAAACTCCCTCCTCCGGCCGACGCCACCTTCGTTACTTGGTCCGGATCGCCCGACGCGCCTTATTTCTGCATCGAACCCTGGATGGGGCCTGCCAACGCCCCCGAGACCAAGCTCGGTCTTCACTGGGTGCCGCCGGGCCGCAGCGAGAGTTTCGTGGTGCAAGTCGGCCTCGCGTCTTGATTGCGGAGCATCGCAAACTCCCGCCGTCATGCACGCCGATCTCGCCTCCATTCCCGCCAGCCCGCTCGCCTTCCTCGACGGCGTCGGTGGCATGGAGATGCTCCTCGTATTCGTAATCGGCCTGCTCCTCTTCGGTGGCAAGGGTATGCCGGACATGGCCCGCACCCTCGGCAAAGCCATCCGCGAATTCAAAAAAGCTACCGCCGGCGTTGAGGATCAGCTTAAGCGTGCTCTCGAAGAACCGCCGCCCGCTCCGCCGCCCCGCCGCGCCCCGCCCGCCGTCCAGCCCCGCGCGGTCGAACCGCCGCCGCCGCCAACTCCAGCGCTCGAGGACCCCGCCGCGCCCCCCGCCGGCCCGGCCGCCATCCCGCCGGCCTCGTCTACGCCCGATTCCTGATTTACCGCCATGTCGCCCACGCTTCTCTACGGATTTCTTATCGGTCTCGGGCAGCTCGCCTCGAGTCTCGTTGTATTTGCAATGGGATTGCATAGCGACCCCGCGCGCCTTTCCAACGCGATGCAAACCGAGAGCCTCGTCGGCTTCATCCTCTTGATGATCGTTGTCTCGCTGGCCTACCGCGCCGCCAAAGCTCGCGGCCAGACCGAGACTATTGGCCAGTCGGCCAAGGGTGCAGCCCTGACCGCATTGTTGGGTGCGCTCTTCACCGGCCTCGGCCAATACGCCTACCTCGCATTCATTAACCCCGGCCTGCGCGACCTCCAGCGGAATGATATTCTCGAACGCGCTAAGGCCCACCTCGCCACCCTTTCGCCTGAGAAGCTTGCGGAGGATATGCGGCAAATTGACCATGCCACCTCCCCAATCTTCCGCGGTATCATCTACGGCGTGCCCACCTTTTTGTTCGCCACTTTAATGGGGATCGCCTTCGCCCTGATTTTCCGTGCCGCCGCCCGCCGCGACGCGGCCATCAAAACCGACTAGGCGCGACTTCTGCCGGCGACGGCCTTTGCGCATTCGACGGACTCGCGCATCGTGCCCGCCATGTCCGCCGCCTCGCCAACTCGGGCCCCTGCCGCCACCCGCCATCCAGCGGAGCGCACCATCTTGCTCACTCTCGCGGCGGTGCAGTTCACTCACATCCTCGACTATATGATCATGATGCCCCTCGGCGCGGGGCTCATGCGGGAGTTTAATCTCTCTCCGGCGCAGTTCAGCCACCTCGTTGCGGCCTATGGCGGTGCGGCCGCCGTGGCGGGATTGCTGGGCGGTTTTTTCCTCGACCGGATTGATCGCAAACACGCTTTGCTGTGGCTCTACTGCGGCTTCGCGCTGGCCACCCTCGGCTGCGCCATTGCCCCGACTCACTTCGCTTTGCTCGCTGCGCGTCTGGCCGCCGGCGTTTGCGGCGGCCTCGCCGGCTCCGTCGTGGTGGCGATGGTGGCCGATGTCGTTCCCCCGGAGCGGCGCGGTCGCGGCATGTCATTCGTCATGTCTGCCTTCCCGCTCGCTACCGTTGCGGGCGTGCCGCTGGGCCTAACTCTGGTCAACCACTTCGGCTGGCACGCACCGTTCTTCCTCCTCGCGGGCCTCGCGATTCCCATCGGTCTGGCCATCGCGCGTTTTCTTCCCCACCGCGCGCCTGATCGTGCGGCCCGTCTCGTCTCGCCCCTCGCGCAGATGCGCGGCATCCTCGCCGAGAGCGTGCACTGGCGCGGCTTCGCGGTCACGGCCGGTCTCGTCACCGCCAGCGGCTGCCTTATCCCGTTCATGGCTCCGAGTCTGGTCGCCAATGTCGGTATCTCCGACTCCCGCCTGCCGTGGATTTATTTCTGCGGAGGTGTCGCCACGTTCATCGCCACGCCGATCATGGGCCGCCTGACCGACCGTCACGATAAATTTAAAGTGCTCGCCTGGATCAGCCTGCCCGCCATCGCCGCCACCTTGCTCGTCACTCACCTCGGCCCCTCGCCGCTTCCGGTCGTGCTCGCTATCACAACTCTGCTTTTCATCGGCATGTCCGGCCGCTTCGGCCCTGCCACCACCCTCGTCGTCAACGCTGTCGAGCCGCGCTTTCGCGGTGGTTTCATGAGCCTGAATTCCGCTGTGCAGCAGGGCGCCGGCGCCCTCGCCAACATTGCGGGCGGCGCGCTCATCACCCGCAATGTTTCAGGCCGCCTGGTCGACTACGACCGGGTTGGCTGGGTCGCCACCGCCGCCTTCATCGTGACCGTCGTGCTCGCCCATCGTCTACGCGCTGCCGCACCGCATGCCGCGACTAACGCTCCGCTCCGGACTGCCTTCCGTTGACCGGATCAGCCCCGCGTCCGCCGGCACTCCGGCCAAGGCTGCACGCTCGACACCCTCGCCCGTCGCGCCTTCGCTCCACGCATCGTGTCCGCTCCCGTTATCCAACGCTCCCCCCTCCTCGTCGCCGATGGCTGGCGTGATTATCAATTGCTCCACTGCGGCTTCGGCATGAAGCAGGAACGCTGGGGCCGATTTACCCTCGTGCGCCCCGATCCGCAGGTCATCTGGCCCAAGACCGGCAGCCCGGAGTGGCGCGACTGGGACGGGTATTACCACCGAAGCGAACAGGGTGGTGGCCGCTGGGAATACAAAAAACCCCTCCCCGAAAACTGGAACATTGGCTACGAGCGCCTCGGCCTCACTTTCCGCATCCAGCCAACCAGTTTTAAGCACACCGGCCTTTTCCCTGAACAGGCGGTCAACTGGGAATGGTGCTTCGAGCGCATCCGCGCTGCTCGCGCCACGGGCCGCGAGGTCAACGTCCTCAATCTCTTCGGCTACACCGGCGCCGCCACCTGTGCTGCCGCCAAGGCCGGCGCCAGCGTTACCCACGTGGACGCCTCCGAGGGTATGGTCAAATGGTGCAAGGAAAACGCCGCCCTCTCCGGCCTCGCCGAGGCCCCCATTCGCTACATCGTGGACGACTGTCTCAAATTCGTCCGTCGCGAGATCAAGCGCGGCCGCCGCTACGACGCCATCATCATGGACCCACCCACTTACGGCCGTGGCACCGGCGGCGAGATGTGGCGCCTCGAAGACAGCCTTTGGGAACTCCTCCGCGAATGCCGTGAGATCCTCACTCCGCAACCTGTCTTCTTCCTCATCAACGCCTACACCGCCCGCCTCTCGCCCACCGTAGTGGTGAACCTCCTCCACTCCCTCCTGGACGACCTCGGCGGCACCCTCGAAGGCGGTGAAATTGGCCTCCCTATCCAAGCTGACGGGGCAATCGGCAAGGTCCTCCCGTGCGGAATCTACGGCCGCTGGCAGGCCCCCGCCTAAAATTCCCCTTTCCATGCGCCGCTTCTTTCTGCTCTCCGCCTGCCTTCCGCTCGCTTCTTTCGCTCAAACCGCCGCGCCCGCGGCCATTCCTGCCGCCGCCGTCGAGTCCGATGAGCTCCGCTTTGGCTCTCTTTCGCTCTACATCGAGAACGACAAGTTCGCTGGCACCGATCGCAACTACACCGACGGCATAAAACTCTCGGTCCTCTCCGCCAACCTCCGCGCCTTCGACAGCGATACCGTGCCTGGCCCCCTGCGCGCCCTCTCCCGCGCCCTGCGGCCGCTCATGACCGACCACGCCATCCCCAAGCTTGGCCTCTCCCTCGGGCATCAGATCTACACTCCCACCGACACCCAAACCACTCTCTACCAGCCCGCCGACCGCCCCTACGCCGCCTGGCTCTACGCCGGGTTTACCTTCCAAAGTTACTACCCCGCTGCCTCCGGCGAAACCCACGCCCGCCTCTCCACCGTCGAGGTCCAGCTCGGCGCCGGCGGCGGCGACTGGGCACTCGGCGAGTTCGTCCAAAACAACTACCACAAACTCATCAACGTCGAGACCGCGAAAGGCTGGGACAACCAGCTCGATAGCGAGCCTGGCCTGAACCTCGTTTACGAGCACAAGTGGCGCCTCTCCAGCTCCGGCGCCCGCACTGGCCTCAGTGCCGACTTAATTCCCCACGCCGGCTTCAGCGCCGGCAACATTTTCACCTACGCCAACGCGGGCGCTTCCGTCCGCCTCGGCTACGCTCTCCCCGCCGACTTCGGCACCAACCTCATCCGCCCTTCCGGCGACTCCAACGCCTCCCACCGCGCCCCCTTCGGCATCTGGCTCTTTGGCCAGGTGGACGGCCGCGCCGTCGCTCGCGACCTCACCCTCGACGGTAACACCTTCAACGACCGCCCCTCTATCGCCAAGCGCCCCTTAGTCGGCGACTTCGTCACTGGTATCGGCATTGGCACTACAAGCTGGCAGTTCACCTATGCCCAAGCCTTCCGCACCAAAGAATTCAAAGGCCAGCCCGACGCCCAGGTCTTCGGCTCCCTCAGCCTCACCTACTTCTACTAGCCTCCCGACTCCCCACCATGTCCCTCGCCGACACCTACTACGCCGACTCCCTTGCACTCCTCGCCCGCGCCCGCGATAAAAACGCCGCCACCCTCGCCGCGCTTGCGCCGGTCATCGGCGCCTCAATCGCCGCTGGTGGCGTGCTCCACACCTTCGGATCCGGCCACTCCGAGATGATCGCCCGCGAGATCATTGGTCGCGCCGGCGGCTTGATGCCCGTCACCGGCCTCTTCGACCCCGGCTACGGTTTCTCGGAAAATGTCGTCGGCTACGGCACCCGCCTCGCCCAGCGCCACGATCACCACTACGGCCTCCGCCCCGGCGAGACCATCATCGTCATCTCCAACTCCGGGAAAAACGCCTCGCCCATCGAGGTCGCTCTCCACGCCAAGAAAAAAGGCCTCACCGTCGTCGGCCTCACCTCGCTCGCCATGAGCAGCACCGCCGCCACCGTCCACCCCGGCGGTCAAAACCTCCACGTGATCGCCGACCACACCCTCGACAACCTCGGCGTCCCGGGCGACGCCATCACTGAGATCACTCCGGGCCAGTTCGCCGGCCCCACGTCCACCCTCATCGGCTGCACCCTCCTCAACCTCCTCATGGTCGCCGTCCTCGAATGGCTCCGCGACCACGGCCACCCCCTTCCGCTCGTTCGCAGTCAAAACCTCCCGGGGGGCATGGAAGCCAATATCGAGCTCTCCCAAAAGTATCGCACCCGTCTCAGCAAACTCATCGGTTGAGTCGTGATTCCCGTCCCCGCTCCGCGCCGTTACTCCGAGGCGCGTTTCCTGCTTTCGCTCTTACCCAAACACACCACCCCATGTCGCGCGCCACCCCCGCCAAACCCCAAAAAAAAAGCTCCACCGTTTATTTCGCCGGCGAGCTCTTTTCCTCCAAGCATCTCATCGGTAACGCCTACCTCGCCGAGGCCATTCAGGCCGCCTCGCACGGTCGCTACCTCTGCCGCCTCCCGCAGGATTTTGAGCTGCGCGGCACTCACCCCCAACTCATTCGCGACAAGGATATCCGCAGTCTGCTCGACTGCGACTTCGCCCTCTTCAACTTCGATGGCCCCGAGCTCGATAGTGGCACCGTCGTCGAGTTCATGTTCGCCAAGTTTGCCGACATACCGTCCGTCATCCTTCGCAGCGATTTCCGCTCCGCCGGCGATCAACCCGGCGGCGATCCGTGGAACTTGATGGCCAGCTTCTACCCGCGCACGGTCTCTCTGCCGGTCAACAGCATGGCGCTCTACAAAAAAGCCCACGCCGCCGCCCGCCGCGCCCACCTCGACGACCTTGTCCGCCTAGCCGGCCAGCACAGCTCCGCAACCGCCCAGCGCATGTGCGAGCAGATCGCCACCCTCGCCGTCCGCGGCCTTGACCGCGTCGCCAAGCAAGAGCCCGCCATGCCCAAATACGTCCGCGAGGCGGTATACAATTGGCTCGCCCTGATGCCCGCCTTTCGCGGCGACCTCAAAAAACTCCGCAAAGAATTCGAAAAGCTCCTCGAACACAAAGTCCGCAAAAACCTCATCTAATCCGTCTGTCCGGCATCATTTTCGTTCGCGACCGCATCCTTCGTCGCAAGCTCCCCAAAAAACCTCGAGAACGAGTAAGAGAACGAGAACGATTTCCCCGACCTTTTCCTCGTCTGCGCCCTTAGGTCTCCGTCTTCCTCCCATGCTCCACATTCTCCAGCACCCGCTCGCCAACCACGCGCTCACCCACCTGCGCGACCGCACCACCGAGCCGGCCACCTTTCGCACCCTCTCGCACCAGCTCGGTTTGCTGCTCGCACTCGACGCCACCCGCGATCTCCCAACCCGTAGTCACGCAGTGAATACGCCGCTCGAACCCCACACCGGAAAAATCCTCGCCGAAGGGCTGGTCGTGGTTCCCATTCTTCGCGCCGGTCTCGGCATGGTGCAGCCCTACCTCGACCTTTTTCCCGAGGTCTCCGTTGGCTACGTCGGCCTCGAGCGTGACCACCAGATTGCTGTCTCCCGCAGCTACTACTGCAAACTCCCCCCGCTCGCTGGCAAACGCGTGCTCTGCGTTGACCCCATGCTCGCCACCGGCGGCAGCGCCGTCACCGCCCTCGACCTCCTGCGCGAAGCCGGTGCGATCCAGCTCAGCCTGGTTGTCATCGTGGCCTCGCCAGAAGGCGTCGCCGCCGTGGAGAAAGCGCACCCGAAGGTCTCGATTTTCACCGCCGCCCTCGACCGCGGGTTAAACGCCCAAAAATACATTCTCCCCGGCCTCGGCGATTTCGGCGACCGCCTCTACGGCACCTGAGCCCTCAAAACAAAGTAACCTATTAGGTTACTTTGTGCCTTACGTTTCTGAAGGCGGGAAGGAACCAAGAAGCTGACTTGTCTGAGGTGAGCGTCCTGGCTCCGTCTGTCCGCCGTTGGTGCGGATTCTCTTTCCCGGCTTGGACAAAATCAGCCACTCCCGCATCGTGTCGCGTGCATCCGCTCCTTATCGCCACCGTTGCCCTTGCCGTTTGTTGCGTCGTGTTCGCTGCGTTTTTCAGCGTGGCTCGCAGGCTCGATAACTACGGCATCGTGGACATTGTTT
The DNA here is from genome assembly GCA_945898185.1 of Akkermansia muciniphila. Taxonomy (GTDB): domain Bacteria; phylum Verrucomicrobiota; class Verrucomicrobiia; order Opitutales; family Opitutaceae; genus IMCC26134_A. The sequence continues at coordinate 19,908 of CAMDHP010000003.1, read as the reverse complement.
GGAGCTACGCCTTCGGGCTTGTCGCCCTTCTTTACGTCGCGCTCGCTACCGGCTGGGCTCCGCGCCGCTGGCTCGTCGCCGCCCTGGTAACCGCCTGGAGTCTCCGCCTTGGAACCTACCTTTGCCGCCGCGTCATGGGCCATCACCCCGAGGAAGACGGCCGTTACAAAGAAATGCGCACCCGCTGGGCCACCAATTTCAGTTGGGAGATGGCCAAGTTTTATCAGTTTCAGGCCGTCTCAGTCGTCATCCTCTCCACCCCGTTTCTGTTAGCCATCGGCCGCTCTGAGACCGCTTTCACCGCCCTCGATTACGCCGCCCTCGGCCTGTTCGCCGTCTCCATCCTCGGCGAATCCCTCGCTGACGCTCAGCTCGCCGCTTTCAAAAAAGACCCCGCCAACAAGAGCAAAGTCTGCGACCGCGGCCTCTGGTCGGCGAGCCGCCACCCGAACTACTTTTTCGTCTGGCTCACCTGGGTAAGCTTCGCCCTCCTCGCCCTGCCCGCCGCCTGGGGTTGGCTCGGCCTCATTGCCCCCGCTGCCATCCTCTACCTGCTCCTCTTCGTTACCGGCATTCCCATGACGGAAGAACAATCCATCCGCTCCCGCGGCGACGCCTACCGCGCTTACCAGCGCCGCGTTTCCGCCTTCGTCCCCTGGTTTCCAAAAAAAATCTAAACGCCTCTTCCTCTCCTCGCTTCGCGTCTCTTCGCCCCGTTCGCGGTTTAAAACTTCCCCGTCATGATCGACTCTCTTCTCGAAAAGAACCTCCTCCCCGACTGGCTCGTGCGCATCGGCATCCGCCGTCTGCTTGCCCAGCGTATTCGCGAAGAGACTCCCCGCTACGACCGCGCCGCCTACGTCGCCGACCTCAAGACCCGCGGTCTCGCCGAGCAGACCGCCGCCGCCAACGAGCAGCACTACGAGGTCGCCACGCCTTTCTACCAATACTGCCTCGGCAAACGCCTCAAATACTCCGGCTGCCTCTATCCCACCGGCAAGGAGACCCTCGACCAGGCCGAGGAGCTCATGCTCGCCCTTTACGCTGAGCGCGCCCAGCTCGCCGATGGCCAGCACATCCTCGAACTCGGCTGCGGCTGGGGCTCCCTCTGCCTCTACAACGCCGCCCGTTTTCCCAACGCGCAGATCACCGCCGTTTCCAACTCCCGCACCCAGAAGGAGCACATTGACACCGAGGCTCGTAAACGCGGCCTCACCAACCTCCGCATCATCACCTGCGATATCAACGCCTTCGACATCGCCCCCGCCCAGTTCGACCGAGTCGTCTCAGTCGAGATGTTCGAGCACCTCAAAAACTACCAGCTGCTCTTCAAAAACATCGCCCGCTGGCTCAAGCCCGGCGGCCTGCTCTTCACCCACATTTTTACCCACCACGCGTTCAGTTACCACTTCGTCGCCCGCGATTCCACCGACTGGATGAGCCGCTACTTTTTCACCGGTGGCCAGATGCCCGCCCACGATTTGTTCATGCAGTTCCAAGCCGACCTCACCCTCGTCTCCGACTGGAAGGTCAACGGCCGCCATTACCAGCAGACCGCCGAAAACTGGCTGCAAAACATGGACGCCCACCGCGACGAGATTATGCCGCTTTTCCGCGACACCTACGGCCCCGATCAGGCGGTGAAATGGTGGGCCTACTGGCGTGTTTTCTACATGTCCTGCGCCGAACTCTGGGGCTACAAAAACGGCGAAGAGTGGCTCGTCAGCCATTACCTCTTTCGTAAACCTTAGATAAGCCTCATCGCCTCGGGCTGACTGATACTATGCTCAGCGCGCGGCAGCTGGTGGCGCATCGGTCAGCGTGCGGAGAAACGCGACAAGCGCGCGTTTCTCATCCTCGTCCAGATGGAGGCCACCGTCGGGATGCTTGGCGAGGTTAGGGTCGAGGGTGGGCGTGCGGACGACGCCCTTGCTGTAGTGGGTGACGACTTCCTCAAGCGTGGTGAAACGTCCGTCATGCATATACGGTGCGCTCCGTGCGATGTTGCGCAGGCTGGGGGTGGAGAACTTGCCGCGATCAGCGGCGAGGCCGGTAACCCGCTCGCGTCCGGTATCGGCGGTGTCGGGGGCGATGCCGTTGTTGTGAAACTGGTGGTCGCTGAAAAGCGGACCGCCGTGGCAGTGAAAACAGTCCGCCCCGCGCTGGCCGGTGCGGGCGTCATTCTCGGTCATGAACAACTCAAAACCGCGCTGCTCATCGGCGGTGAGGCTCGCTTGGCCGCGCAGGGCGCGGTCGAACTTCGAATCATACGCGGTGAGGGTTAAAAGAAACTGTTCGAGCGCGAGGGAGAGTTTCTCGGCGGTGATCTCGGGCGAGTCGAAGGCGGCGTCGAAGAGAGCGGGGTAGTCGGGCGCGAGGTCGAGGGAGGCGGCGGCGAGTTTTACGACGACGCGGTCGAGGGTCTCGTCCATCTCGATGTGGTCTTCAATGGGAACGAGGACCTGCGCGCGGAGCGAAGGGGAGCGTCCGTCCCAGAAGAAGTTGTTTTTCCAAGCGAGATTGAAGAGCGGCATCGCATTGCGGGTGCCGGGCAGGTTGCCCACGCCGATGCTTACGCGGCGCGGATCGGAGAGCGCGGCGTCGCGCTGGTGGCAGGAGGCGCAGGAAAGCGTGCCATCGCGGGAGAGGGCGGTTTCGGTGAAGAGGATTTTGCCGAGGGCGACGCGCTCCTCGATGAGCGGGTTGTCGCGTGGCAGATCGGGGATGGGAAAGGTCGAGCCCATCTTGAACGGGTAGGGCGTGTAGTGTTTTGGCAGATACAGGAGCTTTACTGGCGAGGGGCGGCTGATCGCGGGTGCAGTAGAGAATACGCCCGAGACGCGAAAGGCACTGCGCAGGTTGGCGACGAGGGCTGCCGCCACCGGGTCGCCGACGCGCGAGTGCGTGGCGGAGCCGTCGCGGGCGAAAGAGAGGGGGCGTGGTGCGTTGAGCAGTGCGCCGAGATCGAAGTTTAGGGCCACGCCGGCGTCGTGGGTAAGGTCGAGCGGCGCGGTAAGGGTGACGCGGGCGCGCTGAGGATCGCGCGCAAGGTGGTAGGCGTAGCCGCTGAGGGCGGGCGCGGCGGCGACCGGGGATGCGGGAGCGAACGGGCCGCTGAGGGAGGGCATGGGCGCGCGGTAAAGGCCTTCGAGCGCGAGGAAGATGTATCCGCCCTGCCAGCTCCAGTGGAGGCCGTTGAGATTGGGGTTCATAGCGTGATCGGCGGGGAAGCGCGAAGGGTCTGCGACGTTAGCTTCGGGGTCTGGGCCGAGGTGGAAACGCAAGGCGCGGTAGCGTCCGGCGGGGATGGCATCGAGCAGAACGGAGTCGCGGTGTTTCGCGGCATCGAGCCAGGCGTAGAGGGCCTGCAGATCGATCCAAGTGCCGTCTTCGCGTTCGAGGGAGAAGCCGCTGAGGAGGTAGCTGAGGCGGGTGACGGAGAGCGTCTCGCCAGCCGCGTTTTGGTAGCGCAGGGAATCGAGCAGGAGGGGCGCTCCGTTAAAAACGGGGCGGATGGTGAGTTCGAGGGTGGTGGCGGAGGCGCGGGAGGCCGTGAGCGCGGCCAAGGATCCCGCAAGGAGGAAGAGAAGTGCCGGGGCTAAGCGGCGGCACAGGGAAGGAAAGCTCGCGAAAGGGAGCATGAGGCGACGAGTCAGACCGTATCAGTAGCCGACCGCGTCGTAGGTCGCGAGGCCGGTGCGCGTTATCTTGTAGAAGCGTTTGAACTCGGTCGCGGTGGCGCCGATTTCGGTAAAAGTCGCGGTGTTGCCGCCGGTGGCAGTGACGGTCGGCGTGAGCGTTGTCCAATTCGTGAGATCGCTGGTGGCGCTGACCTGATAGGTGCCGCCCTCGACGGCATTCCAGGTAATGGTGACGTTGGTGCCGGAGGGGGTGACGGGCGCGGCGGTCCACGTCTCGGCGGTGGAGGCGGAGCCCCTATAGTATTGGGTGAGCGGGGTATCGGCGGCCATGACCGTTGTGGTGCTGGCGGCGGCGGTCTTGGCGCCGTAATACCAACGTCCGGCGTTGTAGGGATACCAAGGGGCGCCGGTGGAAGTGATGGTGGCGAAGTAGGCCCAAGTACCGCTCGGAAACTCTGGGGTGACGCAAAAGCGCACGTTGTATTCGTTGAGGTCGAAAAGGGTGGTGTAGGCGCCTACGGTGCTGGTGGCGCCTGGCGTGAAGCCGAGATCTCCGAGGTAATCGTAGTCCTCCGAGAAATGACCGAGCGCGTAGGCGGTATTGACGGCGGGGCCATACTGGGTGGACGAATTAAGCTGGGCGCGATTTTGCGCCGCAAGGGCCCAGGCGGGCAGAGTGGTGCGCCCGGTGGAGCTGAGATTGGTGGTGCCGTAGGAGCCGTCGCGGAGGACGTAGCCGGAGACCATGCGGCGCACCGCGCTAGTGGCGTCGAGTGGACTGGAGTAGCCGTAGGGGCCGTAGTAGGGAAGGCCGTCGCTCATCCAGCCGATAATAGGGGAGTGGGTGAAGGTGGTGGTGGCGGTGTTTTCGGAGTAGACCTTGGTGGAGGGGTTGTAGTTGACGTTGTCGCCCAGTTGGTAGCGGACCGCGATGGGGTTGGCGTGGGAGTGGTAGTCGCCGCTCGGCTGGGCGTGGTTGAGGGCGTAGTCGAAGGACACGAATTCGTTAGGCCAGGCGTCGCGGTTCCAGATGCGGTCGCCCGGGCCGATGCCGCCGTTGGGCGTGGCGTCCTTTCCGTTTGCCGTGGAGTAGGAGAAACCGTCGGAAGTATTGTAGATGGAGACGCCGTCCACAAGGACCCCGATTACACCCACGCCGGTAAGGGTCTTGGTGTTGGGAATCACGGGCGTGCGCGGAAAGCGGAAAACCTTGGTGGCGGTGCCTTGATTTTTGGGAAGGTTGGGGTTGTTCCAAGGCCCCATGACGTAGCCGCCAAGGCCGGTGTTTTTAAGGTAAACCCAAGTGGCGGAGTAGTTGATTTCGTGAATGCCAGCGTAGGTCGGCGAAATCTGGCCGGTCCAAGTGGTAGTGGAGATGCCGGCGGTACGGTTGGCCGTGCTGGTGTAAATACGGGCGTATTTGGTGGAGTTCGTGGTGAGCCACGAGCTTAGCAGCGGATCGGCGCGGACCACTGGGGCGATAAGGGCAAGCGCGGCGAGCGCCGCGGTGGCCAGAGAGGGGGTGTTTAGGCTGGGGGAGTTCACGAGAGCGGGTTGCGATCGGGCGGGATAATCCTATCAACCGTTCGTTGAACATTCATGTGGGTGCGACTGATTTTTTATAAAAATAAACAGCCGGCTTTCCCACGGCAAATCTTTGCAGGGTTGCCACCGGCGCGGTCGCTCCTCCGAATCATGACCTCTTATGCTTAGCCTGCTTCTCCTCCCGCCCCTTGCCTTCGCCCTTCCTTCCGCTGCCGAATGGATCGAGGCGATTCCAATCATAATCTCCCTAATTATCATCGAGGGTCTGCTCAGTGTGGATAACGCTCTCGCTATCGCTGCGATGGCGAATCACCTGCCCGAGGCTCAGAAGCGCAAGGCCCTGCGCTGGGGTATCATCGGCGCATACGCTTTTCGAGGCCTCGCGATGCTCGGCGCGGCCTACATCATTGCGAATCCGTGGCTCAAAATCATGGGCGCCGCCTATCTCGTTTACCTGATGTGCGCGCACTTCACCAACACCGCCGCCGAAGAGAAACATGATGCCGCGCCGGCCAACGCCGCCTCGCGAGGCTTTTGGGCCACCGTGGCCGCTATCGAGCTCATGGATCTCAGTCTGAGTGTGGACAACGTCGTCGCCGCCGTCGCGATGAGCCCGAAATTATGGATCGTGTGCCTGGGCGTTTTCATCGGCATCCTCGCTCTTCGTTTTGTCGCGGGCGCGTGTTTAAAACTTCTCGAAAAATACCCCATCCTCGAACACGTCGCCTTTTTACTCATTGGCTACGTCGGCGCCATCCTTGTGGTCGAGATCGTGTCGATCCACTACGGCCATCCGATCCACATTAACGCGTTTCAGAAATTCATCGGCATCGTGATCATCACCGCCGCCGCCCTGTTTTACTCGACCCGCCCCGGTCTCCAGCGTGCCATCGGCCCCGCGCTCCGAGCGTTTCGTCTTCCGATGCTGGCCATCGCCGCCATCGTGGGTGGCCTGCTCCACGCCATCGCGTGGCCCTGCAAAGCTCTTTGGCGGGCTTTGCGGCCCTCGCCCTCTTCCGGCCCGATTTCCTGAGAGGCGCAGCGCCTCTTTGCCACCTCGCCATGCTTTTTCGCGGCCAGCCTGGATTCGAAGATTTACTTGCGGGCGAACTCCGCGCCGCCGGCCTTAGTGTGACCGCCCAAGGCGGCGGCTGGGCAGCCACCGCCGTCGCGCCCGCGCCGCCAGACCTCTGCTTTGCCTACGCCATCCATCTCGCTCCGGCCGAGATCACCGGCGAATCGGTCAACGCCCTCGCTGCCCACCTGCTCGAACACTTCCTCGCTTCCGCTCGCGAGGAGCGGTTCGAGACGCCTTGGCCCTGCGTCTTCACCACCGCTGCCGGGCTCGACGGCCTCGGCCGCCGCGCCGACGCCGTCGCCACCGCGTTTGGCGAACTTTTGAAAAAACGCCTCGGCCGCGTCGCCCGTCTCGCCGTCACCGAGATCCCGCGCGGCCTCGGTGCCTCGCACGGGCTCTTCGTTCATTTCGTTGATTTTAGAAAGGCCTTCGTCTCCCGCGATCTCATTTCCGGTGGACAACGCCGCATGGCCGACGACGACCTCGCCCCCTCGCGCAGTTACCTTAAGGTCGAAGAAGCCTACACCGTGCTCGGTCGCGAGCCCGAGCCTGGTGAGCTCGTGGTGGACCTCGGGGCTGCCCCCGGTGGCTGGAGCTACTCCGCCGCCAAACGCGGCGCCCGCGTCATCGCCCTCGACAACGGTCCGCTCAAAGGCGGCGCTCTCGATAACCCCCTTATCGAACACCGCCGCGCCGACGCCTACGGCTACCGTCCCGGGCCGGGCGAACGCGCCGACTGGATGTTTTGCGATCTCGTGGACGACCCCCACCACGTTTTGCGCAACCTCGTCGTCCCCTGGCTCGAACAACGCTGGTGCCGTCGCTTCGTCGTCATTCTGAAATTCGGCCGCGTGGACGCCCTCGCCCTCCTCCGTGAGGTGCGCGCGCCCGACTCCGTTTTCAGCCGCCTCGCTCCCGACACCCGCGTGCGCCATCTTTACCACGACCGCGAGGAATTCACCCTTGTTGGCGAACTTTCCGAATGAGCGCGCGCCCGCTTCTGGCGTCCGCACGGCACGCTGATTCCTTGTTCCTCAATCCTCTGACCCTCGACCGTCTAATTCTTCAACTCTTTAACTCTCCGCCCTCCGCCCTTAGAGCCAGACTTCAAACCTCAGAACTTAGCCCCTCTCCTCTGCGTCCTCCAATCCACGTTGTCAATCATTGATTGACAACGTTGCCTTTGCTTTTTTGTCCCTCATTATTGCCCTATGTCTGCTTCCGCTCACGAATTGATCCTTTGTGGCCTTGCCGCCGTGCAGGCGCGCTTTGCCCGTGAGCCCGGCTCCTTTAAGCGCCTCTTCTTTGACGTCCCGAACAGCCGCAAACTCGGCGCGATGTGCAAAGCACTCGCGGCCGCAAAAAAAGTTTACCGCTGCGTCCCGCCCGCCGAGCTCGAAAAGATCGCCGGCACCCTGCACCACGGCGGCGTGGTCGGCGTCGTCGCCGCGGTCTCGCTCGCCGGGCCCACGCCTAAGATCATCGCCGGGTGGGCCGCGGCCCGTGCTCCGCTAGTTGTGCTCGACCGCATTGGCAACGCCCACAACCTCGGCGCCATCGCTCGATCCGCCGCCTACTTTGGTGTATCCGATATCGTGATACCCGTTCACCCGTCCGCCGCCTTGCCTGGCGAGGCCGCCCACCGCGTGGCCGAAGGCGGACTGGAACACCTCACAATCTGGCGGGTGACGGACCTGCCGTCCTTCCTCCACGCTCTCGGCGCCGCCGGCTACGACGTGCTTGGCGCCGCAACACGCGGTGGTGCGCCGGTTGCGCGCTTTGGCTCGGCGCGGCCCTTTGCGCTCGTGATGGGCAACGAGGAGCACGGCATGGCACCCGATGTCGCCAAGGCCTGCACTGGCCTCGTCACCCTCGCCGGCAGCGGCAAAGTCGAATCACTCAACGTGTCCGTCGCCGCCGCCGTTTTGCTGCACGCGTTGCTTTCTCACGGCGCAAAACCCGTGGCTTCCTCGCGCTAAAATGGGTGGACGCCAAAAGACTCGAATCTTCGAGGCAGAAACATTTAAGCCCGAGTGTTCGGTTTCTTCGCTGTTTCCATGGGGCAGGCATAATTCTAAATCCCTTTTGGATGCTTGAGCCTAGATTCGGCAGTTCAAACCGACCGCGGATTACGCGGATCGAGCGGATAAAACCGGATACAGAAAATACCACGAACCGAAGGAACTCACCTTGGGGGGTGATGCATCGATATTTGGCAATCCTCTGGTATCCGCGTCCGTCCGCGTAATCCGCGATTTCCAATGCCGTTTTTAGGTTGAGCAGAGCTAGGTTTCTGAGGTTCGGGGGAGCCACCGTGCAGGGTGCCGCGTTGAGCGTTTCGATCAACGCTCTGCTCGGGAGGGCCTTCGGCGAGACGCAGGCGCTCGCTGGCCCAACGGAGCCTCAAGTCAGGAACGCATTCTGCGCGCTCGTATTGCCATTTACCTAGGAGCACCTGCTCCGGCATCTGGTGTCTGGACATCGCCGCCAACTTGGAAGCTCTGGTCAGAATTGACCCTTAGTCCTTAAGCTCCACGCCCACCGGACAGTGGTCGCTGCCAAGCACGCTTGGCTCGATCCACGCGTTTCTTAACTTTCCCTTCAGCGCTGCGGAGACCAGGAAGTAGTCAATTCTCCAGCCTACGTTTCGGCTGCGTGCGCCGCCGCGGTAACTCCACCACGAATAGTTATGAGGGCCCTTGTCGAATTCGCGGAACGTATCCACGAACCCCGCATCGATGAACCGCGTAAACCCCGCCCGTTCCTCGGGCGAGAAGCCTGGGTTCGCCACGTTCTCCTTCGGTCGCGCGAGGTCGACCTCTTTGTGCGCCACGTTAAAGTCGCCGCAGGTCACCACCGGTTTTACTGTCTCCAGCCTCTGCAAATACGCCAAAAACTCCGCGTCCCATTGCTGACGATAGGGCAGGCGGCGTAACTCGTCCTGCGCATTGGGCGTGTAAACGTTGACCAGCCAGAAATCCGCGAACTCTGCGGTGAGCACGCGTCCCTCGGCGTCGTGGTCGGGGTGTCCTATGCCGCGTCGCACGCTCAGCGGCGGAATGCGGGTTAGGATGGCGGTGCCGCTGTAGCCCTTTTTATCCGCCGAACAGAACTCCGCAGAATATCCGGCAGGCCAGACAACGTGGGCGACATCGGCCGGCAGGCATTTCGTTTCTTGGAGGCAGATTACGTCTGCGCCGCTCGCTGCCATCCAGGGTAGCAGCGTGCCTCTATCGAGCCCCGCCCGCGCCCCATTTACGTTCCAAGAAAGTAGTTTCATCGCGTTTTAAAGAGCCGAGGTTCGCCGCATCCAGCAGGCTTTTCAACCTCGCACCCGGCAGATTCTCAAATCTTCCGTGCCGCGAACTCTGCCACGCTCCGCTTAACATTTTAGCTATTTTACGAACAAAGGTGTTTTCCTAGCACGGAGTCGAGCCCTTGAGCAAGGGGCAGACGTCGCAACGGCCCATGCCATTTGTGGAACAAAATGTGATTCTAGGTGGGGTTCCGCATGCTGAACCCCACCCACAAATCCAAAGCCTCAGGTCAAAATATAAATGGTATCACCTTCGCGCGGCAGAATTACATCCGGCAGTCGACCGCCCTGTTTCAGAACCGGAGCACGATGAGTCTCAATTGCTGACGGCTTGATTCCCTGAGCGGCATGACGTCGCCCAGCTAGAGGATGTTATTGATGTGTTCGCTTACCGGATCGGTGCGCAACCCGAATAGGTGAAACGCAGTGGGCTTGATGCCGCCTGCATGGCGCCGGCGCAACAGGGGTGGAGACCGATGTAGGCCATCCAATCGGCAAAACGCTCAGCACGGGTGCCCAGTTCCCGGTAAGCCTCGCTCTTGATTACCTCGTTACCCAGCGGCTGGATTTGAGCAGAGCGGAATCCCTCCCCTTCTCCGTTAGGCGAAGGTGTCTTGGCGGAGGCCTCGGAGGGTGACGAGATCGGTGCCCCAATTGGCGATGGCGGGGAGGGGTTTGGGTGCGGAGTTTCGTCGTCGGCCGGTTCGTTCGCGGTAGGTGGCAAGGTGGGAGGCGACGAAGAGTTGTCTGCCGATGACCGCGCCGTCGGTCAAAGCGGCGCCCGTCCGCATGAACGCACGGAGCTGGGCAGCCGCGCGTGTTACCAAGTGTGGGTTAGCGCGACGCGGGTCCGGCGGGGTGGAGCGAGGCTGACGAGGCCGGCGCTGGTGCGGGCGGTTTCAGTTTCAGTCCCGACCAGATTTTCAACGGCTAGGGTCAGCCGCCAGCGTTCGGCGAAGACGTGGTGCAGGGACGCGTCTATGCGGGCGGAGGGAGCTAGGACGAGGGTGTTCGAATCGTCCTCGTATTGGGCGGAGGTCCAGCGTGCCCGCAGGTCGAGGTCGAGGGCCCGGGTCGCCTGCCAGGTCGCTCCAGCGGTCAGGGTGTCGCGCGGCACTTGCGCGAGGCGGCGGCCGTCGAGGGCCGGGGCGCGAGGCCCTCCAGTGCGGACGGTCGCATCGGAAAAAAGGTAGTCGGCTTCGAGGCGCAATGATGGGGCGGATGCGACCTGCCAGAAGCCTCCGAGCTCAAGACCGCGCACGCGGACGGTGTCGAGGTTGCGACGTTCGCGGAGCTTCGGCGAGAGGCTGACGTTGGCGATGGCGTCGGTAAGCTCGTTGGCAAAGGCGGTGGCGCGCAGACCGGCCCGGGCGGAGCGCGGCGCGAGGTCTAGTCCGACTTCGCCGCCAAGGAGTTTCTCAGGGCGCAGGGTGGGGTTGGCCTCAGTAGTGACCATGCCGATGCGGAAGGGTCGGTAGGATTCGTTGAGCGTGGGAGTGCGGAAGGCTTGGTAAACGGAGGCGCGGGTGCGGAGTAGCGATGTAGTCTGGTGGACGAGGCCGAGGGTGGGCGAGAACGCGAGGTCGCGGCGGGCGGCGTAGTGGTCGTCGCGCAGCAGGCGGCCGGGTGCGAGGGGGCTTTCGCGGCGGAAGCCGTCGGTGTTGGCGGAGGCGTCGAGGCGTGCGGCGGCGGTGAGGGTGAGGCGCTCGGCGAGAGGGCTGGCCTGGGATGTAAATAGGCCGACGAAGGTCTGGCGTCCGCCGGCGCGGCGATCTAGGGTGTAGGCGGAGAGTGGGACGGAGTAGGAAAAGTGTTCGCGGGTCTCGCCTTGGATGAAGCGAAGGTCGGTGCCGATGGTGGTGACGGGCGCGGAGGCGTCGGCGCGGTCGCCCCAAGTGGCTCGGGCGGAGGCGCCGACCGCCGTGGCCGGCACGTCGTATTGATCGTTGGCGGGAATCTCAAAGGTGCGGGCTGTGTCCACTGAACTGAAGGTGGAGGTGAAGGCCTGGTCTTGAGCGTAAACAGTGGCGGCGAAGGCGGGTCCAGAGGGCGGGGTGACGGCGAGATCCGAGGAGAAGAAGGTCTCGCGGGAGGTGGTGCGCTGGTAGGGCGTGCCGTTGCCGCGCTCCTCGTGCCAGGCACGGACGGTGGTCGTGAGTATCGTGTGCTCACCCAGACGGCGGGCCCAGGCGAGTTGGGCTCGTTGGTGGGCGGAGTCGGCAGAACGATCGATGGGACCCGGAGTTTTGAGGAGGTCGTGGCCGTCAGTGGCGAAGGCGGCGGCATCGAGCCCCAGGGCATCGCGGGCGGAGGAGCCTGTAGTTGTGGAAAGGGAGACGGCGCGGGTTTGGAAGTCGCCAAGGGTGGCAGTGCTAGTGCCAGAGGTTGGCTCCCTTCCGTCCGGGACTTCGCGGTGCTCCGGGGAGAGGAGGGGACGAGAGAGGAGTTGGATGGTGCCGCCGAGGGAGGCGTTACCCCATGTCGAGGAACCGCCGCCGCGCACGACCTCGACGCGGTCAAGGGCGGATAATGGGATCTTGGTCCAGGAGACCCATCCACCAAAGGGGTCGTTGAGGGGAACGCCGTCGAGAAGGACGAGAGCGCGGCTGGCGCCGCTGGGGCCGAGGCCGCGTAGGGAGACGCCTTGGGCGGTAGGGTTGGCGGTGAGGGATCCGGCGCGGCGAAAAAGGGAGAAGGCGGCGGAGCGGCGGAGGGTGTCGTCAAGGGCCAGGGTAGGCGAGGACTTGATGGTATCGGCGGTAAAGATGTCTGCGGCGAATGGAAGGGTGTCGGAGGCTTGGGGGGCGCGGGTGGCGGTGATGACGAGCGGAGCGAGGACCGTGGGGGCGGTTTTGGCGTTGGCGAGTGCAAGGGTCACGCAAGCGCAGGCGACGGCGGAGAAGGAGTTTTTAACCACGGAGGGCGGAGGGTTCAAAATCGAAAACTCGTAGGGGTTCGTCGCCAAAGGCCGCAAACGCCGAAAAAAAATATCAAAACCAAGTGCGGGGATGAGGTCGAGAATCAGGCCACGCTTTTAGAAAACGATGTGGGAGAAAGAGAGCGGAGGGGGAAGATTGATACGTCCACGCCGGGGGAGGTGTGGGCGTGGTCAGCGGGTCGGGCTGGGACGGGGAATCCGTTATCGGCGAAGAGAGAGGTCTCGGCGGTGGTGACGTTGGCGGGGGCGAGCGGGTAGGGTGTGTGCCAAACCCGGCCGCTGGCTAAAGTGCCGTCGTAGCGGCGGGAGAAGAGGAGGTAACGCTCGGCAAGAAAGTATCCGAGCGTGCCGGGGGCGGCGGGGGAGAAGGGCGCGGAGGGGGCGTAGTCGAAAGTGTTGGGTGCGCCGCCGGAGCGTCTTGAGCTTAAATGGGAGGACGAGGTTGGGGTGGCGGGGCGTTTGCCGTGCTGGCGAGCGAAGACGTAGGGGAGCGAGAAGAGGGATCGGGCGAGCGTGACGGCGATGCGGTTGTTGCAATCGAGGGAGTAAAACCAGACGCCGGGCGTGCCGTCGGCAGAGTGGACGTAAGTGCGCAGGTTGAGCTCAAGGAACCACGAGAGGCCTGGCACGGGCGGGAGAAAACGCGGACGGACGCGGTCCATCCAAAAGGGCACAACACCGAGGTAAGCGCGTTCGTCGTGAGTATCCACGAATAGGCCGGGAGGGAGGGTTGCCTGGATGGCGGCGGGGTCCCAAGCCCAATGAAGAAAAAGGAGGTGGTGCCAGCTTTGGAACATCACCGGCGCGGAGGAGGGGCGAGCGCGCATGGCCTCGCGTTGTAGGCGGGTGGGGCTGCTAAAAAGAGGGGAGACGGCGCTCACAGGGGAAGGTGCGTGGCAGGGTGCGGAAGACAAACGGAGTAAAAGGTGCGGTTTACGGACAAAGCGCGTCGAGACCGAGTTCGCGGTAGCTGCCGGGATCGAGGTCGTCGAGGGTAAGGTGGCCGAAGGCGGTGCGGTGGAGCGCGGTCACGGTGAGGCCGGCGGCAGCGGCGAACATGCGGCGGACTTGGTGGTATTTGCCCTCGGTGAGCGTGACCTCTGCGAGGCGCGGGGCGAGTTGGCGAAGCGTTGCGGGAGCGCAGGGGGTCTCCTCTCCGTCGAGTTGCAAGGTGCCGGCGGCAAAGAGCGGGATGAGTTCGGGCGGGAGGTCGCGGTCAAGGGCGGCGTGGTAGATTTTAGCGACTTTGTATTTTGGCGAGGTGAGGCGGTGGACCAGGTCGGTCTGGTCGGTGAGGAGGAGGAGACCGGAGGTTTCCTTGTCGAGGCGGCCGACGGTGGTGACGACGGGGTTGCGGTCGCGCCAGCGGGGGGGGAGCAGATCATAAACGAGCGGTGCCTCGCGGGGATCGTGCGAACAGGTGAGTCCAAGAGGCTTGTTTAGGAGAAGGAGCAGGCCCTCGGGATGGTCGAGCGCCTCGCCATCAATCCGCACGGCGGCGGCGGCGGGTTTCAGGCCCGGGTCGTTGACGACTTTGCCGGCGACGGAGATCCGGCCGGCCTTGAGCCAGTCGCGGGCGTCGCGGCGGGAGCAGTAACCGAGGCTGGAAAGAAGTTGATCGAGGCGGCGTGCGGTCATGGGAGGCGTGGCGGAGAACCTGGCTTAAAATGCGCCAGGATGGACACGCTAAAAACACCATATGAGCGCGAGGCCGGTTTACGGTGCAGTGGAGCGGGCGAGGGTTTTCCCTCGCGGGCGGAGCGCGGAGCGAGAATCCTATCGTTCTATATTTCGCAACCATGGCCTCCGCCGTTCCTTCCGCTTCTGTTCCGCAGCCCGCAGCTTTCCAACGCTTTCTCCGCCTTGTGCGTCCGCAGGCGGGCGCGATTACCTTTGGCGTCGTTCTCATTCTGTTAGCCACGGCGGTAACGCTGCCGGCTCCGTGGATTTTTAAGTTGGTGATTGATCACGCCCTCCCTGGAAAAGATCTCGGCAAGCTGGGCGGATTGCTTGCTCTTTTTGCCGCACTTTTTCTTGCGCGGGCTTTGTTGACCCTGTGGCGCAACCGGGTGCTGCAATACGCTGGCATGAGGGTGACATGCGACCTACGTATCGCGCTCTTCCGCCATCTGCAGTCGCTGTCGTTGCGCTATTTCGACGCGAACCAAACGGGAAAAGTGATCAGCCGGATCACGCAGGACACGGGAGAACTTTACAGCCTCACCAACAATTTCCTTATCAACCTCATCGCCGATTCGGTAACCGTGGTTGGGGTGCTGTGTTTTCTTTATTGGGTGGAGTGGCGGCTCGCGCTAGCGGTGACGCTGGTGCTGCCGCTGTTTGTGATCAATTACCTTTATAACCGGCGTAAGATGAAGAAAGAGGCCCGCGTGCATCGCGACAACTGGGATCAGGTTGTTGGCTTCGTGCAGGAGCGCGTGGCAGCGGCTCGGGTTGTGAAGTCTTTCAACCGCGAAGCTGCCGAGGGCGACGCCTTCGCGGTCGGCATCAACGCGGACTATTTTAACTTTTCCCGTATCGTCATGCGCAATACGCAACTGAGCGTGATCGCCGACGTGCTAGCTTCTGTGGGCGGCCTGCTCGTGCTGGGGTTTGGCGGCTGGCTTCACATCCGCGGCGAAATGCAGGTGGGCACTCTGGTGGCCTTTAATGCATACATCGTCTATGTCTTTCCTCCCATCGTGCGCTTCGTCGACCTGACGACCGTTTTCCAGCGGGCGAATACCTCGCTGGAAAACATCTTTGCGATCTTCGATACCCGACCCGAAATCGCGGACGACGTGGGCAAACCCGCGCTGCCCGCACCCGCGCGGGGTGAAGTCGAGTTCGTCAGCGTGAGCTTCGACTACGATCTGGAACCGCCCGGCCGGGGCCGTCCGCGCACCCTCACCGACGTGAGTTTCCTCGTGCCCGCCGGAGGCATGGTAGCCATCGTGGGACCCAGTGGGTCGGGAAAGACCACGCTCATCAACCTCATCGCCCGCTTCTATGACGCTGCCTCGGGCGAAGTGCGGTTAGACGGCCACGACATCCGCTCGGTATCCATCGAGTCCTTACGAGGACAGATCGGAATCGTGCTTCAGGACAACGTGCTCTTCTCCGGCACGCTGGAGGATAATATTAAATACGGCCGGCCCGACGCCACCCGCGAGCAGATCATCGAAGCGGCCAAGGCGGCGAACGCTCACGAGTTTATCGCCGAGCTGCCTGACGGCTATGCGGCGCTGGTGGGCGAGCGGGGCTCGAAGCTTTCCGGCGGCCAGCGTCAACGCGTGGCGATCGCGCGGGCGATTTTAAAGGATCCGCGCATCCTGATTTTTGACGAAGCGACGAGTGCGCTGGACACGCAGTCGGAGCGCCTGATTCAGCAGGCGATGGAGCGCCTGATGAAAGGCCGCACCACCTTCGTGATCGCGCACCGCTTGAGCACGATTCAGATGGCTGATACGATTCTTGTGATGGAGGCGGGGCGCTTGGTGGAGAGCGGGTGTCACGACGAACTGGTGGCGCGCGGCGGTCTCTATTCGCGCCTCCACGCGCTGCAATTTCAGGAGCCGGTTTAGACGCCCGCAAAGTGCAACCAGTTTGGGCACGCTTTTCCGGCGGCATACGCGGGGAGTTGCGTCGGCGTGGGGCGGGAGCAATGTGGGTGCAATTATTACACATGAAAGTCGTGGTTCTCTGTTCTGGCGGGATGGATTCAGTGACGGCGCTGCACTGGGCGGCGCGCGAACATGTCGTGGTGGCGGCTTTGAGCTGCGACTATGGGGCGAAGCATGGGGCGCGCGAGTTGCCGATGGCGGCGGCGCAGGCGGCGCTGCTCGGCGTGCGTCACGAGGTGGTGAAGCTTGATTTCGTAAACCGATTGTTCTCATCGGCTCTGCTGCAATCGGGCGGGGATATCCCCGAGGGGCACTACGAAGCCGAGAACATGAAGCAGACGGTGGTGCCGTTTCGAAATGCGATTTTCCTGAGCATCGCCTGCGGCTTCGCGGAGAGCGCCGGGGCCGAGGGTTTGGTGATCGCGGCGCATGGCGGGGATCACGCGATTTATCCGGATTGCCGCGAGGAATTCATGGCGGCGATGGGTGACGCGATGCGGCTCGGCACTTACGCCAACGTCGAGTTACTCCGCCCTTTTATCGCGATGAACAAAGGCGAGATCGCAGCGCTGGGCACGCGGCTCGAAGTTGATTTCAAACGCACTTGGTCCTGCTACAAAGGCGGTGCGGAAGGAGCTAGGCATTGCGGTAAATGCGGGACTTGCGTGGAGCGGCGAGAGGCCTTTGCGATGGCGGGAGTGAGCGACCCGACCGGGTATGTGGACGAGGGACCGCTGCCGGCTTCACCGGGCGCGGGGTTGGCGGCCGGAGGGGCTGGCGTATGTTGATCGCGGAGACGTTTTACTCGATCCAAGGCGAAGGAGAGCTGACGGGGGTGCCCTCGTTTTTTATCCGCACGAGCGGGTGTAACCTGCGCTGCTCGTGGTGCGACACGCCTTACGCTTCGTGGCGGCCGGAAGGGACGCAGCGCACCGTGGCGCAACTGGTGTCGGAGGTGTGTGCGCAGCCCGGGCGACATGTGGTGCTCACGGGAGGCGAGCCTATGATCGCGCCGGAGTTACCCGCACTGGCGGCGGCGCTGCGGGCGGCGGGGTTTCATATCACCATCGAGACGGCTGGCACGGTGGCACCGGCAGGCATCGCGTGCGATCTGGCCTCGATTTCGCCGAAGCTGGCCAACTCAACCCCCGCGGCTGAGGCGGCGGGCGAGGGCTGGGCGGCCCGACACGAGGCAACGCGCTGGCAGCCTGCGGTGGTTCGCGAGTGGGTGTCGGCCTACGATTATCAACTGAAATTCGTGGCGGCAGAGCCGGCGGACCTGGAGGAAATCGCGGCGAGGCTGGCGGAATTGGCGTGCGGCCCGAACGGGGCCGGACCCGGAGTGACGTTCCCTGCGCACAAGGTGCTGGTGATGCCGGAGGGTATAACGCAGGAGCGGCTCCGCTCGCGGGCGGGCTGGCTCGGCGAGGCGTGCAAGGCGCGCGGCTGGCGCTACGCGCATCGGTTGCACGTGGAGCTCTACGGCAACAAGAGGGGGACTTAAGATGACCATCCGTATCGATTTATGGATACAGTTTAATCGACCGCGGGCGGGACGCCCGTGCCACATCGATCCACGCTGATGCCGAAAAAACGAAGACTATTGCGGGAGCAGCTTAGGGAGGCGGTGCGCGAGGCGCGGCGTAGAGCCGCGGCGCGGCCGGTGGGGAAAAAACTTTCCGAGGAAATTACGGGGCTAAAAGACCGGTTCGCGCTCGGCCCTCTGACGTTGGGTGAGGCGGTGGTCGTGTTGCAGGAGCGGGCATGGACGCTCCTGCTGCTGCTGCTGTCGCTGCCTTTTATCACGCCGATCCCGCTACCGTTTCTCTCCACGCCTTTTGGGCTGGCGATTGCGTTGATCGCGCTCCGTCTGATGTTGGGGGAGAAACCGTGGTTGCCGGCGCGTCTGCTGGCGAAACCACTGCCGCCGGGTTTTTTCGGCACGGTGCTAAAATTTTCCGGACGGGTTTTGCGCGTGCTGGAAAATTTTTTGCAGCCACGCTTAAGCTGGCTGGCGGAGACGCCGGGCTTGATCCGGGCGCATGCGGCCATGATGTTGCTGGCGTCGCTGGTGTTACTTCTGCCCCTGCCGGTGCCGTTCACGAATGCATTTCCCGCGTGGGTGATTCTGTTGATCGCGGGCGGGCTTCTGGAGCGAGACGGAGTGGCCATCGCGCTCGGCTACGTGGTTGGCGCGAGCGGAGTGGCGTTTTTCTACCTCCTTGGCGAGGCGGCGGTGAAGCTAGTCGAGTTCCTCAAGGCCTGGCTGACTGGCGGGTGAGGCTGCGCGGCTGATGCGCGGGCAGTTCGTGGGATCGCTTTAGCCCGCTGGTGCGGGAGGCTTCGGCAGCGCAGTCCGTTCTCGCGAAGCCCCACTGATCGAATTGCTCAGGCGAGACCGCGCGCCTTGAGGAGGGAGGCGAGCTCGGCGGAGTCGGCGGTCCCCTTCACGGTGTTGAGCAGGCCGAGGACCTTGAGGCGCTCATCTGGGCCGCAACTGGAGATCTCCACCATCCAATCCTCGGCGGTGGCGGCGGAGACGATGACCTCGTCGGACCAGGCGATGACCTCCGGTGCATCTACCGCGCCCTGAGTGATGCCCTTGATAAAAAATTCCGCTTGGGTTCGATAGTTCATGTCCTGGCACTGTTGGGCGGAGAAGTGCGCTGCCAAGAGTGAAAATGGGTATAGGTGGGTGTAGTCGGTTGGTTTTTGGCCGTTCGGCTTGCGTGAAGGCGGAATGGCTTAAGCTGAAAAAATGGGTAACAATTGGTTAATCGCACAACTGGTGGTGAGCTCGGCGCTGACCGGGCTAGTCTGGACGGTGCAGGTGGCGATTTACCCGCTCTACGAAAATATCTGGCGCGGTGCGGGTCCGGCCGGATTTGCTGCCTACCACCGACTTTACGCGGGCCGAATGGGGAGGGTGGCCGCGCCTTTGATGATGGCCGAGGCGGTGCTGGCGGGCGTGTGGCTGGTCAGGGAACCGGGCTCGGTGGTGGCGCAGGTGGGGGCGCTGTCGGTGCTTGTGCTCTGGATTTCTACGATGGCGGTGCAAGTGCCGCTCCATCGCAGGCTCGGTCGATTCTGGGATATAGCGGCGGCTCGCCAACTTACCCTAAGTAATTGGGTGCGGACGGTGGCCTGGACGGCGCGAACGGCGGGACTTGTCTGGCTACTCGCGACGAGATGAAAGGGAGGCCGAGCGCGTTTCTTTCACTACGAAGGCAGGGGACGGCAGAGGTCGAACGAGGTTCGGATCTTCAGTGCGGCTCGTTGCGCGTGAAAAAAGAGGGGCAGGAAGGGGTGCGCCCATGAGGATTTGAATCAAGAAAAAGACACTGCAAATTTTTTATCGAATTTAAATAATGCCTAAGCCCTTATTAAATAAAGATTTTTGAAAAAATGATTCTACGATGGAAGGAACATTTGCTGAATTTTTCAAAGAAAAAGCTTGAGGGGAGGGTGATGATTTCCATTGTCCGCGTCCCTTCTGATTCGGCGCACGAGAGTGGGACGGGCAGAAGATGGGAAAATGTTCTTTGGAGTTTTTAAGTCTTCGAAACTTTTTTTAAGAAAGGTATTGACGGATTGAAAATGAAAAGGTTTGCTCTTCCCTCCTCCTCTTTGGGGAGGCGGTCTTTGAAATTTACATTGTGCGATTGATTGGGACCCCCAATCAAAAAGTTAGATAACATGTCCTAGGTGCTTCGGTGCTTAGGGCAGTAGTTCATGAATCACTAGGTTCTGAACTCTTTTCGGAGAGT
>CAMDHP010000002.1 GCA_945898185.1 Akkermansia muciniphila | reverse complement strand
AAACGCGCCGCCTACACGCCCTGTTTCCGCCGCGAGGCGGGCAGCTACGGCAAGGACGTGCGCGGGCTCAACCGACTCCACCAGTTCGACAAGGTCGAGCTGCTCAAGTGGGTGCATCCCGAGACCAGCTACACCGAGCTCGACGCCCTCCGCCTCGACGCCGAGCGCCTCTTGCAAAAACTCGATCTGCCCTACCGCGTGCTTCTCATGTGCGGCGGCGACGTCGGATTTTCGCAGGCGAAAAAATACGATCTCGAAGTCTGGGCAGCCGGTCAGCAGCGCTGGTTGGAGGTGTCGAGCTGCTCGAATTTTGAGTCATTCCAAGCCCGCCGCGCGCAGATCCGTTTCCGCAATACCGACGGCAAACCGGAGCTCGTGCATACCATCAACGGTTCCGGCCTCGCCGTCCCGCGCGTGCTCGCCGCATTGCTGGAAAATAATCTGCAAGCCGACGGCACCGTCAAAATCCCCGCCGCCCTCGTTCCGTATTTTGGCCGCGACACCCTCCGCTTCGGCTGAGGAGCCGAGTTCCAGAAAGATTAATCACGGATAACACGGATGGACACGGATAAGATCATCCATCGCGAGGTGTCCGCGGTCCGACCTGGCCCGGGAAGCGCACCCGTCTCGGGTGCTGCGCCTAGCGTCCCGCCGGGCGCTCCTCGGTGCAGTCGAAGGCTTCGGCGAGACGCCGAAGCCAACACGCGAGACGCGTGTGCTCCCCGAACCGTTTCGATCCGCGCCCAGACTGAAGAAAATCTTATCGGTCGCACGGCAACTCATCCGCGGTCATCCGCGTAATCCGCGGTCAAAAAATTCATGAACTGGCCCGCTGTCGCCGCCCGTCTTGCCGTCGCTTTGCCGCGCGAGCGTTTGCATCCCTCGGTGCTGGCGTGGGCGGAAGCGCAGCCGGCGAACGCGCGCTGGGCGATCGCGCTTTCCGGCGGGGCGGATTCGGTGGCGTTGCTGCTCCTGCTTTGGGCGCATTGGACGGAGCGCCGCGAGCGTCTGGTCGCGCTGCATTTCGATCACCGTTTACGCGGCCGCGCCTCGACCGGTGACGCGCGGTTTTGCGCGGGCCTTTGCCGCGCTCTCGGCGTGCCGCTGGTGAACGCGCGCTGGGAAGATCGGCCGCCGCTCCGCGCTGGCACCGTTGTCCCTGAGGCTGCGGCGCGCAGCGCGCGTATCGGGTTTTTCACGACAGAGCTGCGTCGCCGCCGGGTCGCCGCGCTCTTCCTCGGGCATCATCGGGACGACGTCGCCGAGACCGTGCTGATGCGTCTCGCGCGCGGCAGCGGCACCGGCGGGCTCGCCGCGCCTCGGCCCGTGCATATCCACGCGACACCCGCCGCCGGCCGCGTTCACCTGCGTCCGCTGCTCACGCTCGATAAATCTGCCCTCGTCGCCGCCCTGCGCGAGGCCGGCGCGAGCTGGCGGGAGGATGCCTCCAACACCTCCGGCGCGCATCTTCGCAATCGGGTTCGCGCGGACTTGATTCCCGCTTGGCGGGTCGCCGCCGCAGAGCCGGGGCGCGACGCGCTTGCCGGGCTTGCGCTGTCACGCGATCTGCTCGAGGAGGACGACGACGCGCTCACTGCCTGGGCCATTCGCATCACGCGGCTCGACGCTCGCGGTGCGCTCGCGCTGGCTCCGGTGCGCGGGGTTCCGCGCGCGGTCTTGCGGCGGGTTTTGCATCGTTGGCTGTCGGCGTCGCCGGCCCGCACCGACCTCAATCGGGTTGGGTTTAACGCCTTGTTGGCGCTCGTCTTATCCGGTCGCGAGGGGCGGCAGAGCCTGGGCGCGCGGCATTTTGCATTGGTCCGGCGCGGACGTCTGCACTGCGAAATTACGCACACGCGATCCGCCCCGGCTCGTTGACTTATTTGGATGGAACCTGCACGGTCACATCTCAGTCCACTCTCTGATGCCTGATCCCACTCCCACTTCCGAACCCAAGCGTCGTCCTCTTAAAAACCTTCCTCCTGATCGTTTTCAGCCCCGCATGTGGCTGATCTGGTCGGCGCTCCTGGCGGCGGTCGTAGCTGTCCTCTGGCTCAACCCGCCCAAGTCCGGCGCTCAGGCCCCGCGTGGAATTCAAGAGGTCGTCTCTCTCGCCGAGGCGGGCAAGATCAAGAAAGGCACTATCCGTGATAGCGGCGGTGGTCGCGACTGGCGCATCATCAGTGGCGAAGTCTCCGAGGCCGCAGTTGGCAAGGCGACCGACGGCACCGCCAAACCTGCCGGCTTCCGCACCGAGGGCTTCCTTTCAAACGACGACTATAAGGCTCTCCAGAAAACCGGCGTGTTCAGCGAGGAGCCCGCCACCACGTTTTGGACCCAGTTTTTGGCCAACGTCATCCCGTTCCTGGTCATCATCGGCCTGCTTTATTTCCTCTTCATCCGGCAGCTCAAAAACGCCGGTCGTGGCGCGATGAGCTTCGGCAAAAGCAAGGCCAAGTTGCTCACAAGGGAGCGCGAGAAGACCACCTTTGCCCAAGTCGCCGGTTGCGACGAAGCCAAACTCGAAATCTCCGAGGTCGTTGACTTCCTTAAGGAGCCCAAAAAGTTCCAGAAAATGGGTGGCCACATTCCCAAGGGCATCTTGCTCGTGGGCCCTCCCGGCACGGGTAAAACCCTGCTCGCCAAGGCCGTCGCGGGCGAAGCGGAGGTTCCTTTCTTCAGTGTTTCAGGTTCCGACTTCGTAGAGATGTTTGTGGGCGTCGGCGCGAGCCGCGTGCGCGACATGTTTGAACAGGGTCGTAAGAACGCCCCCTGCATCATCTTCATTGACGAAATTGACGCCGTGGGCCGCCAGCGCGGCGCCGGCCTCGGCGGTGGCAATGACGAACGCGAGCAGACCCTCAATTCCATGCTGGTGGAGATGGACGGCTTCGACACCTCCGAGGGTGTCATCATCATCGCCGCCACCAACCGCTCTGACGTGCTCGACCAAGCGCTGCTTCGTCCGGGACGTTTCGACCGCCAGATCTACGTTGACCTGCCCGACCTGTCCGGCCGTGAACAGATTCTCAAAGTCCACGCCCGTAAAATCCCGCTCGCCGACGATGTTGACCTTAATGTCGTCGCCCGTGGCACGCCCGGCCTTTCTGGCGCGGAGCTCGCAAATCTTCTCAATGAAGGCGCGCTGCTCGCCGCCCGCCGCAGCAAGAAGCGGGTGGATGCGCAGGACATTGATGACGCCCGCAACAAAGTCCTCTTCGGCCTTGAGCGCCGCAAGGGCATGGACGCCGAGGATAAGAAAATCGTCGCCTATCACGAGGCCGGCCACGCGCTCGTCTCCACCGTGATTAAAGACGAGACGATGCCCGTCCACAAGGTGACCATCATCCCCCGCGGTCGTTCGCTCGGCAGCACGATGTATATCCCCTCGAAGGATACCTATAATTACGCCAAGAAAAAGATGCTCAATCGCCTCGCGACTCTTTTCGGCGGCCGCATCGCCGAAGAAGTTGCGCTCGGCGACATCACCTCCGGCGCCTCGGGCGACATCCAACAGGCCACCAAACTCGCTCGTCATATGGTGTGCGACTGGGGCATGAGCGTGCTTGGCCCCATCGCTTTTGGGGATACCCAAGACACTGTGTTCCTCGGCCGCGAGATCACCCGCTCACAGACGCACAGCGAGGAGACCTCGCGCGTGATTGACGAAGAAGTGAAGAAGATCGTGGACCTGCAATACGCCCGCGCCAAAGATATCATTATCACCCACCGCAACGCGCTCGATAAAATCGCCGAGGCGCTGCTGGAACACGAGACGATTGATGGCATTCATGTGCAGGAAATCGTGGACCACGGTGAGATGCGCACGCCGGTCCGCCTGCCCGAGCCGCCCCCGTTGCCCGAGGCCAAGCCCGATGCAAAGACGCCCGTCGCCGCGCCCCAGGCAGAGCCCGAGGCGATGGGCGGCAGCCCCGCGCCCTCGCCTGCCTGAGCACGCAGGTTTTATTCATGCTTCCCACCCCGTTCGCCTTCCGGCGGGCGGGGCTTTTTGTTTTCCCTGTTTCCATAAACCCGGATCTACGTCTCACTAGGCGCACATGAATTTCTCCCACCCGCAGGCAGACGTATTTGTTCCGGGCGGACATCTTGCGCCCGCTTCCGCGCTCGGTTTGGTCACGCATCTTTGCGTCGGGGCGCATCAGGACGACATCGAGATCATGGCGCACGCGGGCATTTGCGATTGTCTCGATACGCCCGGCAAAGCTTTCGGCGGAGTGGTCGTCACCAATGGCGCCGGCTCCTCGCGCACCGGGCCTTACGCCGCGTTTACCGATGAGCAAATGCAGGCGGTGCGTCGCGATGAGCAACGCCGCGCGGCCGAGCTCGGGCGTTATGCGATTCAGATTCAGCTGGCGCATCCGAGCGCCGACGTGAAACGCCCCGCACATGCGGGCGTCGCTGCCGACTTGCGGGCGATTTTCGGCGGGTGTCGCCCCGAGGTCGTGTATCTGCACCAGCCGGCGGACAAACACGACACCCACATCGGGGTGCTGGCGCGCTGCCTGGAGGCCTTGCGCGAACTGCCGCCCGGGCGGCGTCCGCGGCGCGTGCTCGGTTGCGAAGTGTGGCGCGATCTCGACTGGCTGGTGGATGCCGACAAGGTCGCGCTCGATTCGGGGCGGCATCCCGAGTTGGCGGAAAAGCTCCTTCAGGTTTTCGATTCGCAGATCAGCGGGGGAAAACGCTACGACCGCGCCACGCTCGGACGTCGCGCAGCCAACGCGACCTTCAACACCTCGCATGCTTCAGACCGCGCGGAGGGGATCACGTGGGCAGTGGATTTGACGCCGCTGTTGCACACGACCGAGCTCGATCTCGCCGGATTTACTCAGGCGTTTGTCGAACGCTTGCGGGCCGACGTGGCGGAGCGAATCAAACGAGTCGGGTGAGACTATGCCGGGAGGTAGGGCGTTCGCTTGCGAATGCCGGGTTTGTTTTTTGGGTGTCCGTCCTGGCAGTGCGGTCTTCGACAAGCGAAGACCCTACAATCGGAAGCGGATTTTGGCGGAGGCCGGTGCACACGCGCGCTTGGCCCGATGTCAATCACGCCGAGGACCGACCTAGTGCTTCGCGCAGCATTTGACGCGCGCGGTAGAGGCGCGATTCCACCGCCTTGGCCGAGCAGCCCAAAACCAACGCCGCCTCTTGGTGACTCAAGTCCTCCAGTTCCACGCACACTACCGCTTCGCGCAGCGGCTCGGGAAGGCTTGCTACCGCCGCCCGCACTTGCGCGGCGGTCGCGCCCCGCTCCGCCGCGTCGGCTGGCGAGACTGCGGTGGCGTCCGCCAGCGCTCCGCCGGTGGACTCGGCCGCGTCGAGGCTTTCGCTCGGATGCCGCCCGCGCCAGCGCAGCGCGTTGCGTCCGAGGTTGCCGGCGATGGTAAGTAGCCAAGGCTTGAGAGCGCAGCCGGCGCGAAACTTTACCCGCTGTTCGTAAAGGCGCACGAAGGTGTCTTGTGCGACATCCTCGACCGCGGCCGGGGGCACACCGAGGCGCAGGAGAAACGCCTTCACCGGCAACTCCCAACGTCCCATCAGCGCCGCCAGCGCCGCGTCGTCTCCGTTCCGTAAGGCCGCCATCAGCGCCTCGTCGGTGAGTGGGGCGGTGTCACCGGGTGGATTGTCCATGGTGCGGGGCGGGGGAGTTTGCCTGCAAATCCGGCGCGCCGGTATGCTCCGCCTGCGCCAGGCGGGGCAACACCAGCTCAAGGTAGCGCGCGCCCAGCCCCGGGTCCATGATCGCGGCCACCGAACGCACATGGCTCTCGGTGCTGACGCGGCAGAATTCGCGCAACGCTTCGAGTGCGCCCTCCGCTTCGCGCAGGGCGGTTTCATCTGCCGCACTGGCGCGTAGGGCGGTCAGTTTTCCCTGCGCCTCCCTGACCGCCCGGCAGTGTTCTTCGCATACGGGTTCGTAGGCGCGATGCAGTGCCGCGATGCGCAGGGTTTGCTCTTCGCTGAGTTTAAACTCGGCTCGCAACCACGCGGTCGAATCCGCCGCGTTTGACTCGCGCAGGCTGATCAGGCGAACCGCGAAATAAGAAATCGTGCCTGCAGCCAGCGCCAGGAGCAGCATCCACGTGAGCGAGCGGATTCTCATCGGGTGAGGTGCGCGACGTGTGCTTTGCCTCGGAGCTGAGGATCAATGCTCGATACGTAACGCTCCACCATCGCCTCGCGAGAGTCCGCCACGCGGACCTTGGCCGCCCAGCCGCCCGCACCTGCTGCCAGCACCACGACCACGCAGGCTAAAGCAACCGGAGCGACCCCGGTGAAGTGCTCGCGCAGGGGTGCCCACCACGGTTGCGGTGTGTGACGACGCGCATCAATGCGCGCCCAGACGGATGCGCGAAAGCCAGCGGTGCTCACGGGCGCCGGTTGCTCGTGCGCGCTTCGGAGAAGTCTGCGGAGGGATGAGTCTGGGATCATTGGCGGAGTCCTATGGAGAGCTTACACCAATCGTTGCCGGAATCCCTCGAAATCTTTTAAACTTTTTTGAGGGATCCGGAGTTTTGCGGGGTAAGGTGACTGAACCCACTACAATTATGAATCACGTCTCTCTCCTCCGCCTCGCCTTCGTTTCCGCGCTGCTGCCCTTCGCCGCCGTGCTCTCGCTCAACGCCGCTGAAAAGGCGCCCGAAAAAGCCCCGGGAAAAGCGTGTTGCTGCGAAACCGCTTGCTCGGAGGCCTGCGCCAAAACGGAAAAGTCCGAGGCCTGCGCCGCCGGCTGCGCCAGCAAACCCGCCGACAAAGCGGCCTGCGCCGACTGCAAGTGCGGCGCCGAATGCAAAGGCGACCCGATCTCCAAATCCGCCGCCTGCGAATGCGCGGCTGAATGCGCGTAAAAGTAACGGCTGTTTCCGGGCGGAGGGGCTAGCTCTCGTCGGATCAACCATCACGGAGCGGGTCGGAGCTATGAGGCTTCGACCCGCTTCGTTTTTTTAAGAAAGTCACATCCGACCGGCGGCGCGAAAGCTGTAGTAGCCCACTTTGCAGGGGTCGATCATGGGATCGCCGAGAATGAGGTGGTCGGCCAGGCAGAGGCCCACGGCCTCGGCGGCGGCGCGCAGGTTTTGGGTCACGCGCGCATCGGAGCTGCTGGGGAAGGGATCGCCGGTGGGGTGGTTGTGGGCGACGACAAAGGCCTGCGCGCCCTCGCGGATGACCTCGCGGAGAACCTCGGCGGGGCGCACGAGGGTTTGCACGCTGGTGCCGGAGGTGAGCTCGGTGCAGCGCAGGAGGCGGTTGCGGCTGTTGAGGGTGAGAACCCAGCATTTTTCCACATCGAGACCGAATGCGCGGGGGCGGAGGTAGGCGTAGAGATCCTGAGGCTCGGCGAGGATGGGCGGCGTGTCGCGCTCGGCGGTGAGCACGCGGCGGGCAATCTCCATTACGGTGCAAAGCTGGAGGGCCTTGACCTTGCCGATGCCTTTGAGGCGGAGGAAATCGCGTTCCTGCCAGCGGGCGAGGGCGTGGAGTGAACCTGCATCGGTGAGCAGGCGGTTGGCCAGAGTGATGACATCGTGACCCTTGGTTCCGCTGCGCAGAATGAGGGCGAGCAGTTCGGCGTCGGCGAGTGCGCCCACCCCGAGGGCGAAGGCGCGTTCCTGCGGTCGCTGACCGCTGGCGAGATCGCGGAGGCGGTTGGGCGGCAGGAGCGGAAGATCGGGCGGGGTAGGGGTGGAGGTGTCGGCGCTCACGTTGAGGGCGGCAAAGCCGCCAGATTAAGGGGAAAGTTTAAGATTAAGGAAAGGGAGCGGCGCGGCGCTTAGGTGTGGCCCAGCGTCCCAAGAAAAACGCCGCCCGGGTAGGGGGCGGCGCTCGCTTGCCGGATGGCGGAGGGAAAGGCTCAGGCGTGGACCACGCCGTCTTCCTGATAGACGCCCAAGTGGCGGTAGCGCTCGTAGCGGGAGTCGAGCAGCTTGGAAGGACTGAGGCTACGCAGGTCGTTGAGGTGTTTTTGAAGGGCGTATTTCAAAGCGGCGGCGGCCTGCTCGGGGTTGGTATGGGCGCCGCCAAAGGGCTCGGGGATGACCTCGTCCACGACGCCCAGTTTTTCGAGGACGTCGGCGTTGAGTTTGAGTGCTTCGGCGGCTTTGGGGGCGGCGGCGGAGTCCTTCCAGAGGATGGCGGCGCAGCCCTCTGGGGAGATTACCGAGTAATAGCTGTTGTCGAAAATGAGCACGCGATCGGTGACGCCGATGCCGAGGGCGCCGCCGGAGCCGCCTTCGCCGACGACGATGGAGATGGTGGGCACGCGCAGGAGCGACATCTCGCGGAGGTTGACCGCGATGGCCTCGGAGACGTGGCGCTCCTCGGAGCCGAGGCCGGGATAGGCGCCGGGGGTATCAATGAAGGTAAAAACGGGCAGGCCGAACTTCTCGGCGAGTTTCATGAGGCGGAGGGCCTTGCGGTAGCCCTCGGGCTGGGGCATGCCGAAATTGCGGGCGATTTTCTCCTTGGTATCGCGGCCTTTTTGCTGGGCTATGACCATGACTGACTGGCCGTTGAAGAAGGCGGTGCCGCCGATGAGGGCGCGGTCGTCGTTGAACTGGCGGTCGCCGTGGAGCTCTTGGAAGCCGGTGAGGGTGAGATTAACGTAATCGAGGGCGTAGGGGCGCTTCGGGTGGCGGGCGATCTGGACCCTTTGCCAAGGAGTGAGGCTGGAGTAGATCTCGCGCTGGGTGGAGGTGATCTTGCGCTCGATGGCGGCGATCTCGCTGGCGACGTCGAGGTTGTTTTCGAGGGATTGCTTGCGCAGTTGCTCCAGTTGGGCGCTGAGGTCGCGGAGTGGCTTTTCGAACTCGAGCGTGTAGGTGGGTGCTTCCATGGTTTCGGTCGTCAAGCTAGGGAGATGAGCGGTTGGCTGTCAACGGGGCGGCGCGTGGGGGCTTGGGTGAAGTTAGCCGGCGATGGCGACGGCTTGGGACGAGATTTTTAAACCGCGAAGGCTCGCTAAGGGGCGCGAAGTCACGGCCCACACAAATAGCTCCAAGCGGTCAGCGATTAACCTCGGATAGCACGAATAGACACGGATCAATATGCGCCTTTCTGTGATAATTCGAGTGATCCGTGATCAACTCAGATCGCTATCTGCTGAGACCTTTCGGGTATGGGTATCAAACTCCCGTTGCATCAGTGGTAGGGTCCTCTTCGCGTCCCTTCGGATCGTCTTCGCGGTTCATCGAGCCGGATTTGTCCACTAGCAGTCGGTGGCGATGCGCTGGGGGCAAAGGGGGAAGGCCTTCTTCCGTTGTTACTTCAGGCCGTCTTGGTGGGCGGCGGGGTTTTGGAGCTGATCTTTCCAGCCAAGGATTTTAGCCTGGGCACCGAATTTCTCAGCGGTGGGCTTATCGCCTTTTTCCATCCAGATGCGCGAGAGGGTGGTGTTGATAAAAAGGTCGTCGGATCGGAGGGCGTGGGCGTGCTCGGCGGCGGCGAGGGCGGGATCGAGGCGACGGGCGCTGAAGTTGATCTCTGCGAGGGCATGCCAGGCCTCGAAGGAGTCGGGGCGGGCGGCGGTGGCGCTGGCGAGTTTGGCGACTGCGTCGTCGGTGTCGCCCATGGCGTAGTCAAAAGTGGCGTCTTCGATCAGGGTCTGGAGCTCGGTGTCGGTCATGGGTGCGATGGAAAGATGCAGGGAAACGCCGGCATCGCAGCAAAAGAAAAGCCGCGCGAACCTTTAGGATCGCGCGGCCTTGGGGGGAAGGGGAGGTGAAACGACTTAATCGAACGGGCGCTTAGGACTTGGGTGCGCCGCCGACGAGGGCGAAAGTGAGTTGGATAACGGGGGCGACCTTGTCCTCGCTTTCGCCGGGCTTGATGCCGTAGTCGCCGCGGGCGACGGAGAACTCGCCGCGCACCACGAGCAAGTCGCCGCCAAGCTCGGGTTTATTTAGGCGGGTGCCGAACTGGCCTTCAAGGTAGGTGAGGGAGACGGGAACGGTGATTTCCTTGGTGACGCCCTTGAGCGAGAATTGTCCGGCAGCGGTGGCGGTCCACTTGTTGGCGCCGACGGACTTCACATCGGTGAGGGAGGTGAAGGCGAAGCTGATCTCGGGATGCTTTGCGGCATCAACCCAAGACGCGCCGAGGAGGTGCTCGTTCATCTTGGCGTTGGGCACCACGATAGAGGCGGCGGCGGCGGAGACCTTGCCGTTGGTCGCCTCGATGGCGGAGGGATCAAAGGTAACGGTGCCGGTAATGGCCCCCGCGGTGCCGGCGATGGGTTCGAGGATCGAGTCGAGCTTGAATTGGATGGCGTTGACGCCCTTGGGATCCTGTAAATCGAAGGTCTTGGGCGACGCAATGGCCGAGACGATGGTGAAGCCGGCAAAGGCGATGGAGCGCAGGGTAGTGGGGATTGCGGACATGGTGGGAGGTGTGGTTATTTTTAAGGCCTAAAGCGGGAGAGCGCGGGGCTCAGGATAGATTGTGACTGCGACGGCGAAGAAAAGTTACGGCAAAAAGTGTGAGCCCGAGGGCGGTGCCGCCGGCGAGGTAATCGAGACCGGGGATAAAGCGCTTCTGGAAAGTGGTGAATTCGATCTCGGTGACGGGGTCGATATTTTTGACCGGCACCTGATTTTGCGACCACCCGCGATTGTAGCCCTTGGCGGACCAGAAGCTGAAGACGAAAAGAATACCGATCACGCTGGCGCCGCGCACCAGGACGCGCCAGGAGTCCATCGTGGTAGGAGGTGGCGGGTCGGAGCCCTCATCTGGGGTGGTCATTGAATGCATCTCACTCGAGGGCATACTCGGCGAGCAAAGGGCGCAAGCCATGGCACGCAATTGTTACAAAATGAGCATGGCGTCGCCGTAGCTGAAAAAGCGGTATTCGCGCGCGATGGCCTCGGCGTAGATCTCGCGGCACCATGCGATGCCATCGATCGAGCCGGGGGCGAGGAACGCGCTCACGAGACAGAGCAAGGTCGAGCGCGGCTGGTGGAAGTTGGTGATGAGGGAGTCGATGGCGGGGAACTCTCGCGGCGGGTAAAGATAGGTGGCCGCCTCGCTGAGGTGCGGCTGGGTGGAGGCGGGCGCGCCAGCGGGGTGCTTTTGCCAAAAGTCCTCCAGCGAACGTACGCTTGTAGTGCCAATCGCGATACGGCGGGTGCCGGGCGCGGGCGATAGCAGGGCATTTTGCGTGGAGGGCGAAATCTCGTAGACCTCGCGATGGATGGCGTGGGCCTCGATGGTCTCGGTGGCGATAGGCTTAAAGGTGCCGAGGCCGACGTGGAGCGTGAGATCGGCGGTGCGCACACCTTGGGTGGCGAGAGCGGCGAGCAACTCCGGCGTGAAGTGCAGGCCGGCGGTGGGCGCGGCCGCGGCGACTTGCCGGCGACGGTCGGCGTAGACGGTCTGGTAACTTTCGAGGTCGGCGCGGCGCTCGGCGGCGGTGTGTTGCCGCTGGATGTAGGGCGGGAGTGGAACTTCGCCCAGGCGGTTAGCCACGGCGATGATGGTGGCGGGTGTGCCGTCGGGGCCGGGCGTGCAGGTGAAAGCGATGCGGGTGGCACCTTCGGCATCTTTTTCCAGCACGGTGCCGGTGAAGGCACCCTCAATCCCGAAGGTGGCGCCGGGAGGGAGTTTCTTGCCGGGCCGGATCAGGCACCACCACGTCTCGCCATCGGCGGCGGGGCGAAGAAGGAGGCACTCGACCGCGCCGCCGGTGGGACGCTGGGCGAGCAGGCGGGCCGGGAGGACGGCGGCGTTGTTGCGGAAAAGGGTGTCGCCAAGGCGGAGGTAGTCGCCGAGATCGGAAAAGTGGCGGTGTTCGATACGATGGGTGGCGCGGTGGGCGACGAGAAGGCGGGAGGCATCGCGCCGCCTGGCGGGGATCTGGGCGATGAGGTGAGGCGGCAGGACGTAGTCAAAAAGATCGGTGGAGAGCGGTGGCATGGGCGGTGGTATAGGCGGTGGCGAAGAAAAAAGGAACCGTGCTCCGCTGCGGTGGGCGAGTTTGTTCCGTGCTGACCTTAGCTCGAACTCCGCAGTTGGACGCCGCCCTCTGATGCAACCTAGATTGGCGATCCGATTTGTGGCTTGAAACCGCGTAAACCGCGGGAGAACGGTAGGCCGCGTTGGGGCCGGAGTTAATCTGAGAATCCGTTGTCGCTATTGGCGAAAGTGCAAAGATGACAACCGGGGCGCGCTGCCCCAAACGGCGTCGAGCCGCAGCACTCAAAACTGGCGGGCACGGCGTCGGGGCGTTCTCTCCTCTGATCACCCTCATACCAACAGCACGGGAGATTCAGACTGATCCACGGCAGCGGCAAGATGCCTTCCCCTTGTCCCCGGGGCATCGCCCATATGATTTGAGCCCAAGGATCAAAAGACCTTGGTATTATCAAAAGACCACAAGGGTCAAAGACCGGAATCGTGCGAAGTCATTAGGCGCCCAGCATGCCGGAGTCGGGCGCGTTGCCTAATTAACTTGGAGGCGGGGCCGGGTCAAAAAGATCAGGGACGTGCTGGCGTGCGCGGGCGGGTGGAAGGAGGCCTTCTAACATTCACCCACCCGAGCCGGAATGAGTGCGCTCCACTCAGGACGCCGTAGCTTTCTCCTTGCGGCTGGCGAGCCAGGCGCGTGCGAACTCGAACACGATAGGGAGGATCGAGAGGAAGATGATGGCGAGGATCACGAGTTTGAAGTTTTTCTGCACAAGCGGTGTCGCACCGAAAAAGAACCCGGCATAGCAGAAGAAATAAACCCAGATGAAGCCGCCGAAGACGTTGTAGGCCATGAACTGTTTGTAGCTCATGTTGCCGATGCCGGCGACAAAGGGGACGAAGGTCCGCACGATGGGCACGAAGCGGGCGAGGACAACGGCGCGACCACCATATTTTTCGAAAAAGGCGTGAGCGCGCTCGAGATGCTTTTTACGTAGAAACAGGGAGTCTTCGCGTTTGAAGACCGCAGGGCCGACGCGGGAGCCGATCCAGTAATTCAGGCTGTCGCCGATGACGGCGCACACGAATAGCAGAAGCGCCATCACGTGGACGTTAAGCTGACTGCCTTCGGCCGCGCTGAGGGCGCCAGCGGCGAAGAGCAGCGAGTCGCCGGGGAGGAAGGGCGTCACGACGAGGCCGGTCTCGGCGAAGATAATCAACGCGAGCACGCCGTAGGTCCAGGTGCCGTAGTTGGCGACGATCTCACGAAGATGATCGTCGATGTGGAGAATGAAATCAATGAGGTGTTTGACGGCGTCGATCATAGGATGGGCGGGTGCGTTTGTGGGCAGTTGGCGCGCGTTGGGCCAGCTTGTTTAATGGCCTTGCAAGGTGGCTCCGGCAGGCCACGCGAAACGCCGACGCCAAAATCTCGTTGCCGCCGCGCCTCCGCGCCAGCTTTGCTGAGTGTTTAACCAAATCGCTTTAACCCATGACGAACACGCACCACTGTGCCCAGCTCACCGCCGCCGACCTCGGCGCCACCGTCTCGCTTGTCGGCTGGGTGGACTCCATCCGCGACCACGGCGGCATCCTTTTCATCGACCTTCGCGACCGGAAGGGAATCACGCAGGTAAAGTTTGACCCGCAGGACCACGCCGCGCTCGCCGCCGAGGCCGCCACGGTCAAACCTGAGTCCGTCATCGCCATCACCGGCCAAGTCGTCGCCCGCCCCGAGGGCACGGTCAACGCCTCGCTCCCCACCGGCGCCATCGAGGTTTCCGCCACCGCTCTGATCATTCACAACATCTCCGATACCCCGCCGTTCCCGCTCACGGATGCCGGCGGCGACAAGGTCAACGAAGACCTGCGCCTCACCTACCGTTACCTCGACCTGCGCCGTCCAAAAATGCGCCACAATCTTCTCGTGCGCCACAAGGCCACCAAGGCCATTCGTGACTACTTCGATTCCCAAGAGTTCATCGAGGTCGAGACGCCCGCGCTCTTCAAATCCACCCCCGAGGGCGCGCGCGAATACCTCGTGCCGTCGCGCATCCACGCCGGCCAGTTCTACGCGCTCTCCCAGTCGCCCCAGCAGTTTAAACAAATCCTCATGGTCGCCGGGGTGGAGCGCTATTTCCAGATTGCGCGCTGCTTCCGTGACGAAGATCTGCGCGCCGACCGCCAGATGGAATTCACCCAAGTGGACGTCGAGGCCTCGTTCATCGATCGCGAGGACGTTTACCGGATTTTTGAGGGCATGGTGAAAAAGATTTGGCAGACTGTGCTCGGGGTGGACATCCCGACGCCTTTCCTGCGTATGCCCTACGGCGAGGCGATGAACCGCTTCGGAGTGGATAAGCCTGACATGCGCTTTGGCTTCGAACTCACCGACCTCTCGGAAACCTTCCGCAACTCCGCGTTCAAGGTTTTCCAAGCCACGGTCGCGGGCGGCGGCGTCATCAAGGCCATCAATGCCAAAGGCCTCGCCGACCTCACGCAGGGTGAACTCAAAACCCTCGAAGACATCGCGAAATCTCTCGGCGCGAAAGGCCTCGCCTTCATCAAGTGCGAGGGCGGCGAGTGGAAGTCGCCCATCGTGAAATTCTTCTCCGACGTCGAGAAAGCCGCGCTTACCGCGCAGCTCGGCATCGCCGATGGCGACATGGTGTTCTTCGCTGCCGCGCCTTGGGAAAAAGCTTGCGCCATCCTTGGCCGCGTCCGCCTCGAGGCCGCACAACTCCTCGCGAAACGCGGCAAGATGACCATCCACCACGACGACTGGAAATTTCTCTGGGTGGTCGAGTTCCCGCTCATGACCTACGACGAGGAGGCGAAGCGCTACCTCGCCACGCACCATCCTTTCACCGCGCCGGTGCCCGAGGACTTACATCTGCTCGACAGCGATCCGGCCAAGGTGCGCGGCCAGCATTACGATCTTGTTTTGAATGGCATGGAGCTCGGCGGCGGCTCGATCCGTATCCACCAACCGGCGGTGCAGGAAAAGGTTTTCAAGGATGTGCTCAAGATCCCCGCCGACGTCGTCGAGAGCCGTTTCGGCTACATGCTCAAGGCCTTCACCTTCGGGGCGCCCCCGCATGGCGGTATCGCCTTTGGTCTGGATCGCGTGTGCGCGCTGCTCTGCGGCACGACCAGCATCCGCGACGTGATCGCGTTCCCCAAGACTCAAAAGGGTCAGGATCTCATGGCGCAGTCGCCCACTCCGGTCACTGACAAGCAGCTGAAGGAACTCCACATCGCGATCGTTTCGCCGGCCGCAGAGTAGCTCTCATTCAGATCTAAAATCCGTCCTACTGCCGCATTCGCCCGTCGCTTCGTCAAAAACGGACGGCGGGTTTTTTTGGGGTAAACCTGGCCGGTAAATTGGGATTAGATGCACCCGGCCAGACGAGCAGGGGCTGACCAAGATTTCCTAGGCTTTCAGACTTCAGGGGTTCTTTCATTACGTATTCCTTCGGTGGTATTCGCGCCGTCAAAGATAAGGGAAACCAAGGTTCTCGTTACCTGCGCGCACGATTACGAGGCATACCCCGACCTCACTCCCGCCCATAACAAACGAGGATCAACCTTGGTCAGTCGGTGCACCGCGACCAGCCTTGCGCCGCAGAGCCAAGTCGAATTACGATTGTCCAACTTATCCAACTCCCCGTATGAAACTCATAATTGCGATTATTAAACCATTTAAACTCGAAGAGGTGAAAGGCGCCCTCGCTGGTATCGGCGTCGAAGGCATGACCGTCACCGAGGTCAAGGGCTTCGGACGCCAGAAGGGCCACACCGAAATTTATCGCGGCTCCGAATACACCGTGGACTTCCTCCCCAAAGTTAAACTCGAAATCGTAGTGGCCGGAGAACTCGTTGCCAAGACGGTGGACGCCATCGTGAAGGCCGCTAAGACCGGAAAAATCGGCGATGGAAAAGTCTTCGTCCTTGGCCTCGAGGAGGCGGTCCGCATTCGGACCGACGAGCGCGGCGACGCCGCTGTCTGAACCTTAGCCGCGCCTAAAAAACATCGCCTCATTCGGCTCTCAGCCGGCATCCCACGCGGATGCCGGTTTTTTTGCGCTGGAAAAAAACGCCGTTTTTCCAGCCCGGTTGACCTTGTAGATGGATAGCGGCGGCACTTCCGTCCGGCCTTTCATATTGCATCCATGACAACTGAAATCCTGCTCTTCCCCTTCGCGGACTATTGGTGGCTCTACGGACTTTTTACGCTCTTTGTGCTGAGTATGCTCGCTCTGGACTTGGGCGTTTTTCACCGGGAAGCCCACCCAGTATCGGTTAAAGAAGCCGCCGTCTGGAGCACGGTCTGGATAAGCCTCGCCCTGCTCTTCTGCGCCGGCTTCTGGCAATACGCGCACTTCAAGCTGCCGACCTACGCGCCGCTGCTCGCCGAGCTGGCCTCCAAGGGCATCACGGGAGCAGATGCTGCGCTGGCCGCCGCCAAATTGGCCGACCAGTCCACGCTGGAGTTTCTCACCGGCTTCGTGGTGGAGAAGGCCCTCTCGGTGGATAACATCTTCATCTTCGTGGTGGTGTTTTCCTACTTCGCGATCCCGTCGAAGTATCAGCACCGCGTCCTCTTTTACGGTGTCCTCGGCGCGCTGGTATTTCGCATCATCTTCATCTCAATCGGCGCCGCCCTGATGCAGTTTCACTGGGTTATCCTGCTCTTCGGGGCTTTCCTCATCCTCACGGGTATCAAGATTCTCTTTGCACCGGAAAAACCGCTCGAGCCGGAAAAAAATCCGGTAATCCGGCTCCTGAAAAAGTTCATTCCCGTCACTCCTGCTTTGGTAGGCGACAAGTTCTTTGTGCGTAAGACTGGCATACTCCACGCCACGCCGCTCTTTGTGTGCCTTTGCTTCCTTGAGCTCACAGACATCGTGTTCGCGGTGGACTCCGTGCCGGCCATTTTCGCCATCACCAAGGAGCCATTGATTGTCTTCACTTCAAACATCTTCGCGATCCTCGGCTTGCGCGCCCTGTTCTTCCTTCTGGCGGGCGTTATGCACAGGTTCCGCTTCCTGAAATACGGTCTCGGCATCATTCTCATTTTTGTCGGTCTTAAGATGGTCTGGTTGAACGACGCATTCGGCGGAAAGTTTCCCGTCAGTTGGTCGCTCGGCATCATCGGTGGCATCCTTGCGATCTCCGTCATCGCCTCCCTTGCCATACCGCCGCGTGCGGAAGTTAGGCCGAATAGCCTAGGCTAAAATCTCTTTGGCCGGGCTAATTGGTCTAGAACCGATCGCAGCCGCAGTTCCGACCACGACCTCACATGAGGTCTTTTTGCTTTTTTGAGCGCTATAGGGAATAAAAATCAATAAGCAATTAAATGAAAATTAGGGTCTTATGAAATAAGAAAAAAAATTTAGTATGATTTCCATTCATGGCCCGGACCTTGCTGATGGGAGAGTGCCCAATGAAGACACTCATCAAAACCATCCTCTGTTCGCTGGCCCTCGCCGGCGCGACATTTATCATCCACGCGCAGGACATTGTTGGGGTTGCGGCTGACGCCGCTGCCACTCCAGCGGCTGCCGCTGCCGAGGCCGCGCCCGCCGCAGTCCCGGCCGTAGATACCGCCTTCGCGGCCTACGTAAACAACGTTGACCCGGGTGCATCGCTCCCCGGCGTTGCCGGCCCCGGTCACAATGCATTCATGATGGTCTGCGCCGCCTTGGTGCTATTCATGACCCTCCCCGGTCTGGCCCTCTTTTACGGTGGCTTGGTTCGCAAGAAAAACGTGCTCTCCGTTCTCGCCCAGTGCCTGGGTATCACCGGTCTCGTCACCATTATGTGGTGGGCTTTCGGTTACTCCCTCGTTTTCGGTAAAAGCTTCGGCAGCCCGTTCCTGGGCGGCACCGAGTTCTTTTTCCTCAAGGGTGTAACCTCCGTGCCCAACACCGACTACGCTTGGTGGATTAGCCACAACGTCTTCGCGATGTTTCAGATGATGTTCGCGATCATCACGCCCGCCCTGATCGTCGGTGCCATCGCAGAACGCATGAAATTCTCCGCCATTCTGCTGTTCGTTAGCATCTGGATGGTTGTCGTTTATTTCCCCCTCGCCCACATGGTTTGGGGCGTCACCGGATGGATGAACGGCGTATGGAACGGCGACGCTGTGGTCCGCGCGATCGACTTCGCCGGCGGCACTGTGGTTCATATGAGTTCGGGTTGGTCTGCGCTCGTCCTCTGTATCATCCTCGGTCCCCGCCTCGGCTTTGGTAAAGAGAAGATGACTCCGCACAGCATGGTCATGTGTATGATCGGCACTGGGATGCTCTACGTTGGCTGGTTCGGCTTCAACGCCGGCTCCGCTCTCGCCGCCGATGGTGTCGCTGCTAATGCCTTCATGACCACCATGATCGCCGCAGCCGTCGCTGGCTTCGTGTGGGGTATGATTGAGCTCATCTTCCGCGGCCACGCCTCCATCCTCGGCTTTTGCTCGGGTGTCGTTGGCGGGCTCGTCGTCATTACTCCTGCCGCCGGCTTCGTGGACGCGACCGGCGCGGTTATCATCGGCGTGGTCGCCGGTGTGGTCCCCTACATCTTCTGCACCATTCTAAAGGCGAAGTTTGGCTACGATGACGCGCTCGACACCTTTGGTGTTCACGCCGTCGGCGGCACCATTGGTGCTGTGCTCACTGGCGTCCTCGCCACTGCTTCGGTCAACGGCAACCTTACGGATGCGAACACCTACGCCAAGACCAATGGGCTCGCCAAGCTCGTGGCTGACGGGGATCTTTGGCTCGAACAGGTCAAGGCCATCGGCGTGACACTGGTGCTCTCCATTGTGGCCACGGTGGTGATCGCCTATATCGTTAAGGCCTTCGTCGGCCTCCGTCCGTCCGCCGAGGTTGAGCGTCAGGGTCTCGACATCAACGAACACGGCGAAGAAGGTTACGCTGGATAAGTCGGCTTGCCCGAATCACACACTAATCATTTAATCTAATCCTCATGAAACTCATCATTGCCATCATCAAGCCCTTCAAATTGGAAGAGGTCAAAGAAGCCCTCGCCGCCATCGGCGTCGAAGGTATGACCGTCACCGAGGTGAAAGGTTTTGGACGTCAAAAAGGACACACCGAAATCTATCGTGGTTCCGAATACACGGTTGATTTCCTCCCCAAGGCCAAGCTCGAGATCGTGGTCGCCGACGACCTCGCCGCCAAGGCGGTCACCACCATCACGACCGCCGCCAAGACCGGCAAAATCGGTGACGGCAAAATCTTCGTCCTCGCGGTCGAAGACGTCGTCCGCATCCGCACCGACGAGCGCGGTGAAGCCGCCATCTAAGCAAGGTTCGAGCGGGTAGTTTACTCGGTCGCGTCTCACGCCGGCCTCCCGATCGGGAGGCCGGCTTTTTTGTGTCATCAAGCGATCAGGTGAAATCACTCCAGCCTAGGCCGAGTATTTTAAATCTGGATACAAAAAAGCTCTCTGGGTTTTGCCATTTTGGTCCGCTTTGGATCGGATGGGCCGTGGTTTCAAAGGAATGCCGGTCATGCGCTGTCCGGTCGAATTAAACGATTCGCGGTCGAAGTCTTCGGTCACGGATCCAAGCCGCGAGGTTTCGCCGCGCACCGTTAAGCATCAGGCCCGACGTTGGGACCTCGCGCGCTCGGGGCCATATTGGGCACCACATTTGAGCGGGGTCGGGACTTCCGGCCGGTGTTGTGGATAACTTTCCTGACTTTCTGGAGGTTTTATAAGCGGTTTTGCTTGACCGCTGTGGGTCGAAATGGGATAAAATGGGGCGTTGTGGGAAAACCCGCGACGTCAATTAATGGACCCCTTAAATAACCCGTTCTATACCGGACTCTTCCGGCATACCATGGACGACAAGAATCGCCTCACGATTCCGTCGGCTTGGAGAACTGCGCCTGCGGAAGGTGGCCAGTTCCTGGTTGTTCCGCTCGAGGGCTGCTTGAGTGTTTTACCACCCGAAGAGGCCTCAAAACTCCGCGATAAGGTCTCCGCAAAAAATCTCTCCGACTCCGAGGCACAGGAGGCGATTGCTGATTTCTTTTCGAAGACGCTCGCCTTCAGTTTCGACAAATCGGGACGCGTTATGCTCACCCCCGAGCTCTGCGCCCATGCGGGCATCGTCAAAGATGTGGTGCTCTCCGGCTCGGGGAACAAATTCAATCTCTACGGTCCAGAGGAGTGGACCCGGGTGCAGGCCGCCAACTCCGCACAAAAAGCGGGCGACCGTCTGCGTCGCATCGGCATCTGAGCCTTCGCCATGCCCTCCGTCGTGCTAACATCTATGTCCACGTCTGGCCACACGTCCGTTCTGCTCTCCGAGACCCTCGCTTTGCTCGCGCCCCGCGCCGGCGGACGTTACCTTGATTGCACTTTTGGCGGCGGCGGGCACACCCGGGCCATCCTCGAGGCGGCGCCCGGCTGTCATGTCACCGCACTTGACCGCGATCCCGCCGCCATGCCGCGCGCCGATGCGTTGCGAAATGAGTTCCCGAATAGCTTTACGCTGCTCGACCTTGATTTTGGCGATCTCGCCTCACTCAAGCTCTACGGCCTCGACGGAGTCCTCTTCGATCTCGGTGTCTCTTCGTTTCAACTCGATGAAACTGAGCGCGGCTTCTCCTTCCGCGCTGATGCCCCCGCAGACATGCGGATGGATCCCCGTCACGGTGTGCCGGCCTCGCTCTGGCTGGAAACCGCCACCGAGGAGATGCTCTACCGCGCCGTTGGAACCTACGGAGAGGAGCGCCACGCCGGCCGCGTGGTCCGGGCCATTCTTGCCGCCCGGGGCACCGGAACGCTTGCCCGCACGTCAACTCTCGCGGAGCTGATCTCAAACTCTATCCCGCCCCGCGATCGCTTTACCTCGCGCATCCACCCAGCAACGCGGGCATTTCAGGGCATCCGCATCGCGGTTAACGACGAGCTTGGCGCTCTGGAACGTGCGCTCCCTTGCGCCTTTGGTGCCCTTGCCCCAGGCGGCGTGCTCGCCGTCATCAGCTTCCACTCGCTTGAGGATCGACCGGTCAAGCAGGCCTTCCGCCGCCTCTGCGGCCAGCCAGAGACCCGCGATGATCACCGTCCCGCCGACCTCCGCACCTCCGTTGCCAATGCACTCTCCCGTAAGGCTGTCGTCGCGGGCGAAGACGAGATAGCCGCCAACCCCCGCAGCCGCTCCGCCCGCCTCCGCGCGGTGCGCAAGCTCTAGGGCCTCATTAACAACTCGTTCACCGCCGTATCCGCTTAGCAAAGACTTATTCGATCTGCACTTACTAACATTTTTTTCAATCGTCGTATCTCACTCATGAATACAAAAAATTGCCGCGCTTTTGCTACCCAGATTTTCATCAGCGCTCTTTTTATGCTGGGTGTCAGCGGCGGACTGGGTTTCTCGATCGTTGATCTGCGTCAGCGCATTTCGGTTTCCGCCAATAACACCCGCGTCATCGAGCAACGCGTAGCGGAGGCGGGCCGCCGCTTGGCCGAGACCGGCGCCTTGGTCGCCACCGGGCAGTCCCCTGAAGTGCTCGAACGCCGAAATCAGACCCTCGCGCTCGGCCTCGGCCTCCCTTCGGAGGCGCGTGTTTTGCGCGTCGGTGTCTCTGCCGGGGAGCGTCTGGCCGCCAAACGTAATGCCGAGATTTTCGCTTCCGAACGCGGCTTGGTTAGCATGCCCGTCCGCCTCAACCTGGGAGGCGCTCCGCGTTGATTTGATGAGCACTCGGGGTTTCGCCACCAATATCCGGCTCGGCCTTGTCGCCGCCACTGTTTTAGTAAGCTTTTGCGTCCTCGCGACCCGTTTGGTGCAACTGCACGTCCTGGATCGCGAACACTACCTAACTCAGATTCAGAACTCCCGGCATGATATCGTCCCCGTGCCGGCCCGCCGCGGCGACATCTTCGATACCCGCCGCGATCTGCTCGCCACGAGCCAGACCGAAATCACGCTCGCGGTGGATCCGTGGGCGTTGGTTAAGAAAGTCGATTTTCAACGTCTGCCCGGAAGGAAAAGCCGTATCACTGCCGACGAGCAGGAAAAGCGCGCAAAGCTTGCCGCCGAGCTCGGGATTACCGCGCAGGAAATGGAGGATTTCTTTATCCCATCGTGGCGTGATGTCCCCGTTGAGAGGGATACCCGGGACGAAGCCGCCGATGGCCGCGTGCGCGTGGAGTGGAAAAAACTTAAGGAGGGTGTGAGCGAAGAAGCGTTTGCCCGAATACAGGCCCTGCGCGTCACCGGTCTGACTGCCGAGCGTTCGTATCGCCGGGTATACCCGCATGGCGAGCTCGCCGCCCACCTGATCGGTTTCCTAAACAAAGAGGGCGCCGCGTCGGGTGGCGTCGAGTCCTTCGCTGATATTTACCTGAGCGGCCACAGCGGTTGGCGCGAGGTTGAGCGTGATGGCCGCCGCACCGAACTCGCCCAGTTTCGTAGCCGCGAAGTAGCCCCGTCAAATGGGTGGGGCGTCATGCTCTCGATAGATGCCGCCATCCAGCACATGGTCGAGCAAGAGCTCGCCGCGATCGTCACAAATTTTAAGCCCGGAAAGGCCACCATCATTGTGAGCGATGCGCGCACCGGCTTCCTGCTCGCGCTGGCAAATTATCCGAGTTTCAACCTCAACGACTACGGAAATGTCCCTCTTGAAGTGCAGCGCAACATCGCCGCCACCGACCTGATCGAACCGGGCTCCACGTTCAAGATTGTCGCCGCATCGGGTGCGCTCAACGAGGGACTTGTCACGCCCGCAACTAAGTTCGATTGCACCCTAGCAACCATTCTTTACGCCGGACGCGAGCGCCGGTTTATGCGCGACGATCACCGCTATGATCATGCGCTCAGTGTGGCCGAGATCATCAGCCACTCCAGCAACGTCGGAGCGGCCCAGCTCGCCATGCGACTCGGCGACCGGCCCTTCTACGATTACGCCTGCGCATTTGGCTTCGGCGAACGCACCGGGTTCCCCCTCGGACACGAGGAACCGGGCATCATCGCCGACCCTAAGAAATGGTCCACCCCGGACATCACCCGTATTCCCGCCGGCTATTCCGTGGCCGTGACCCCATTGCAAATCCACTACGCTATGGCCACCATTGCAAGCGGTGGCTTGCTCATGCGGCCGCAGATCGTGAAGCAGGTTCTGGATGCACAGGGCGAAGTCGTTTACTCCTTCAAACCCGCTTCGCGGCGCACGGTCATCGCCCCCGCAACCGCCGAGGCCATGGCAACCATGTTGCAAAAAGTGGTGTCCGACCAAGGCACCGCGAAGGTCGCGGCTATTCCGGGCTTCGAGGTCGCAGGCAAAACCGGGACCGCCCAAAAACTCATTAGCGGTCGTTACTCCGATCGCGATCACGTGGGCTCCTTCGTGGGTTTTTTCCCAGCTAGTCGCCCCCGGGTAGTTATTACGGTGGTGGTTGACGATGGCCACCCGGCAAACGGGCGCATCGCGTATGGCTCGGTCGTCGCCGCACCCAGTTTCCGGAAAATCGCCGAGCAGCTCATCCAGTATCTGGACATCAAACCGGCAACCTCCGCCGCGGCCGGCAGCCTCTTGGCGCGTAACGAAAAAGGGCGCCCATGATCGGCTATCTCACCCAAAATTATCCGCTCATCCACGCGTTTGCCGCCGACGCGCCATCCGCGCAAGACGCCGGCAAAATCGCCCCGCGCTCCCACCGTGGCTCCCACAATCCCTTCCCAAGCGTATTTAAAATGGCACCACAACTCTCCGATCTCTTCTCCGAGGGTGAAATTCTGGCGCTCCGTGGCTCGCTCGATCGCCCGATTTCCGGCATCGCGATGGACAGTCGTCGAACGGCGCCGGGCAACGTCTTCTTCGCTCTTCCCGGCTTGCGTAACGACGGCGCCTTATTTGTTGCCGAGGCCTTAAGCCGCGGCGCTATCGCCATTGTCGCAATCAATGAGCCGGCTACCGCCCCCGCGAAAGTTACCTTCATTCAAGTGGCCGACCCTCGTGCCGCTCTCGCCCGCGCCGCCCGTCGTATCCATCATGCTCCCGACCGCGCCTTGAACGTAGTCGGCGTCACCGGCACGAATGGCAAGACTACCGTCATTCATCTCATTAAGCATTTCATCGAGGACGACGCCCGGGTCGGACTGCTTGGCACAATCTCCTATGATCTGGGAGCCCGCATGGTGCCGTCCTTCAAGACCACGCCCGAGGCTCCCGATATCTTCGGCATGCTAGCCCAAATGCGTGACGCCGGGTGCCGTGACGCCGTGATGGAGGTAAGCTCCCACGGTATAGACCAGCAACGCGTCCTTGAGCTGGAATTCGGAGCGGCTATTTTCACGAATCTAACCCAGGATCACCTCGATTACCATCAGACCCTCGAGTCCTATTTTCTGGTCAAATCCCGTTTATTCACCGGTGGGAGCGGGCGTCCGCCGCCGATCGCGGTAGTAAACACGGACGATGCCTACGGTCTCCGCCTTCTCGCGATGCTGCCCCCCGGAGTGCGCGCGATCACGTTTGGAGAGTCTGCTGATGCAGCCATCCGCGCGGAAGGGATCGAACTTGGTTTCAAGGAGACCG
Source organism: Akkermansia muciniphila (assembly GCA_945898185.1). Lineage (GTDB taxonomy): Bacteria > Verrucomicrobiota > Verrucomicrobiia > Opitutales > Opitutaceae > IMCC26134_A. The sequence goes on along the minus strand of CAMDHP010000002.1, from coordinate 47,595 downwards.
TTTTCAATCTCGTTTGGCCTGAGGGTCGCGCCCGAGTCCGCTGCCCGATGCTCGGTAGTTACAATGTCAGTAACGTTCTCGCCGCCGCCGCCACCGCTTGGGGCCTTGGTCGTAACCCCATGCTCTTTCTGCCGCGTCTTGGCTCTTTCCCCGGTGTGCCCGGTCGCATGGAGCGCATCGAAGAGGGCCAGCCCTACAACGTTCTGGTGGACTATGCCCACACGGACGATGCGCTTCGTAACGCGCTCGGCATGTTGCGCTCCATCACACCCGGGCGCGTAATCTGCGTTTTTGGCTGCGGTGGTAATCGCGATCGCGCCAAGCGTCCGCTCATGACGCGCGCGGTCGAGGATTTTGCCGATATTGCCCTCCCGACCGCCGACAATCCCCGCAACGAGGCAGTGAGTAAGATTTTCGACGATATGCGTGCCGGCGTTACGCAGCCTGCTAAATTCACCTGGATCGAAGATCGTCGGCGCGCCATCAGTCTCGCCCTCGACATGTGTCGCCCAGGCGACTGTCTGCTCGTCGCCGGCAAGGGCCACGAGACGTATCAAGAATTCACTGACACAGTGGCTCCTTTTGACGACCGACAGGTTGTGAGAGAATTGATTGCCCTCAAACGCCTTAGTCTGAGCGCTACGCCCACCACGCCCTGATTTTTTCGACCAATGCCGGCCTTCTCCCCCGATTTCATCGCTCGCACCGCTTCTGGCCACTGGACGCGTGAACCGGTGTGCGCTCTTACGGGTTTCGGCATTGATACGCGACGAATCGGCGCCGGAACTGTTTTCGTCGCGATCAAATCCGCCGCCCGCGATGGGCACGCCTTTTTAGCCGCCGCCGAAGCCGCCGGGGCCTCCGCCGCATTGGTGGCAAAGCCCGACGCTTCGCTCTCGTTGCCCCAGCTCGTCGTGGCTGATCCGCTCGTCGCCTTTCAAGCCATCGCGGCCGCCCATCGGAAGGCGTTTTTGGGTCCCGTCGTTGGCATCTCCGGCAGCGCGGGGAAAACCTCGACCAAAGACCTGCTCGCCCTGCTGCTCGCTTCCTCGCCGGGCAAGGTCCTCGCGACCGAGGGAAACCTTAATAACCACCTCGGCGTTCCGCTTAGTCTCACCCGTCTTGATTCCGCCACCCACCGCTTCGCCGTGATTGAAGCCGGTATCGGCGGCCCGGGTGAAATGGCCCCCCTGGCGGCCATGATCCAACCGGACCTCGCGATCATAACATTGGTTGGCCCGGCGCATCTTGAGGCGCTTGGCTCGCTCGAAGGCGTAGCCCGTGAGAAATCCATCCTACCCGCTGCGGTCCGGCCCGGCGGCTTGAAGCTGTTCGCAGCGTCTTGCGCAGCCTATGAATCTTTTCGTAACTTATCCGTTCCGATCCGACCGCTGAGTCCGAACATATCGCAATCGGCAGACGCGACACGTATCCGTTTTATACCGACAAATTCCTCTCTCGAGGTGGATTTCCATTGCCGGCGCATATCCAGCGGGATGGCGGGTAACGCCGCTCTCGCCCTTGCTGCTGCGCTTCACCTCGGGGTCTCCTCCGCGGACGCCCAGTTACGCCTCAACCTTTGGAAGCCGGCCGCGCTACGCGGTGAGCTTCGCCGGGACGCCGCCGGGCGCTGGCTCTATGTGGATTGTTATAACGCCAACCCCGCTTCGATGCACGATGCGCTCGCTGTGTTCGCTGACCTGGCTCCGGCCGCCCTGCCGCGTCTCTACATCGTCGGTGGCATGGAAGAGCTCGGCGTTGATACCTTGCGTTATCATCGCGAATTCGGAGCCGCTCTGGCCGCCCGCCTTAGACCCGCCGATCTCGCGCTGGTGCTGGCTGCGCCCGCCGCCGCCGACGCGCTCGTGCAGGGTTCCGGTTCGCCAGCTGTAATCGCGGTGCCTGATCTCGCGTCCGCACGCCTCCACTTGGATCATTTTACCGGGTCTGTTTTCATTAAAGGCAGCCGACGTTACCAACTCGAATCCCTCCTCGCTCCAAGCGGCGAAATCGCCGCGCACTCCCAATAGCCATGCTTAGTAACCTTTCAGACTTCGATCACATCTGGGGCCCGCTTCGTGTCCTGCGGTTCCTCTCGTTCCGTGCGCTCATGGCTACCGGCACCGCCACGGTCATTGGATTCCTCATTGGGCCCTGGCTCATCACCAAGCTGCGCCGGCTTAAATACGGCCAGCACTACGATGACACCCGCACCGGGGACCTCGCGCAGCGCTTTGACAAGAAAAACGTCCCCACCATGGGCGGCCTGCTCATCTTTGCCTCCGTCTTCATCAGCTCCGTGCTTTGGGCTGCGCCGAATGTCTGGGTTTACACCGCCCTCTTTGTTTACGCCGCGCTGACCGGGGTTGGCTTTCGTGACGACTACCTGAAGGCGGTCCACAAGAATAAAGACGGCATATCGTCTCGTGAGAAAATCGTCTGGCAGACCCTTGTAACCATCATCTCCCTCGCCGTGCTGCTTTGGCATCCAACCAGCGCTGAAAAGATCCGCGAGGTATGGATGCCGTTTCTTAAGGACCCGATCTATGTTTTTCCGCTCGGTCTTGGTCTGATCGGTTTGTTTGTGATGCACTTTTTCTGGGTCGTCGGCTTCTCCAACGCGATTAACCTGACTGACGGCCTCGATGGCCTCGCCATCGGTTGCACCATCAGCGTGGCTCTCGTTTACGGCATTATGGCCTACGCCGCCGGTAACATAAAAATCGCTTCGTATTTGTTAATCTCTTACGTGAGTGGCAGTGGTGAGCTGGCCATCATCTGCGCCGCGGTGGTCGGGGCCGGAATGGCGTTCCTTTGGTTCAATTCCCACCCGGCGGAGGTTTTCATGGGCGACACCGGCTCACTCGCTCTTGGCGGTCTCATCGGTGTCATCGCCTTCATGGTGCAGCAGCCATTCACGCTGATAATCGTGGGCGGCATCTTTGTAGTGGAGGCGGCTTCAGTCATTATTCAGGTGGGGTTTTTCAAATACACCAAACGCCGGTATGGCGAGGGCCGCCGCGTTTTCCGTATGGCTCCGATTCATCATCATTTTCAAAAACTGGGCTGGCCCGAAACCAAAGTTGTTCTGCGCTTTTGGGTCATTTCGCTCATGTGCTCTCTCGCCGGTCTCGCCACTCTGAAACTACGCTAACCCTTCGCCGCTATTTCCACCGCCCCATTTCACGATTTCATCTGTGAACGTCCCTGATTACATTCGCCCTCTGCTCTCCCATCCAGTCGCTATTTTCGGCGGCGGAGTGAGCGGTCGTGCGTTGACCGCCTTGGTTTTACGCCTCGGAGCGCGCGGCATGGTTTTTGATGCCAATCCCTCGGACGGCGACTTCGGCGACTTTACCACTTCAGATGCGACCGCGCATCGCTTGGTGCTGTTTTCCCCAGGATTCACGCCGACGCACCCCTGGCTCGCCTCCGCTCGTGCTGCAGGCGCCCTTTGCCTGGGCGAACTTGATTTTGCGTCTCTTTTCTGGCGCGGACCGCTCGTCGCCATAACCGGAACCAACGGCAAGACCACGCTCACTGAGTTTCTCACCCACGCGTTAGACACCGCCGGGCTCGACGCCACTGCAACCGGCAACATCGGATATCCTTTGTCCCAGCTTGTGGTTGATCGTAACGGCGGTGCGCCCGATGCCTATGCGTTGTGCGAGGTCAGCTCATTCCAGGCCGAAACGCTGCGTCACTTCCGTGCGGATAGTGCTCTCTGGATCAACTTCGCCGAAGATCACCTCGAACGGCACGGCAGTATGGAAACCTATTTTATGGCGAAGTGGCGACTTTTTGAGCGTTGCATCGGAGGACACGTTCAAGCGGGCAGTAGTGTGCAGCATTTTGCCACGCTCTTTGGGCAGACCCTCCCGGCCGATGCCTGTATCGCCAGCGAAGATCAACCCGGCGACGTGCTGCTTCAAGGCACGCTCTTCGCCGACTATCCGCAGCGCGAAAACTTTATCCTCGCCGCGGCTTGGTGGCGCGCCGCCGGTCTGCGCGAGGGCATTCTCTACACTGCCGCCCGTAGTTTTGCTCTGTCCCGCCACCGGCTCGAAAGGGTGGGGGAGATGAATGGCGTAACGTGGTGGAACGATTCCAAGGCGACTAACTTCCACGCTACCGAGGCCGCGCTTGCCCGCTTCCAACAACCGGTCCTGCTCATCGCCGGAGGCAAATCCAAGGGCGGCGATTTACAGGGTTTCGTTCGACGTATTGCGTCGCATGTCCGCCATGTCGCATTGATCGGCGAGACCCGTCACGTGCTTGCAACGTTTTGCGGCGCCGAGAATGTTCCGTATACCTTGTGCAATGACCTCTCGCATGCCGTGCAGGCGCTCGCCGCTCTCGCCGCACCCGGTGACCAGGCGCTCCTGAGTCCGGGGTTTGCGAGCTTGGATCAATTCAGCGGCTACGCCGACCGGGGCGATCAGTTCGTCACGCTTTTCAGTCAGGTCTCCGCCGCACCTTTTCCCGTATCCGTTTAACTTTACTCAAAAAACATCATGAAACTAATCCACGTTACTGGTCTCGTCGTCGCGGTTCACGCCGCCGTTTTTGTCGTTATCTTTGCCACGCCGGGCTGCCGTTCGGCCGGACGCACCAAGCCCGCGCCCGAGGCAACTGCGCCCACTTCGGTTTCCCCAGTTCTGGATTCGTTGAGTCCTATCGCGGTGCCGGCTGACGCAACAGCCGTGGCCCCCGTGCCGGTTGTCCCGCCTGTTTCGCCCTTCTCTGAACCGGCCGACGGGATTATCCGGTTCATGCCAACCCGGCCCTCGGTTGCACCAATCGTTGCAGACGCTCCGGTCGCGACCTCCGCCACGCACACGGTTGCAAAGGGCGATAGCCTTTGGTCCATCTCGCGCAAATACAGCATAACGCTCGATGAACTTGCCGCCGCGAACAAGCTCGCGAAAACCGCCAGCCTGCGCCTCGGCCAGACCTTGACTGTTCCCGCCAAGGCCGCCGCGCCCTCCGCCGGTGTCTCCAGTGAAGCCGCCAACACCTACTTGGTCGTATCCGGCGATACGCTCGGCTCTATCGCTCGCAAACAGGGCAGCACCGCCGCCGAAATCCGCACCGCCAATAACCTCAAGAGTGACAATCTGCGCATCGGCCAGAAGCTCGTCTTGCCGTTTAATTCGAGCCCGGTGTCCGCTCTTGCCGCAGCCTTGCCCGCAGGGGATATCCCGTCGGTCCGCCCCGCGCCCGCGGCTAGCGACGCAACTCACACCGTGGTGCCCGGTGACACCCTCGGCTCCATTGCACGCAAGCATGGTGTCCGGGTTGGCGATCTCGCCACCCTCAACAATATCGCAGATCCGGCGAAGATTCGGGTCGGTCAGGCGCTGAAGCTCCCGGTTGGTGCCAAGGCCGCAGCCAAAACCGCCACCTCCGCTCTGGCGGCGCCCTCATCGCCCGCAGCGCCCGCCGAGCCCGTGCCTTCGCCGGTCACGCCTGTCGTTACTCCGGTGCAGCCGATGGCCGTGCCTGTGATTCGTATTGATTAACCAATTACGAAAAAAGCCGTCAGAACTGCCGCTATGCCGCTTTTTGCCACTCAGCTGTCTTCCCCGGATTCCGCTCCGGCGCGTCCGGCCGTGAATCCGGTCGGCGTCATTCTCGTCTGCGTGGCATTTCTCTGCACCCTGGGTCTTATCGCGGTTTTTAGCGCCAAGGCGGCGTATTTTTGGAAGCAGGTTCTTGGCATGAGCCTCGGCGTCCTCGCCGGCTACGCCATGAGCCGCGTTGATCTCGAATATCTGCGTCGCCACCTATGGCTGATCATCGGCGGGATCGTATTCCTGCTCCTGCTCGTCGCCGTGCCGGGCATCGGCATCAGCGTGAATGGTTCCCGCCGCTGGCTCGGATTGGGGCCGATACGCTTCCAGATTTCTGAGCTGGCCAAGATAGGACTGGTTTTCGCGCTCGCCCACTACCTCGCGCTCAATCAGTCGCGCATGGCAGAGTTTAAGCGGGGGTTTTTGTATCCGCTTTGTATTATTGGAGCGGCCGGCGGCCTGATTATGCTTCAGCCCGACTTCGGCACCGCAGCGCTGGTCGGCGCCGTGGGGGTGATCCTGCTCTTTCTCGCCGGCGCCCAATCGCGCTATATTTTCACCTGTGTCGGCGTCGGCGCCGCCGCTTTTTCAGTCGCGATCTGGCTCAATCCCAATCGCCTTGCGCGCCTTACTTCGTTCCTGGATGTCGAAGGCAACAAACAGGCGGGCACCTATCAGGTCTACCAATCCTTTCTCGCTTTTGCGGCAGGTGGCATTGACGGAGCGGGTCTGGGCCAGGGGAGGCAGCAGATGTATTTTCTGCCGGAGGCGCATACTGATTTCATCTTTGCCATCGTTGGAGAGGAGATGGGCTTGGTGGCCACTCTGCTCACGGTCGCCGCGTTTACGCTCATCTTTATCTGCGGTCTTATTCATCTAAGGCGGGCGCCTAACCTCTTTCAATATCTGCTGGTCGCCGGGGCCATTCTGCTGATCGCCCTTCAGGCGGTCATTAACGTTGGCGTAGTCACCGGCCGGCTCCCTACGAAGGGAATGTCCATGCCCTTCGTCAGTGCCGGCATATCCAACCTCGTGCTAATGGGGCTGCTCGTGGGACTGCTCGTCAACACCCGCCGCGCCTGGATGCGCAGCGAGGTCCTGCCCGGAAGCCGGGACTTCGCATGAGCGCTACCGGACGCACCTTCTTGCTTTCCTGCGGTGGCACCGGCGGCCACCTCTCGCCAGGAATCGCCCTGGCCGAGGGGCTTGCGGCCCGCGGTCATCGTGCGGTGCTGCTTATCAGTCAAAAAAAAGTGGATACAAGGCTGGCGGTTAAGTATCCCGGTCTGCATTTTGTTCCTGTCCCTGGCACTCCTTTCGGGCTTCACCCTAAAGTGCTGGGGCGCTTTTTCGTTTCCCAGTCAAATGGTTTTGCCGCTGGTCGCCGTCTTGTGGCGGCCGAACGCCCGGCGGCGATCGTCGGCTTCGGCGGCTTTACGACCGCGAGTATCATTCTCGCTGGCGCGCTAAGGGGAGTGCCGGTCGCGTTACATGAGGCCAATCGCGTGCCAGGTAAATCAGTGCGTCATCTTGCCCGCTTTGCCCGCCGGGTCTACCTCCCGCATGGAATCAGCCTGCCCGGGCGGGATGATAACAAGCTCCGCGTCGCCGGCCTGCCGGTGCGCTCCGAGATCATCCGCCGTCCGCGTGATGAGGCCGCGCGTTCACTCGGGCTGGATCCGGCGCACAAAGTGCTTGTCGTTTTCGGCGGCAGTCAGGGCGCGACGCCGCTCAATCAATGGGCTCGCGAGGCCGCCGTGCCTCTTGCCGCACGTGGCATCCAGCTCGCTTGCGTGACCGGAATGGGCAAGGGCGAGGCGCAATTCACTGAGTTGGCCGGACCGGGTGGGGCCCGCCTCCGCTCGGCGACCATCCCGTTTTGCGATGATGTCTCGGGTCTGCTCTCATCCGCCGACCTTGTCGTTGCGCGAGCCGGTGCCGGCAGCCTAGCCGAGTTCGCCCGCATCGGCGTGCCTGCGATCCTGATTCCGTTTCCGCAGGCTGCTGACGATCACCAGCGTGCAAATGCGGCGTATTTCGCAGCGCAGGGCGGGGGACTGGTGCTACCGCAGGAAAGGATCGCTGAACTCACCGCCCTCGTTTGCGGCCTGCTCGCCGACCCGGTGCGTATTGCGGGCTTTCGTGCCGGTCTTGCCCGGTTGGACGAGGTTCCGTCGCTGACCTTCATCCTTGATGATCTGGAGCGGAATATCGCGACACCCGCCGAACCGCCCGCTTCAGCCGGCGCGCAAAGAACACCGCGTCCACTTTCAAACACAGCGCAAACAGCACCCCTTCCACCCTCAATCCAGCCGGAAATAGATCGAGCCGGCCCAAAGGCAACTAGTCAATCAATGATTGACAACATTGTATTACCCACGAATCCGAAAACATGAGTTCAAACGCCGTCACTCCTCCATCGCTTTTCGGTCGCGAGACGCGTGCCGTGCATGCGTTGGGCGTCGGCGGAATGGGGCTGGGTCCTCTCGCAATTTACCTGGCGGGTCTCGGATTTCGGGTGAGCGGCGGCGATGATTCTCCAACCTCGGTTATGTCCGCTCAATTGACGCGTGCGGGGGTCGTCTTGACGGCCTCAAACGAGATTCCGGCCGATGCCGAGCTGGTTGTGATTTCCTCAGCGCTCGCATTATCCCATCCGGGCCTGGTTGCCGCAAAGGCCCGGGGATTACCTGTGGTCCGGCGTGGCGAATTGCTGGCCGAACTTACCCGGAACCGCCGGCTTATCGCCATCTGCGGTTCCCATGGGAAAACAACGACGACCGCGATGCTGGTGACCGCGCTTCGCGCCACTGGCGTCGACGTTGGCTATGTAGGCGGCGGATTATTTGCCGACGATGCGATCCCGCCTGCCGCCGCCGGATCTACGGACTGGCTGGTCGCGGAGATTGATGAAAGCGACGGAACCATCGAGGCCTTCTCGCCCGCACTTACCGTGGTGGTAAATCTCGATTGGGATCATCCGGATCACTATCGGACCCAGGCGGACTTGGAGACGACCTTTGCCGCCTTGCTCGCTCGCACCTCCGGACCGGTTCTGATCAATGCATCCTGTGCGCTCTCCGCGCGCGTCGCGGCGAGATGCGCGCCAGTGAGCACGTTCGGAAAGCAGGGCGATTACGAATTGGTTTCGCAGCATGCCTCAAGCTCAACCGGTATCGAACTCACGCTCGGCGGTCGCTTCCCAATCCGCTCGGCGGGAGTGCAGACTCTCGGTGATTTCAATGCGCTCAATGCCGCCGCCGCACTGGCCGCCGCGCATCTCGCGGGCGCTCCATTGCGGGCGGATTTGCTCGCGGTCTATCCGGGGGTGCGGCGGCGGCAGGGTGTGCTCGCTCACGGCGCAGGTTTTACGGTAGTCGAAGACTATGCGCACCACCCGGCCGAGATCGTGGCGCTACTGGCCGGTCTGCGCCCTCGACTTCCCGCCGGCGGCCGGATGCGGGTCGTATTCCAACCCCATCGCTACAGTAGAACCGCCCAATTTTGCGCTGCTTTTGCCTCCGCGCTCGCCGCAGCCGATGCAATCTACCTAGTCGATGTTTATGGCGCTGGAGAGGCTCCATTGGAGGGAGGGACGAGTGCCGGCCTCGCGATCGTTTTGAGCGACGCACACCGTTCGGTGAAACTCTTTTATCGGGCGGGCGCGCACGCGGCGGTTTACGCGCAGTTAAGCCGTGATCTGGGTCCCGGTGATTTGGTGGCGATTGTCGGCGCGGGTGATCTCGATGTCTCCGCCCGCGACTGGCTTTCGGCCTTCGACTACGTCGCTTGGTGGGATCGGGTTGCCACGGTTTTACGCGAGCATATTTCAAGTGAAACCGTGCTCCAACGCGAGGCGCCGCTGGCGGCCAGGACCACGCTCAGGGTGGGCGGCGCTGCCCGGCTTTATGCCGAGCCTGCGAATAAAGAAGAACTTTTGGCTGTCATCCGCTCTGCCGGTAAGATCGGGTTGCGGGTCCTGCCGCTCGGCAGGGGCTCAAACCTGCTGGTTCCAGACGAGGGAGTGGAGGCACTTGTGCTCAGTCTGCGCCACCCTTTTTGGGAGAGCTTTGAGCCGCTGGGGGATGGCCGGGTGCGGGTCGGTGCGGGACTGCGCCTCAAAAATCTTTGCGGCCTCGCCTCGACACACGGGCTGGTCGGTTTCGAGTTTTTGGAAGGCATACCGGGCAATGTCGGCGGGGCCTTGCGCATGAATGCCGGAGCCATGGGTGGCTGGATGTTTGATGTCGTGGAGAGCGTTGAGTTGATCACGCTCGCAGGAGACCGCCGATCGCTCGCGAAATCGGTGATGCACGTGGACTACCGGCACTGCGCGGAGCTGGAGTCGGCGATCGCCATTGCCGCTGTGCTGAAGCCATCCGCATCCGCGCCGTCAGCGGATGTGTCGCGACAGATTGATGTCTATCGCGACAAACGCAGAAAATCCCAGCCGCGCGAGCCGTCCGCCGGATGTATTTTCAAGAATCCTACGAATGATTCCGCTGGCCGGCTCATTGACGCGGCGGGGCTCAAGGGCAGTCGCGAGGGCGATGCCGAGGTCTCGCCCGTGCACGCCAATTTTATCGTTAACCACGACCACGCCCGCGCCGCCGATGTCATTGCGCTCGTCCGCCGCGTCCGTGCCGAGGTGGAGAAAGCCCACGGCGTGCGACTCGAACCCGAGGTGCTGCTTTACGGGAAAGAGTGGAGGGACGTCCTTTGAGCACATCCATGACCACTTCCCTAACCGGTTCAAAGGCCGCCGCCGTCGTTGCGCACCCGCTCGCGCCACGCATCACAGTCGTTTGCGGTGGCGTATCCTTAGAGCGGGCAGTCTCGCTCGGCTCCGGTGCCGCCGCCGCGGCTGCGCTGGTGCGATTGTGGCCGACCCGGCTCATTGACGTTCGCGCCGCCGCCCTGCCCGCCGGCCTCGATCCGGCGCGCGACGTGGTTTTTTCAACCCTGCATGGAACATTCGGCGAGGACGGTGTGATGCAGGGATTACTCGATGGCGCGGGCATTACCTACGCGGGCTGCGGCGCCACTTCTTCCGCCCTAACGATGGACAAGGCAGCGACAAAACGGGCGGCCGCATCCGCCGGGGTTCGGGTGGCGGCGGACCTGTTGTTTTCCGCTGCCGAGCGGCCTGGAGCGGATGAGGTGATAGCCGCGCTCGGTGAAAGCGTTGTGATCAAGCCCAACGACCAAGGCTCCAGCGTAGGCCTCGTGCTGCCCCAGGGGTATGAGCAGATCGCCGCCGCTCTTGCCGCGCTCACGCCGGGCAATTGGATCGCGGAGCCCCGCCTCATCGGTCGGGAACTCTCGGTCGGCGTGTTGGAAGGGAAGGCCCTCGGTGTGGTCGAGATCCGTCCCCGCTCGGGAGTTTATGACTTTGCCAGTAAATACACCAAAGGAGCGACCGAGTATCTTGCGCCCGCGCCGCTTGACGCGGAAGCCACCCTTGCCGTGCGTTGCGCCGCTGAAGCCGCCTTCGCGGCCTGCGGTTGCCGCGACTATGCCAGGGTTGATTTTATCCTGATTTCTAAAAACGAATTTTATCTGCTGGAAATCAACACGCTGCCCGGCATGAAGGAGACTAGTCTGCTGCCGATGAGCGCTCGTTGCGCGGGACTGGATTTCACCGCGCTGGTTCGGGAGCTTGTCAGCCCTGCCGTGCATCGCCTTCAGACCACCAGAGTTTGCCCGCACCGATGAGCACATTATCCTCATTTCCGCATCCGACGACCGGCACCTGGAGGGATATCCCACAGGCGGCTGCGCCGCATCCTTCCACTCGCATCGGCCGCCGCCGCCTCATCATGTCGGCCGTGCGCTTCTGGACCGTCACCGGCCTGGTCGTGGCGTCATTACTTGCTGGATACATCGGGTTTCGCACTTGGCGGGATAATCCAGCCGGGCTAGCCGGCCCGGGCAAATCCGTGCCGCTCCGCGAGATCATCGCCCGGACCGACGGGGTGCTTGATCTTGCCTGGGTAAAGCGCACCCTCGCGATTGAGAAAGGCGCGGGCCTCATGACTCTTGATCTCCCCGCGCTCCAGGAGCGTCTGCTGGCCAGTGGACAGGTTCACACCGCCGTCGTTTCGCGGCGGCTCCCTGACGTGCTCACGGTGGTAATGGAGGAGCGCAGCCCGGTTCTCAGAGTGCTGGGGCAGGAAGAGAATGGCGTTCGTGCCGCTCTCTTTGTCGCACGCGATGGTGCCGTTTTTAGCGGTGAGGGTTATGAGGAAATGCTCACCTCCGGCTTGCCTTTATTGGAAGGGGTGGCTCTCACCCCCGACGCCTCTGGTCGTGGATTCACCCGCATTGACGGGCTTGCGGCCGTGTCTGATCTGCTTGGCACCGCGCGCTCGGCGGCGCCCGCAATCGCGCGCTCCTTGCATAGTGTTTCGCTGACCCGTTTTGCCCGAGATCGGCTGATCATTGTGCGCACGCCTGAGGTTGCGGAGATTTTATTCGGCGCCCATACCGAGCACGGTTTTTTTCAGCAGTTAGCGCGACTTGACTACATCCTCGACGAGTTGCGCGGGCAGCCCTCGCCGCAGCCGATTCGTTCTATCAATCTTTCCTTGGGTGGCCGGCAAGTTCCGGTTGCTTTCGAGCCAGCGGTGCCCGCCCCAGGCTCGGGTCGCACAACCCGCCCGAGTGCCCCGGTAGCCGCGACGCGCCAGCCTCCGGCCACCTATATTTTTTTCCGCCCGTAATTCTACTCAGTCCCAACCCGCAGCCGTGATCTATAAATCCCGTATCGTTGGTGCCGTCGAAATCGGCACATCCAAAGTCACCGTTCTCGTCGGCGAAGTCGTCGGCTCCCGCCTCAATGTTGTTGGTCTCGGCGAGTTCCCCTCTCGGGGCGTGCTCAAGGGCACCGTAGTGGATAAGCCCACCGCCGGAGAGGCTACGCATCGTGCACTCGTTGCTGCTGAAAACAGCGCCGGCGTGCGTTTAAACCAGGTTTTTCTCGCCCAGAGCGGCGGCCACATTGATGGCTTCTATCACGCGGGAGAGGTCAACGTCGGCGGTCTTGAGGGGCGCGTTTGTCGATACGATATAGAGAGCGCGTTGGGTCTCGCGAAGTCGAAGGCCCTGCCCCCGGATCGGTGCAACGTCCACTACCTACGCCGTCCATACTATGTTGACGACACGATGGTGGCCTCGCCGGAGGATATCCGTGGTAACAAACTTGCAGTGGGAGTCTGGCACGTGCACGGCGATCAACATCGCATCGCGGACAACATCCACATCATCCGAAATTTCAACCTGCCCGTCTCCCAGCTCGTCCTCTCTGGTCTTGCCAGTGGCAATATCCTGACCACGCCCGAGGAGAGGCATCACGGCATCCTAGTGATTGATATCGGAGCTGGCACCACGGACTACGCCTACTATCGCCACGGTCGCGCCTATGTGGCGGGCGTGGTTCCGGTCGGCGGCTCGCATCTTACCAATGATCTTTCGCTCGGCCTGCGCATCACCGAGAGTCAGGCCGATAAGATAAAGACGCTTCATGGACGCGCCACCGTCGCGGCCAAAGACCGCAGCGAGATTGTCTGGCTCAATGGCGATCAAAGCATCGGCGATCGCCAGTTTCCGCGCATGACGATCGAGCAGATCACTGCCGCGCGCCTCCGTGAGATTTTCGAGATTGTGCTTAAGAAGCTAGGCAACCTTTACACCTCCGGCGAGACCCGCTCCGGAGTCGTCATCACCGGCGGCTCATCCGTGATCCCCGGTCTCGAGGATGCCGCCGCGCGAGTATTTGAAGTGCCTGCCCGCATCGGACAGCCCCGCGTTGATATCTCGGAAAACCTCCGCCACGGTCGCTACAGCACGTCGCTCGGTTTGCTTCATCAAGGACTCACCCAGCAGGTCGAGGAAAACTCATCCCGCCCGCCCGGTTTCCTCCAAAAGATGCGCAACGTGTTGGACACTATTTCGCGCCTCTAAAACCAAACCCCCCCCCCTTTTTTCATCCGCCATGTCCTTCTCCGACACCACCAACGAGATTCCGCTACCCTTCTCCGCCGACCTGCTGACCGACCGACGCATCGCGATCAAGGTGATCGGCCTCGGTGGGGCTGGTTCCAACGCGGTGGATCGCCTTAAAATGGAGAACCTTGAACGTCTCCAAATGGCGGTGCTCAACACCGACGCGCAGGCCCTCGCCGCCTCGCCGGTTCAGGACAAAGTTCTCCTCGGCGCGACCGTGACCCGCGGACTCGGGGCCGGGGCAGATCTTGATCTCGGCCGTCAGGCCGCGGAGGCGGATCGCGAAAAAATTGCCGCGGTGGTCAAGGACTGCGACCTTGTCTTCCTGATCGCCGGCATGGGCGGCGGCACCGGTTCCGGCGCGGCTCCGACTGTCGCCGAAGTGGCGATTGAGCAAGGGGCGCTCGTGATCGCGTTTGTGACCATGCCGTTCAGCTTCGAAGGCGGACGTCGGGCCAAACAGGCAGACGAGGGCCTCGCCGCGCTGCGCAAAGTGTGCGACGCCGTGATTCCGCTGCCAAACGATCTGTTGCTTCAGGAAGCCTCCGAGGGCGAGACCGCGCTCGACTCCTTTGCCCGGGCCGATGAGTGGATCGGTCGCGGCATCAAATCCGTGTGGTCGATGCTGTTTCGCACTGGTCTGATCAACCTCGATTTCTCCACCTTGCGCCAAGCCTTCCACACTCGCGGCGGAAAGACTCTCTTCGGCCTCGCCACGGGCGGCGGTGCAGATCCGGTCGCGGATGTGCTGGAGAATCTCAAGCTGTGCCCGCTGCTGGCCACGCCTGAGTTTGCCCGCAAGGCCGACCGCCTGTTGGTGAACATCGTGGGCGGCACCGATCTCAGCCTGCCCAAGGTGAATGAGATTATGAGCGCGGTGACCGAGCAATTTGGAAAAGAGGCGCACGTGATCATGGGCGCTGTGATTGATGAAAACTGCCAGGGCCGGATAGAATTATCCGTTCTTGGAACGAGTGATTCAGGCAGCCGTATTTATACGCCCCGCGGCCGCAGCGCTGCAAACTCCCGCGCCCGCGCGGCGGTGAATCAATCGTCGTCCAGCGAGACCGAATTGCTCCCTGCCGTCTCAAGCGGCGGTGCGCTGCTGAAGGTGGATGATTCATCGGTTCCGGCCGGCAGGGGGGCTCTGATTCCGGTGGTGCCTGCAGCGCCCGCATCGTCGGCGACGAGCGGCGGTTTTTTTGGCGATGTATTCGGAACCGTCACTCGGATTAAAAAGAGCGGTCCGGGTGCGCCCGTTGCCCAAAACGAGTTCACCTTTGGCGAGCACGAGACCCGTGGAAGCTTCGAGAAATCCGACCGCAACCTCTTTGAGGGTGCCGATCTCGACGTGCCTACCTACCTCCGCCACGGGCTGAAGCTGCATCTTTGAGGTCGGGCATTAAACCCGTTTGAGAGGCCGGGTGGATCTTTGCGTGAGAGCTAAAACCTCTTGTTGAGTTCCCTCGCGAGGGCTACACGATTCGTGTCCATGTTTATCGACGAGTGTGTGATCAAGGTTAAAGCCGGTGACGGCGGGCGCGGCTGCGTGAGCTTTCGCCGGGAAAAATACGAGCCGTGGGGCGGCCCAAATGGTGGCGACGGCGGCAAGGGCGGCGACGTCATCCTCATGGGCGACCATGACACCAATCACCTCATAGATTACAAATACAAGCCGCACTGGAACGCCGAGCGCGGCGAGAACGGCCAAGGCAAGGATTGCCACGGCCGCGAGGGTAAACCCGCCAACCTCCGCATGCCTCTCGGAACCATCGTGCTCAATGACGACACCGGCGACAAAGTCGCGGAGATCACCGAGCACGGTCAGGTCATCGTCCTCTGTGCGGGCGGCAACGGCGGCTGGGGCAACCCCCACTTCAAGACCTCCACTAACCGCGCCCCGCGCAATGCCAACCCCGGCCATCCGGGCGAGATTGGTAACTTCCGTCTTGTGCTGAAATCCATCGCCGACATCGGCCTCGTGGGCTTCCCCAACGCGGGTAAATCCTCCCTCACCCGCAAGATCACCAAGGCCCGCCCCAAGGCCGCCGCCTACCCCTTCACCACGCTTCATCCACAGATCGGCGTCATTGAGTTTCCCGAGACCTACGATCGCCTTCTGCTCGCCGACGTGCCCGGCCTGATCGCCGGCGCGAGCGATAATCGCGGCCTCGGCCACCGCTTCCTGCGGCACATCGAACGATGCACACTGCTCATGTTCCTCCTTGATATGGCGGGCACGGACGATCGCGATCCGCGCGAGGACTACGCCACGCTTCTCGCGGAGTTGAAGGCTTACGATCCTAAGTTACTAAAAAAGCCCCGCGTCGTCGTGGCCAACAAAGTTGACCTGCCTGCCGCCAAGAAAAACCTCACCGCATTCAAGAAGAAATATAAGGTGGATATCTTGAAGATCTCCTGCCTCGACGGCACTGGGCTGGCTGAACTTCAGCAGGCGCTGCGCGACCGCGTTATCGCCCACGGCGGCAAGCCCCGCGTAATGTCCCGCCCTCGCCTTGGGCCCTGACCGGTTTCGGGCTTTGTCTCTTTCCGCTTCAGAGGGGCGTGAGTGCTGCGAAGGTGGTAACCCCGCCCGACGCGGCGCTTCTGGGCGGTCACACCCTGCCATGGCACATCATACCCGCGCGTGATGCGGGCATAAAAAAGGCAGTCAGGCCAATGAAGGCCGGACTGCCGGGAGAGTAGACGCGTGAGCCCTGCAGCAAAAACGGGTGCTTTAGACGTCGGGCTTGGTCTTGCGCATACCCATGATGCGCTCGCCTTCCTTCCACTGGCCGCGTTTTTTGAGAATGGCGACGCGCTCGAAACGCTTCAGGACATTACGTTTAATGACGATGCCTTTGGCACCTTGGAGACTATTGTGTTGGGACATGGCGGGAAGTGGGCGGGTAGGTTGAATCGGATGAAAGGTTAAGGGGATTACGGATCTAGAGGACGCGTGACAAGTATTTTTCTCTCTTCAAATCGCGGAGAGGTGAAAAAAGACCGGACGCACGGGCGACCGGCCTCGAAACAAGGATTCTTTAAACTAGATCGCCCTAGCGCGGCGCGATTAGCGAACGACGCGAGCGCCGCCGCCGCCGATGGTCTTCTCGACCTCCTTGCGGGTGGCCATTGAGGTATCGCCGGGAGTTGTCGAGGCGAGCGCGCCGTGTGCGGCACCGTATTCGACCGCTTTTTGGGCGTCGTTGAACTCCAGAAAACCGAATTGCACGCCGGACGCGAAGGAGTCGCCGCCGCCCACGCGGTCGAGGATCTCGAGGCCGGGATATTGCCGGCTCTCGTGGAACTTGCCATCGTGCCATAGGATGGCGGACCAATCGTTCTTGGTGGCGGTGATGACGTGGCGAAGGGTGGTGGCGGCGACCTTGAAGTTGGGGAACTCCTTCACCGCGGTCTCGATCATGGCTTTGAAGGCGTCGAGCTCGATGTGACCGAGCGTCTCCTGGCCCTTAACCTGGAAGCCGAGCGAGGCAGTAAAGTCCTCCTCGTTGCCGATCATTACGTCCACGTATTTGGCGATCTCGCGGTTGACTTCCTGGGCTTTTTTGAGGCCGCCAATGGTCTTCCAGAGCGAAGGGCGGTAGTTGAGATCGTAGGACACGATCACGCCGTGTTTTTTGGCAGCCTTGACCGCCTCGATCGTGACCTCGGCGGTGGATTCGGAAAGGGCCGCGAAGATACCGCCGGTGTGGAACCAGCGGGAGCCGAGTTTGCCGAAAATGTTATCCCAGTCGAAATCGCCGGACTTAAGCTGGGACGTGGCGGTGTTGCCGCGGTCGGGCACGCCGACTGCGCCGCGGATGCCGAAGCCGCGCTCGGTGAAGTTGAGGCCATTGCGCACGGTGCGACCGATGCCGTCATCCTCGCGCCATTTGATGAAATCGGTGGCGACGCCGCCCTGCATGATGAAGTCCTCGACCAAGTGGCCGACTTCGTTGTCCACGAAAGCGGTGCATACGGCGGTTTTGAGGCCGAAGCATTTGCGGAGGCCCCGGGAAGTGTTGTATTCGCCGCCGCCCTCCCAGGCGCTGAAGGAGCGGGCGGTGCGCACGCGGCCCTCGCCGGGATCGAGACGGAGCATGACTTCGCCGAGAGAGACTTGGTCGAAGACGGTGGAGCGGGCGGGCTTAATGATGAGGCTCATGGGAATGAAGTTTGCGATGAAAAAAGGAAAATTAAGGGACGTAGCGCCGAAGCGGAAGGCCGGGGTTGGGGGAAGAGGGATTTGGCAGACCGACCCCAGTAAGAAAACGACTAAATGCGCACCGCGCGTTCGCAATCAAACGACGTCTGCAAACGTGTGCAGGCGCCTCTCGTGCGATATATTGCGAAGAGGGGCGCGGAAGGTTGACCCATTGGCAGGGCGGAGCTCCTTTGGCGGAAGTTTATGTGGAAGATCGAACATCGCCCCTATCGTCTGCCGTTTTTGCTTTCGGTGCGGACAGCGCATGGGGCTTGGGTTGAGCGGGAGGGGATTTTGATTCGCGCGGTGCAGGTGGAGGTGGGCGGGCGCGAAGTGGGGACGGTGGGTTGGGGCGAAGTGGCGCCGATTGCGTGGTTCGGAAGCGAGACGCTGGAGGACGCGGAGGCGGCGTTGGCAGGATTAGACGGGCGGGCGGAGGATTTGTCGGATGCGCTGGTGCGGGTGCCGGTGGCGTGCGGGTGCGTGCGGGCGGGCTTGGCGGCGGCGCTCGGGGGCGCGGCGGTAAGGGCGGAAACAGAGACGGAACATGGTCGGGACGCCCATGGCACTTTGGTGAAGTTTTTGCCGCTGGCGGGGCTCTTGCCGGCGGGGCGGGCGGCGTTGGCGGCGGTGGAGACTAAGCTGGAGCTGGGATTTCGCGTTTTTAAGTGGAAGGTCGGCGTCGAGGCGGCTGCGGATGAGTGGGCGATTTTCGACGATCTGCTCGGGCGGTTGCCCGAGGGCGCGAAGCTGCGACTGGATGCCAACGGAGCTTGGGACCGGCGCACGGCGGAGCGGTGGATGGAGCGCGCAGCGGAGCGCCCGGTGGAGTATGTGGAGCAACCCTGCTTTACCGAGACGGCGCAAGGCGCGTGCGCGGTGCGGAAAGCGGAGGATATCTTGCGGGGATTGGCGGCGGATTATCCGACACCGATCGCGCTTGATGAATCGCTCGGCGGGGCGGGCGACGTGGCGCGGTGGCTGGCGGAAGATTGGCGCGGCGTTTGGATTTTGAAACCTGCGCTATTCGGCGAGCCGGGACCGGTGCTGGCCGCGCTCGCGAAGGCGAAGGCGGATGTCGTTTTCGGGTCGGCGCTGGAGACACGGGTGGGTGCGCAGGCGGCGCTGCGGCTGGCCTTTGCGTGGGCGGAGGCGCGGGCGTTGGAGTTGGCGGGCGGATCGGCGATATCGAAGCCGAGAGCGTTGGGATTTGGCGTGTGGCCGTTGTTTGCTGACATGCGGGCGGACGGGCCGCAGTCGGGGGCTTTTGTGCGGGTGGAGGACGTGGCGCGGATGAAACCGGAGGTCTTATGGAACGCGCTGAGTTGATCGCACGATTACGAGAGGCGGCGGGGACGGCGCTGGTCGAGCGCGGGTCGGCGTGTTTTTTGATTGATCCGCAATGGGGCGAACGCGAACGCGCGCAATGGACGGCGCTGGCGGAGCGGGTGCCGGAGAATTGGGATGGGCACGAGGGCTGGCTGTGCATCCCGACGGGAGGGTCGGCGGGCGCGATGAAGCTGGCCAGGCACGATGAACGCACGCTCGGCGCGGCGGTAGAGGGGTTTTGCGCGCACTTCGGAGTGGAGCGGGTAGATGCGTTGGGCTTGCTGCCAGTTTGGCATGTGAGCGGGCTGGTGGCGTGGGCGCGGTGTGTGTGGACGAGCGGAGTTTATCGGGTGGCGAATTGGAAAGACGTCGAGGCGGGACGGAGGCCAGGGGCGCTGGAAGGAGGATTTTTATCGCTGGTGCCGACGCAGTTGGCGCGCTTGCTGGGAGACGCGCAAGCGGAGGCGTGGTTGCGGAGCTTTCGCGCGGTGTTTGTGGGCGGCGGGCCGGCGTGGCCGGAGTTGTTGGCGGCGGGGCGGGCGGCGGGGTTGCCGCTGAGTTTTTCCTACGGGATGACGGAAACGGCGGCGATGGTCGCGGCGCTGCGGCCGGAGGAGTTTTTGGCGGGTGGCGACGGAGTGGGGACGGTGTTGCCCCATGCGCGGATCACGGCGGAGGCGGACGGAAGGCTGGTGATCGATGCGGCGTCGTTGTTTTGTGGATACTGGCCGGAGACGCGGGAGGCGGGGCCGTGGCGAACGGATGATCTGGGCGAGATTGATGCGGAAGGACGTCTGCGGGTGCGGGGCCGGGCGGATGCGTTGATCATCACTGGCGGTGAGAAAGTTGATCCGGCGGAGGTGACTGCCGCGCTGCGCGGCGTGGTGCCCGGAGTGGAGGTGGTCGGTGTGCCACATTCCGAGTGGGGGAGCGAAGTGGTGGCGCTGTATCCGCTTGCTGCGGGGGCGGCGGCGGTGTCCGAGATTGTTTGGCGCGCGGCTTTGGCTGGCAGGCTGGCTGCTGCGAACGTGCCGAAGCGGTTGGTGGCGGTGCCGGCGGGAGCGTGGCCACGGAGCGCGCAGGGCAAAGTGAACCGCGCGGCGCTTGCGGATTTGGCAAGGGACCAAGCTATTGATCACGGTATCAACCGACGGCGTGGCTCAAAACTCTCCTGAAACCCGCCGACGCGAGTTGGCCAAGGCCTTAATTTTTGGGGCGATTCTCGGGCCGGTCAGTTTGAATCAATAGGCCAGAAGCGGGTCGTGGGCGGCCTACTTCGCGTCGATCCAAGTGGCGAGGGCGGGGGGCGGGCTGAGGCGTTCGCGAGTCTTGGACGAGATGCAGACGTGTTCGGTGCGGGCGACGGCGGCGCGTTTGTCGGCGGAGCCAGTTTTCCAGATCACGTAGTCGAGGGCGAAGCTGTTTTCGGAGAGACGCGTCGGCGTGACCTCGACTCGAAGTTTGTCGCCGCAGAGGAGCGGGCGCAGGTAGGTGGCCTCGCTTTTGGCAATGGGGATGACGAGGCCGTGGTCGGCGAAAAACGTGGCGAGCGGGATGCCGGCGGCGGCGAGGGACTCCTCGTAGGCCTCGTGGCAGATGGAGAGGTAGCGTGCGAAAAAGACTACACCGGCAGCATCGGTATCGGGGAAGTGGACGGTGCGGGTGTAGGAAAAGGCCATGGCGGATATCATTGAATGGCGAATGACCCCGCAAGGCGGGATCTAATGACCGATGAAGGAGGGAGGCGAAGGAATGAAGGCAGGTTGACGTGCGGCGCGGGTTGGTTGCGCTGGACGTAATGAATAAAAATGAGATCGCAGAGGTTTTGGAAGAGATCGGGACCCTGATGGAATTGCAGGGTGAGAATCCGTTCAAGACCCGCGCCTATCAGTCGGGCGCGCGGGCGCTGGAGGCGATGGAAGCGGACGAGTTCGTGACGCGCATGGCGGCTGGAACCTTGGGGGAGTTAAAGGGCTTCGGTGAGGCGCTGGTTGACAAGGTCAGTAAACTTTACGCGACGGGGCGGCTCGAGTTTTTCGACACACTCCGCGCGCAGATACCCGACGGCGTGATTGCGTTGCTCGAAGTGCCGGGTCTCGGGCCGAAGAAGATCAAGGCGTTGCGCGAGCAACTCGGCGTCGAGTCGCCGGAGGCGCTGGGGGAGGCGTGTCGCGCGGGGCGGGTGGCGAACTTGGCGGGCTTTGGCGAGAAGACGCAGACGAAGATTTTAGAAGGCCTCGCCAATCGCGCCGCCTACGGGAAACGCCATCGTTGGTGGGATGCGCGGGCGGTGGCGGAGCCAATCGTCGAAGGGTTGAGGGGGCTCGCGCAAGTGCGGCGAGCGGAGGCGGCGGGATCGCTGCGGCGTAATCTGGAAACGGTGGGGGACCTCGATTTTATTGTGGCGGCGAGGGCGGAGGACGCGGCGGCGGTGACGGATTGGTTTTGCGCGTTGCCCGAGGTTAAGGAAGTCACGGCGCGCGGCGGCACGAAAGCCAGCGTGCGCTTCGCGAGCGGTTTGCAGGCGGATCTGCGCATCGTGCCGGAGGAGCAGTTTGTGTTCGCGCTGCATCATTTCACGGGGTCGAAAGACCATAACGTGGCGATGCGGCAGCGGGCGCTAGCGCGCGGGCTTTCGCTCTCTGAATGGGGGCTGGTGCCTGACGCGGGCGACGGCACGGCGAAGGAAAAAGCGGAGCGCGGGCTGAGCCTGCGGGCGGAAAGCGAAGCGGAGTTATTCGCGCACCTCGAGCTGGCGTTTTTGCCGCCCGAGCTGCGGGAAGGGCTGGGTGAGATCGAGGCGGCGGAGATGGGTGGGCGAAAGGCGAATGACCAATCGCCAACGACCAATGGCGGAGTCGGGGGCATTTCGCTTCAGCCCCTGCCGCGCTTGGTGGAGCTGGCGGACCTGCGCGGGGCGTTTCATAACCACACCACGGAGTCGGACGGAAAGGCCTCCCTGCTGGAGATGCGCGCGGCGGCGACGGCACTGGGTTGGGACTACCTCGGAATCGCGGACCATTCGAAGTCGAGCGTGCAGGCGCGCGGGCTGGATGAGTCGAGGTTGGCGGCGCAGGTGGCGGCGACCCACGCGGCAAATGCGGCTGGCGGCGGGGCGTGGCTCTACGCGGGAACGGAGTGCGACATCTTGCCGGATGGGCGGCTGGATTTTGACGACGAAGTGCTGGCGACACTCGACTATGTGGTGGCGTCGGTTCACAGCGCGTTTACCCAGAGCGAAGACGAGATGACGGCGCGCATCGTGCGGGCGATAGAGCATCCTCGGGTGTCGATGTTGGGGCACGCGACGGGGCGGCTCTTGTTGCGAAGGGAGGCCTACAAGGTGGACCTTGCGCGAGTGATTGATGCGGCGATCGCGAACCGAGTCATCGTCGAGCTCAACGCGCATCCCTCGCGGCTCGACCTTGATTGGCGGCTTTGGCGGCGGGCGGCGGAGCGCGGTCTGATGTGTGCGATCAATCCGGATGCGCACAACACGACCGGACTGCGGCACGTGGAGGCGGGAGTGCGGGTGGCCCGCAAAGGCTGGTTGACGGCGGAAAGCGTGCTCAACACTCGCGACCGAGAGGGAGTGGAACGGTGGTGGCGCGAACGGCGCTGAGGCGACAGATAAGAAAATTAATAATTTGTTAACTTATCTATATTATAACGATACGGTGTTAAAGGAGTTATTAGGGCGTGTCCTATTTGCGAAAGGAGTCGATCGAAGATAAGTCAACGCAGTTATGACGTCTCCTAATTCATATCGTTTTTACTAATGAGTCCATCTTTTCTAGTCGTCGCAGGCGTAGGGTTGTTATTGTTTCCGGTCTGGCGCCTCCATGAGCCGGAGGGTAAGCTGGCCGCATTTGATCAGCGGGAGTGGCCGACTGGACGCAACTTGGGGTTAGTGCTGCTTGATGGGCTCCGGGCGGCAGGAGGGGTGAAGGTATTATCAATCGGTCTGCCAGCGCTCCCCCATCTCGCGAGTCACTCGGAGTGGGTGGGTCAGGCGGTGCTCGGGCTCATCGTGGGACTGGGCTTGGTGGTGAACACGCTGGTATGGACCGATGAGGATCATGTGCATGCTCCGGTGGCGTTTCTGGCCGGGGTGGTGGCGGTGCTGGTAGACCCGGTGGTCCTGCTCCTCGTCGCGCCCTTGGCGGCGGGGGTTGCCTTGGCGCTTCGGGCGTGGTCGGGGATTTTTATGACGGCGACGGTCGGGTTGATTTTGCTTGGCTGGCTCCTGGGTGGGCAAAGCTGGTCGCGGGTGGTTTTTGTGGGAGCAGTGATGATCTTCCCCGTGGTGATCTCGATCTTGGCGGGGCGGCACATGGGCTGGCCGCGTAAGTGAGCGGGTTTGAGTGGCTGGGAGGTCTCCTCCCTAGGGCGAAGTGAAATCTTCGAAACGAGTTGGTTTAAGTGGACTTCGAGGATTAATCTTTCCAGACAAGGGTTCGATTTACCCATCATGGTTATTAATTGGATACCTCTACTTGTCGCGCTCTTCTTTGGGCTCATACCGCCGCGTTGTTTGATAAAGGGAGAAGTGCGATATTTGACCTTTGAGGATATGTGGACTAAGGCAATCCGGCCCATGTATGGTGATCATCGCCGTCGGCGCTGGTGGAAACTTCCCCTTGTCTGGATGGATCCGTTTCGCGGGTTCGTGACGGCGTATTACGTTCTAGAGGCTTTCCCTAAGCCTCCACGCGGATCTGGTATACCGCCCCTCCGGTATCTTTCGGCGATTGCGGTAACGCTGCTGATATGCCTCTGGATGCAAACGGTGGGTCGTCGCGCTGCGGGTGAGACGATATCGCCGACTGCCTTTCTAGCGGGCATTATTGTGATCGTGTTGCCCCCCGAAGTCTCCTTGCCGGTCTTGGTGGTGGGCTTGGCGACCATCGTTGCGGTGCGCGACTATGCTTTTGGTTACTACGCGGCGGCGCTGATATGCGCCGGATTGGGGTATTTCTCCATGGGAGCGAATCTCAAGCTCATCGCGCCGATCGCGTTAATATTGCTGCCGGTAACAGTGAACTGGATACGGGGCACGCGCCTGGTCGTCCCGGTGCGGTGCTAAGGCGTGACAGGTGACGCAAGGTCAACCGACGACCTGGAACCATGCTTCAAGCGGTAGTCGGGCGGGTTGGAACGAGTTCACCGGGGCGTCCTGCTTCGGGGTGCCGAAGGCGAGGCCGGCAATAAAAAGCGTGCCAGCGTCGGCGGGTAAGTGGCGCGCAAGGATATCGGGATAGCTGACGGCACTGTATTGCGGGCAGGAGCCGTAGCCGAGCGAGGCGAGGCCGAGCATCAAGTTATCGAGTATGAAACCGCAGTCGAGGAAGGTGCCATGGCCGAACGCTGCGCCATCGGTGCCGAGAAAGAAAACGTGTGGCGCGTCGAAGAATTCAAAATTCTCGCGGTCGTGGGCGCGGCGGCCGGCGGTATCCTCGCGGGTGATGCCCTTGTGCTTCAAAATGCCGATGCCGACCTCCTTGGCGCGGGCCTGCCAGGCGGGCGGCAGCGGGTCGGGCGAGTAGCGGTAGGCGGGGCGGGGCTTCTCGCCGGCGTCGAACGCGGCGAGATAATCGGCGCGAAGGGCTGCGAGCGCGACACCTTGCACGAGGAAAAGTCGCCACGGCTGGGTGTTTTTTGAACTGGGCGCACGGCCGGCGGCATCAACGATGCGACGGATTGCTTCGGCGGGCACAAGCGCTGGCTCGAAGACGCGGATCGAGCGGCGGGCGTGCATGGAGTCGAGGGCGGAGAGCATGGTAGTTTTCAGTTTTGGAGATTCGCATGGAGGCGGGGATACGGCTTCAGCGGGTGATACCGGGTTCCCTGAAAAATTGGGTTTATGCGCAAAGTTTCTGAGGCGAAAAATTAAGGAAATCAGTTGTTTGCGACCCGACGTATTCGCCCCCAAGTCCGTAAGCCCCCGCCCTGTCTTAATTCCCGAAATCCGTATCAATCCGCGATGGTGCGCGGTTCAAAATACCGTTTTAGACTAATCGGATGCGAAGGGGTTGTAGGTGCGCTCGTGGGCAAGGGTGGTGAGCGGTCCGTGGCCCGGAGCGACAATGGTGGCAAGGGGAAGCGTGGTGAGCAGGCGGTTAACTTGTTCGCGTAACCGCGAGCCGCAAAAAAATGCACCGCCGACGGAGCCGGCGAAGAGCAGGTCACCACTGATGAGCAGCGGGCTGGCTTTGACGGCGCCGCGCACGCGAACCAAGTAGGAGTTATGCGCCTCAGCGTGGCCTGGGGTGGAGAGGGTCTCGATCTGATAACCGCCGCATTCCATGCATGTGCCATCGCCTAGGCCGGCGGCGCCGGGGAAATTGGCCCCGACTGGCGCGAAAATAGGGGCGGGACCGAAAAGCCGCTGCACCTCGGCGAGCGCGCCTACATGTTCTGATTCGACGTGGGTTAGGAAAATCGCGACAATTCGGGTAATACCAGCTGGCCACATCCGGCGCAAACGCTCGGGGTCGGGGCCGGTGTCAAAGAGCACGCCGGTGCCGCTGCGGCAGTCGCTGACGAGGTAGGCGTTGGCAGTGCCGATACCGTGAGGGGAGCGCAGAGGATGCAGGCAAAAGGGCAGGCCGACGATCACTGGAAGCGGATAGCGAGCGCTGGCGATGGCCTCGACGCCGGTAACGTTGAGGGAAAGTGCGGCGGCCAGACTTCGAATCTCAGCGGCGGTGAAATCGTAGCGGTAATCAATCGCGTCGCGGATGCGTTCGGCGTCTACGCCCGTGCGGGCGGCGAGTGAATCGGGCGTTAGTGAGGCGTGGCCGAGCGCTTTTTCCAAGACGTCGCCCAATTCGTCTTCCATCGGTGCCTGTTCTATGACCATAGGTAGACGTTATCCGGTTTGCGGACCGGTCACAAGCGCGCTCGCCGCAAGAATCGGTGACTGGCGACTCGTGATGGGCACGCGGTTGGAGCCGGTCAGGGCTGGTTTACTGGTTGCCCGTCGGATTTCCATGCAGAGAAACCATCTGCGTTGGCGGCTTTGAGTCTCTCTGCCGGGGCCAATTCGAAGGGGTGAATGCGTTAATTGTTAAAGAATGACGACAGGCCGAAGTGGTCACGCCGCTTCCTATTCGGTTTTCATGGGGTCGCAGGGATTCCGAGCCGAAGAAGAGGGGCAACGATTCTGACCTGAACCTCTTTACTCATTCGTCCGCCGTGCGGTGGTCCGAGAAATCGGGTAGGGCGGGGGGAGCTTGGGCTCAACCGGTGGAGCCCGACCTCCTTCCCATTCTCGATTGCCAGCGAAATTCAGTTTTCAATGAGGCGTTTGATCATCGGCCAAAGGGGCTCAGAGCTCCGTATATTTCGCGCTCCGGCCCTTGGCCTTGTCCACTGGGTATTTGGCGGCGTTCTGAACCATCTTCCGCTCGATCGCGGCGGCGACGTCAATGCCTGTCATGTTTGCGAATTCGAGTGCGTAGATGATCACGTCGGCCAGCTCCTCCTCGATTTTTTCCCGGTGTGCGGCGTCTCCGGCGACCTTTGTCCGCGAGGCTTCGGGTGTGTCCCATAGAAAGTGCTCCATTAACTCTCCAGCCTCCGCGGCGAGGGCCATGCTTAGGTTTTTCGGCGCGTGAAACTGCTCCCAATCCCGCTCGCGGGCGAAGGCCAGCACTCGATCCTTGATCTCGCCCACCGTCGTTTTCGCATCCGTCAAATTCGCGATTTCCATGCGCGATACCTCACCCCGTCCGCCCGTCGCCGCCAAGCCCCATTTCCGGGTCGGTTACAGGAGTTTCAAAAACTCCGCCGGCGTCGGGGCCGTAGCGGTGAAGTTATGCACGCGGCCGCCGTGTTCATAGTCGAAATGGGTCTGGTGCGAGTGCAGGCAGAGACGTTTCAAGCCCGTCGCCTTGGCCAGCGCGCGATTCGCGCCGAAGTCGCCGTAGGTCGCGTCGCCGACTATGGGCAGGTGGCGTTGGGTGCATTGCACGCGCAGTTGATGGCTGCGGCCGGTGCGCGGTGTAAGCTCGATCAAGGCTAGCGGCAGGGCGGCGTCCCGGCGTTGCTTTAGCACACGCATGGTCGATTCGGCGGGGATGTTGCCTCCCGTGCCGGTGCGCACTCTGGCGGCACGTTTTTCGACCGCGAGTTGGTCTTTCCAAACTGCGGTGGTTTGCGCGGGTTTTCCGAAGACCAGTGCGTGGTAAACTTTCTTGATATGTCTCTCCCGAAAGAGGGCGCGGATGTGCTGCGCCAGAGCGATGTCGGTCACGCCAAGAATCACCCCCGAGGTGTGCGAATCGAGGCGGTTCAGCAAATACATGCGCCGTTCGCCGCCACTGGCCGCGGTCCAGCGAAAGCATTCGCCTTGCAGCAGGTAATCGCAGGTCAGGAGTGCGCGCGGTTGTTCGCTGCGCATGTTGGGATGCGAGAGTGTGCCCGCGGGTTTGTTGAAGGCGAAGAGTCCACCGGGCCCACGCGCGATCACCTCGACCTCATCGCCGAGGGGGAGTTCGTCCTCCCCGCGTAATTGCGGCGGAGGAACTGCACTGCTGGAACTGCGTTCGGCTTGGGTCATTGGTAAAAAAATCTGAAGGTCATCTCCTGTTCTCGGCCGAGCGCCGCGATCATGTCCTCACTCCACTCGCCGTAGGGGGCGCGCTCTGTGATGGCGCTTATGCAGAGGTATTCGGCGGTGCGCTCACCCGGGCTTTCCACTTTCACGATTTCCGGGATGTTGCCGGATGAGTTTATTTTGAACGTCACGCGGACAATCGTTCCACGGGTCGGATAGATCGGACTGCGAATAATCAGCCGTTCCCACTGCGCCTGCACGGCGTCAATCAGGCGCTGAATGTATTCACCATAAGCGCTCCACTTCGCGTCGTAGGCCAACGCCCCAACTGTCTTGGTGCCTTGTTCGCTCAAGATTGTCTCGGTCTGGCGCGCGTTGACCGCGCGGGTGGCGAGGCTGGGTCGTGATCGGGGGCGCTCGCGCTCAATGCGGGGCGTGCCCGCGAAATACCCTTTTCCGCTCGTCTGGCCTTCGGGTGTTCCCTCCACCCGGGGCGCGGGGCTCGTCCCGGTCGCACTCGTGAGGGCGGTAATCGTGCTGCCCGCGCTTCCGTCGGCGGTGCCAAGTAATTCCTCCGAGCCGGGCAATGGGTTCGACTCTTTCGCCGGCGGAGTCTGCGAAGCTGCGGCCGCTGCGCTTGGCATGGCAAGGCTCTGATCCGACTGTTGCGGCGTAAACACGGGCTTGAAGTCCATCGAGGCCGGAATCTCCTCTTTTTGGAGTTGCCCGCTTACGATCGCGGTCGTGTTTTTATCGGGCTCGCCGTCGGACTTGGGTGCGTTGCGTGTGCTTTCCGGCGAGGGCACCGGCTGGGCGACTTGTTGGTTTTGCGCGCCGACATTGGGTGTTTCGTCCGGCATGTTGTCCGGCGCGGCAGGGTTTATCTCGACAAATTTGAGCGGTGGCGTGGCAGCGTTCGCCGGGTCGGCCTCCGGGGGTTTGGCAAGTGCCTCACTTAACTCTATCTGAAAACTCCGCGATGCTGCGTCGTCTTCCGCCGGAGTGTCGGGCAGGAAATAGTTTTTCGGCAGCCAGAAGGCCAGCAGCGCCAGCAGCACGTGCGCGAGGGTCGTGCCGATCAAACCCGCGCGCCAATCCGGCGAACGCTCCGCGAGCGTGTGACGCTTCCGCTCCCGGGAGGGTCGACGTGGCGTGGAAACAGTGGGTGGCTTCGGCATCGGTCTGCCATGCAGTTAGCGCAGCACACCGTGACGGGTCAAAAGTTCTCTCACTTCATCTTGCGGCAGGCCCACGACATTGGAAAGCGAGCCTCGCCTCTCCGCCACTAGGAGCTCCCCACTTTCTTGGATCGCGTAGGCGCCGGCCTTGTCGAGCACGTGAACGCGCGAGAGGTAGGTCTCGATCACGGCGTCGTCATAGTTCTTAAAAACAACTTCGGTCGCCACCCCGAGGTCTGCGCTCACACCTTGAGCCGCGTTTCGCAGCGCCACGCCAGTGAAGACCGTGTGCGTGCTGCCGCTTAGGCGGCGGAGCATCGCCCGCGCTGCTTCGAGGTCAGCTGGTTTGTTTAACGCGTGTCTGTCTGCGAACACCGTCGTATCCGCGCCTAACACCCAGGCTTCCGGATGTCTTCCGGCCACCCAATCCGCTTTCAGCGCCGAGTTTCGCGCCACCATTACGCGGGGATCGAGCTGCGGGTCCTCGTGCTCCGTCACCTGTGCCACCACCACGTCGAACGCTGCGCCGATTTCGGTGAGCAGTTCACGACGTCGCGGCGAGGCGGACGCAAGGATGAGGCGGGCGGTGGCGTGCATGATTTGGCGTGAAATCAACTTATCCAAACGAGTTGTCACCCGCAGGACGAGTGCCAACCTGATCACCACAACCACCGCCCATGCGCATCGGCATAGCCCAGTTAAATCCCACCGTCGGCGATCTCGCCGGGAACACCGCCCGCCTCATCGCCGCCTACCGCGACCTCGTCGTCGCCGGCGCTGAACTCGTCGTCACGCCGGAGCTTGCCGTCTGCGGTTACCCGCCTCGCGACCTGCTTTTCCGCCACCGCTTCGTGGCCGATACCGAGGCCGCCACCGCCGAACTCGCCGCTGCGGTTGGCGATGTCCCGGTGCTCGTCGGCACCATTGTCGCCAACCCCTCCGACACCGGACGCCGTTGTTTTAACGCCGCCGCTTTCTGCCTCCACGGCCGCGTGCAACACGTGGCCCGTAAATGCCTTCTCCCGACCTACGATGTGTTCGACGAGGACCGCTACTTCGAGCCCGCGGAAGCCCCGCTCGTCATCAACCACGCGGGTCGCCGCATCGGCGTGACCATTTGCGAAGATATATGGACCAACCCCGCCCTCGGCTCGCGCCGCCTCCACCGCGTTGACCCCGTCGCCCTGCTCGCCGCCCAGGGCGTTGATCTCATGGTCAACCTCTCCGCCAGTCCCTGGCACCACGGCAAGGGCGCCCTTCGCGAACAACTCGTGATAGACGCGGCCCGCCAGCTCCGCGCTCCGGTGGTTTATTGCAACGCCGTCGGCGGCAACGATGAACTCGTCTTCGACGGCCGCTCCGTAATCGCCTTGCGCGATGGCACGATAACCGCCGGCCTCGCGGCCTTCGCTGAGGAGTGCCGCGTCGTCGCCGTGCCCATCTCCGCCTCCGGCGCGCCCGCGAAGCCAGAACTCGCAGCCACCTTTCGCCAGCCGGAGCTCGCCAATATCCACGCCGCGCTCGTTCTCGGTCTGCGCGACTACGCAGGCAAGAGCGGCTTTAAACGCGCCCTCGTCGCCCTTTCCGGCGGCATAGATTCCGCCCTCGTCGCCGAACTCGCCGTCGCAGCCCTCGGGGCCGAAAACGTCATCGGCGTGTCGCTGCCTTCCGCTATTTCCAGCGAACACTCCAGGGACGACGCCCGCGTCCTCGCTGCCACCCTCGGTATCCGTTTCGAGACCATCGCCATCGCCGACTCCGTCGCCGCCACCGAGCGCGCCCTCGGCCCGATCTTCGCCGGCCGGGCCGCCGACGTCACCGAGGAGAACCTGCAGGCCCGCACCCGCGGCGTAATTATGATGGCGCTCTCCAATAAATTCGGCGCCCTGCTCCTCACCACCGGCAACAAGAGCGAAGTGGCGGTCGGCTATTGCACGCTTTACGGCGACATGTGCGGCGGTCTCGCCGTGATCAGCGACCTCTACAAAACCCAAGTTTACGCGCTCTGCCGCTGGCTCAACCGCGACCATGAAATCATCCCGCGTAACACCATCGAGAAGCCCCCGAGCGCTGAACTCCGCCCCGGTCAGACCGATCAGGACAGCCTCCCGCCCTACGACCTCCTTGATGCCTTGCTCGCCGGCTACATCGAGGCCGGTCACGCCCGCAGCGAACTCGTCGCCCAGGGTTTCGATCCCGCCATCGTTCACGACATTTGCCGCAAGGTGGATCTCAACGAATACAAACGTAAGCAAGCCGCCCCCGGCCTTCGAATAACTCCGCTCGCTTTCGGCGTCGGCCGCCGCATTCCCATCGTGCAAAAGTATGTCGGCTAAGCGCTCTGCTGAATCTCGCGTTCATCCGTCGGGATTTCCGCTCGCTTTTTTATCGCAGGTTTTGAGCTTCATGACCTCCGGTAAATTTTTCCAGAGCCCCTTCTGGTGCCGGTCATCCATAAAATATAACCTCCCATGAACGTTTCATCGCTCCGTCTCCTCCCGGTTCTGTCTCTCGCTTTTCTGCTCGGCGCCTGCTCGAAGTCCCCCGATTCCACCGACGCCAAAGACACGCCCGCTAAAATCACCATCGGTGCGATCCCCAAGGCCACTACGCATTCCTATTGGAAAGCTGCCGAGGCTGGCGCCCGCCGTGCCGCCGCCGAGTTCAACGTTACCCTCGAATGGCAGGGACCACTCGACGACTCCAAGGTCGCCGACCAGATCGGTATCTTCAACAACCTCGCGGCCTCCGGCTTGCAGGGTATCCTGCTCTCGCCTTGCGACGATAAGGCCCTCGCGCCCCACGTCCGCACCGCCGCCAAGCGCGGGCTTCCAGTTGCGATATTCGACTCCCCGCTCGATGCCAAACAGGGGACTGACTTCATCAACTTCACCGCGACCGACAATAAGGCCGCCGGCGCCACCGCCGCCACCACGCTTGCCACTCTCATCGGCTCCAGCCCCGTTCACGACGGCCAAGTGCTTGTGATCCGCTTCACCGAGGGCTCGGCCAGCACCCGTTTGCGCGAGGAGGGCTTCACCGCCGCGCTCGCCGCCGCCCCCGGTCTGAAAATCGCCGCGCAACAGTTCACTGACGGTTCGATGGCCGGCGCCCAGCGCGTCGCCGAGACACTCCTCGGCAACTACGTTAAGAACAACAAACTCGAGCTCGCCGGCATCTTCGCATCAAACCAGCCCACCGCCGAGGGCACCTACAACGCCCTTCGCTCCCTTCGCGAAAAGGGCGTCGAAATCACCGCCAAAGTCGTCGGCTTCGACGACTCCACCCTCCTTCTTCAAGGCCTGCAAAATGGCATCGTGGACGCACTCGTTGTCCAAGATCCCGAGAAGATGGGCTACCTCGGCGTTAAATCACTCGTTGACCATATCCAAGGCCGTCCGGTCGAAGCCTATGTGGACACCGGCGTGACCGTCAAAACCAAGCTCAACACCGCCGCGAATTAACCAACCCCGCGAGCGCAGTGCGGGTGCGGCCTCAGCGCGCCCGACCGCTCCGCATCACTTTTCGCCGTGAGTGACACCCAGCTGAAATCCGCCACCATCCTCACCGTTCGCGGCCTCACCAAGTCTTTCGGCGCCACTCAGGCGCTCAAAGGAGTGGACCTCACTCTCGCGCCGGGCGAAGTCCTTGCGCTCATCGGTGAAAACGGTGCTGGCAAGAGCACGCTGATGAAAGTGCTCTCGGGCGCGCACTCCGCCGACTCCGGCGAGATGACGCTCGACGGCGCGCCCTACCGCCCCTACGGCCCGCTTCACGCCCGCGGCCTCGGTGTTTGCATGATTTACCAGGAGCTCGCCCTGGCCACCCACCTCAGCGCAATGGAGAATATCCTGCTGGGCATCGAGCCGACTTGGGGCCCTTTCATGAACTGGCGCGAAACCCGCGCGGTTGCCCGGCGCGCCTTGGACGAGGTCGGCTTGAGCGGACTCGATCCCGCCGCAATCGTCGGCGACCTCTCGATCGCGGAGCAGCAACTTGTTGAAATCGCCCGCGCCGTCGCTGTCGGTTGCAAGGTGCTCGTGCTCGACGAGCCCACCAGCTCGCTTACTCAAAAAGACGTGCAGGCGTTGTTCGCGCTGGTGCGGCGCCTTCGCGCTAAGGGCGTGGCCATCGTTTACATCAGTCACGCCCTTGAAGAAATCGAGGCCCTTTGCGATCGCTTCACCGTCATGCGCGACGGCGAGACTGTCGGCCAAGGGAAAGTCGGCGACGTGCCGGTCAGCCGCATCATCGCCATGATGGTGGGGCGCGAGGTTGCCGACCTTTACCCTCGCTCGCCCCGGCTCGCCTCCGACCCCATCTTGGAAATCCGCGCGCTCGCCGGGCAAAAGTTTCCCAAATCCGCCGGCCTCGTGCTCCGTCGCGGCGAAGTGATCGGCATCGCCGGTCTCATCGGCTCCGGCCGAACCGAGACGCTCCGCGCCCTCTTTGGCCTTGATCCGGTAAGCTCCGGCGAGATTCGTATCCACGGAAAACCTACGAAGTCCGCCGGCCCGGGCGTGCGGTGGGCCCAGGGCCTCGGTCTGGTCAGCGAGGACCGCAAGACCGAGGGGCTCGCCCAAAATCTCTCCATCGCCGAGAACCTAACCCTCTCCAAACTCGAAGGTCTCGGCCCGTGGCGTTTCGTGCGGCCCTCCCTTCAAAACGCTGCCGCCGAGCCTTGGATCAAGGCCTTCCCGATCAAGTGCCAGGGCGGCGGTCAACCCGTCGAGGCCCTCTCGGGTGGCAACCAACAGAAGGTCGCTATCGCCCGCCTGCTCCACCACGACTGCGATGTCCTCCTCCTAGACGAGCCCACCCGTGGCATTGATGTCGGCTCGAAGGCCCAAATCTACGCGTGGATTGATAAACTCGCGCTCGGCGATTCCTCCACCGGCAAAGCGCCGAAGGCCGTGCTCGTGGTTTCGAGTTACCTGCCCGAACTCCTCGGCATCTGCGACCGCATCGCCGTCATGTCGCGCGGCGTGCTCGGCGAGGCCAAACCCGTCGCCTCTTGGACGGAACACTCTCTCATGCTCGCTGCCACCGGTCAGGATCAACGCGTTTAAAGAATCATCCTAAAATGTCCCAGCCCACCGCCTCCGCTCCCCTAGTTTCCGGCATCAAAAACTCGTCCCGCATCATCGCGGTGCTCGGGCGGCTGGCCGCGCTCGCCGCCGTGTATGCGTTTTTCGCGTTCCTTACGCCGGGAAGCAAGGGCTTCATGTCCGACGCGAACACCCAGTTGATGCTGCAGGACATCGCGGTCGTCGCGATGGCGGCCATTGGCATGACCATCATAATCATTGCGGGCGGCATAGATCTTTCTGCGGGTTCCTCCATCGCGCTAGCGATGATTACCACGGCCTACGTGCTCAACCTCGGCCCCGCTGGCGCCAAGCTGGTCCTTGCCCATCCGACGCTCCTTCCCTTGCTCGCGGTCGGCGCCGCGATCGCGGTTTCCGTGCTCATCGGGTTTATCAACGGTGCTCTCGTCACCTGGCTTCGTATCGTCCCCTTCATCATCACGCTCGGCACGATGCAGATGGCGCGCGGCCTCGCGAAACTCGTGGCCAACGAGCAAAACATCTACCCGCCCGAAGCGGTTCAGGATTTGTGGATCGCACGTCTCCTCGATCCGTCCAAGACCGTCCTCACGTGGCCCTTTCTGCCGGTGGCGGTGTGGCTCGTCATCGGTGCCGCGATTCTGACCGCGCTCTTCCTGCGATACACCCGGCTCGGCCGGCACATTTTTGCGCTCGGCTCGAACGAAAAGACGGCGGTGCTCTGCGGCGTGCCGGTCAATCGCACCAAAATACTCGTTTATATGATCGGTGGTCTCTTCAGCGGACTTGCCGGCGTGCTTTTCTTTGCCCGTCTCGGCTCGATCGGCCAGCCCACCGAGGCCATCGGTTACGAACTATTTGTCATCGCGGCAGCTGTCATCGGCGGCGCGAGTTTGCTCGGCGGACGCGGCACCATCCTCGGCACCATGATCGGCGCGCTCATTATCACCATCCTGCGCAACGGCGGGGTAAAGATGGGCTGGCCGCAGTATACCCAGGAGATCGTGATGGGCGCGGTCATCATCATCGCCGTGGCGATTGATAACCTGCGCACCGCTCGGAAATCGTAGCCCCCGCGCCGCTCGAAGCGCGCGATTGTTACAATTACGCGGATAGGCCCCAGAGCCCTCGCGAAACGGCTTGCCTGCCTTGGGTGTGCTGATGAGAGTTCGCGTGCTCGTGCACATCGCCCGGGCGCATCTATCTTCGCTTAACACTGACCGCCGGCTTGATTTAGCTAGCTCTCCCGCATGGACGAGACCCTTCCGCAAACGCCTGACAACGGGCTCAACAAGCTCGATTTATCGCAGCTTCAAAGCTTCAGTTTCGGGACCTCATGGGTTCAGGAAAAACCTGCCCCCGGCGGTGCGCCACGCGGCGACCGCGAGCGCCGCGATGACCGGCCCCGTCGCGAAGGCGATGCCCCTCCTCGCCGTGATCGGCGCGATTTTAAGCGCCCCGCCGGCGGTCCCGGCGCGCCTTCAGAGGGTGGCGCCCCCGCCGCTCCTGCTCCCGCTTTTGCGCCCCGGGGTGATCGTCCCGCAGGTCCCGGTGGTCCGGGCCGGCCCGAGAGCGGTGCGCCCCGTGGCGACCGTCCGCGTTTCGAGGGTCGTGGCGACCCGCGCGGCCCCCGTCGCGATAGCCGTGATGGCCCCGGCGGTCAGACTGGCGGACGTCCCGATTTCCGCGGCCCGCCGCGCGAGCCGGTCGGCCCCTACATCAGCCCTTTCTTTGGTGTTACCTTCTATCCCGAGGATCAAAGTTTCAGTGCGCTCGCCCAGGCGATCCGCAAATCTTGCCGGACCTTCGAGTTGTTCTACATCGCGAAATCGGTCGTGGATAAAAACGATCGCTACGTCGCCGTCGTGCAGCGTCTCGATCCGAATGCCCGCCCCGGTGAAGCCGCTTCGGCCCAGCCGGCCGCGAAACCCGCGCCGTTCTTTATCTCGGTGCCCGATGGCGTGCCCTTCGAATCCGAAGAGGCTGCAATCAACTACGTGATGGAAAAACACCTCGGCTCATTTTTCGATGTCTCCGAGGTCGAGATCGAGGCGCCGAAGGGTAATTTCCAGGTCATCAACCGCTGCCCGGTCACCGGCACCTTGCTGGCACCGCCGAATTATCACCGCTACCTTCAAATCCTCCAGCAGCACCATGCGGCCAACGTTCGCATTCCTTTCGATGCCTACAAGGCTAGGGTCGAGTCCGTGCGCGAGCCCGAGCTGATCGCCCAGTGGCTGGAACAGATGAAGAAGACTACGCGTTACACCGTGAAGTCCGCCGCGTCAGTCGCACCTTCCGCCGTAGTAACGCCTGACGCCGCACCCGCAGCGGAGCCGTCCGCCGAGTCCTCCCCGGAGTCAGTCTCCGCCGAGCCCGCCGCTGATGCGCCTTCCGCACCGGCCGCGGAGGCCCCGGTCGCCGCACCAGACGTCATTGAGCTCGCCGCCCCCGTCATCTCTTTCGATTCAATCGATGATGCCCGCCAGTATCTCCTCACCACCGCACGCGAAAAAATCGTGCGCTCGGTCGAGCAGTTACGTTTTCCGGGCCGTATCCTGGAGACACTCCCGGCTGGAAGTGAGATCCGCCGTGCGGTCGAGGGCTCAGTCGAGCGCCAGCGTCGCTTCCCGCTCGATACCGCCAACGCGCTGCGCGGACGCCTCCGCCGCGAGAGCTTCACCATCTTCAAGAAGGGCTCGAAGGGCATTAGCTACGTGTGCGCCGTAAAGCGCCGCTTCCGTGTCGCGGGCCAGGCCTTCTCCGACTCCCTAAGTGCGCTCATCACGTTTATCGAGACGCACCCGATGGTGAAGGAAAGCGAGTTGCCCGCCAAGTTGCTGGACATCGCGCCAATTCCCGCCCCGGTCGAGGGTGCCGCCCCGGTTGAGATTTCCGCCGAGGATCACGCCAAGCTGCTCAAACTAAAAGGCGACCTACGCTATCTCGTAAAAGAGGGTTACGTCACCGAGTTCGTGGATGGCAGTCTCTTCACCCCGGCCCCCATGGTGGAGTCGAAGAAGCGCCAGATCGAGGCGACCGATGTTGATCCCGATAACTTCCCGGATGCCCCCGCTCCCAAAGTTGTCGAGGTCGCGGAACCCGTCGCCGAGGCTGCCTCCGAGCCGGTCGAAGAGCCAGCCGCAGAGTCAGTCGCAGACGCCGCTCCGGTCGCTGAGGCGCCCGAGGCCGATAAACCTGAGACGCCGCCTGCCGCCTGAGCGAGCCCTTGAGTTTCCCTAAAATCCAGCCCCGTGGCCTCCGTGCCTCGGGGCTTTTTTGTGCGCGTTCCGCCCGCGATTCCGCCTTCAGCGCAGCCGCACCGTGTGGCGTTCGTCGGCACGGATTCCGAGGTCCAGATGCAGGGCGTCGGCTGGCAACCAGGCGGCCACATTTTCGGGCCATTCAATGGCCAGCCACCACGGAGCGATCAGGAAATCATCAATCATCAACTCATCGAGCGCGGCCGCGCCGTTCAGGCGATAGGCGTCGAGGTGCACGAGCGTTTTACCGGCTCCGCGATGAAGCGTGAAAATGTTAAACGTGGGGCTCGTCACCGATTCCTGGATACCAAGGCCCCGTGCCAGGCCTTGGGTAAAGGTGGTCTTGCCCGCGCCGAGGTCGCCGTGCAGCGCCAGCACCGTACCTGGCCGCAATTCCAAGGCCAGACGCGCCGCGAGGGCCTGCGTATCGGCGGCGGAGGTCGTGCTTACGCCAGCGTGGAGTTCGGTGAAAAGGGGCGACATGCAGGTTCGGCGGGATCCTATGATTTCAGGTGTTCAAAACCCACGTAGGCCGATATATCCAGCGCGCCGGTGGCGGAGACGCTGCGCGGCGCGAATTGCCCGATCACGGTGAGCGGAACGCGGGGGAAGGCTCGCCGCCAGGCCGCTAGCAGGCGGTGCGCGGCGGGTGCGCCGCCACGCACCGCGAAGAGCAATTCATAGTCCTCTCCGTCGGTAAGCGCGGCGCGGAGATCCGCGCTGGCGCGGCGCGGTATCAGGTCGCCAAAAATCAGCGGACGGCTTTTTGGCGGGGTGAGTGCGTGGATGTCTTTCGCCAGGCCGTCGCTCAGATCAAGCATGGCGGTGACTTCGGGGCGGCGCACCAGCCACTGCCCCTCGGCGAGCCGCGGTGTGAAGCGGCAATGGTGTCGGCTTGGCAGACTGCCGCCGAGCGCGCCGGTGACGGCAATAAAATCCCCGGCCTGCGCGCCCGTGCGGGTGAGTGCCCGTGCGGAGGTGGTTTCACCGATGAGAGTGAGCGTTGCGACCAGCCCGCCGCGATGGGTCGCGATATCGCCGCCAACGATGGGCAGGTCATGAGCGCGCGCGACGGCGGCAAGCCCGCGATAAAACGCCTCCAGCCAGTCGAGCCGTGTGCGTGGATCAAGGGCCAGCGCGATCACGGCAGCAGTGGGGCGACCGCCCATCGCGGCGATGTCGCTAAGGTTGCGCTTGAGGAGCTTGGCCCCCGCGTCGCGCGGCGGCACGTCGTCGTCGAAATGCTCGCCGTATATGACGGGGTCCACCGTGACCAGGCTGGTTCTACGGCCACGGGGCGCGGGCAGCACGGCGCAGTCGTCACCCATGCCGGCGGGTGCGAGCGGAGCGGAGCGGCCCAGCCAGCGGCGGATGGCGGTGAGGAGCTTTTGCTCGCCGAGGGAGGCAACGCTCGCGGCGGGTTTTGAGGAGAATGGGTTCACGTCAGTTGAGCAGGGAGACGATCTGGTGAAGTGCGGAACGCAGCTCCTCTTCACCGGTGGGGAAGCCGGCAAGCACGAGGGCAATGGTATTCAGGTTAAAGAGAGCGTGCGCCAGGATCGGCACGCCGGCGCGGCCACTTCGCTCGTAGGCGAGAGAAAAAACCACGCTTAGCACGATGAGTGGCCCGAGCACGGCGATCGAAGCGTGGAGCATGGAAAACGCGATCGCAGGCATAAGCAGGGCGAGGCTGCGGTTGACGCGTCCGCGCAACCAGCGGAAGAGCCCGACTCGGAACAGCAACTCCTCCGCCACTGGAGCCACGATCACTGCGAAAGTGACCATCGCGCCGAGCGAGAGCCAGCCGTTGCTGCGGGCAAAGAGCAGCACGATGTCCTGCGGCGGTGCTTTTATGCCGAAAAGATTTAGGAGATTTTGCCAAATAAAACTCGTTACCCACACCAGCGGCAAAGCCACGATAAAGGCGCACGTGCCATCGCGCAAAACCTGGCGGAACGCGTTCCCGTTCTCCATTTCCGGAGCTGTCGCAGCTGCCGGAGGGGCAGGGAAGCGGAGGCTCGGGCGAAGGTGCCAGAACCATGCGTGGGCAAGGCCGGCGATGAGGCCGAGTTGAAAGCCGGCTGCGACGAGCACATGAAAAATCCCCATGCTGCCATCCACCGACGGCGGCCAGAAACGACGTCCAATACTCATAAACACCACTTGAAGGATGATCGCCCCGCCAAAGGCGAAGGCACCGGCCAGAAAAATCTCCGACACCCGAAACGGTGAAGCCGTCAGTCGGGCCGGGGCGAGGCCGAGCAGCCGCAGACCCAGCTCTCGTGGCTTTTTTAGCACCAGAAAAAGCCCGGCTATGACGAGCAAAAGCTCGACAAAAAATAGCACCGTAAGAAGCGGTGTGATCAGGAACTCCGGAGATGGAATGTAAGAGGAAGCAGGCACGGAGACGGTAGCAAAGAGAGCGCCATGCATTTGGCGAGCGCGCGCAGCACCCCTTTCAGGCCCGGAGGGTCCCACACTATTTGCCGAGGGTTAGTTTTATTGCCTTGCACACGCTCCGTCCCATCCTTTTCTCTCTCCCTTTTAACTTTAACCAACCACGACTATGGCTCGCATCTGCGCTATCACCGGCAAACGTCCCACCACGGGCTCCATCATCCACCGCAAGGGTCAGTCCAAGAAGAGCGGCGGCATCGGCACCCACATCACGTCCATCACGAAGCGCAAGTTTCGCCCGAATCTGCAGCGTATCCGCGTTAAGTTGCCCAATGGCAGCGTTAAGCGTATGCTCGTCTCCGTGAAGGCGATCAAGGCCGGTCTCGTGACCAAGGCCTGAGTTATCCGCGTTTTCTTATTTTCAGGTTTTTAACCCGTCCCTCGTTTTGGGGGCGGGTTTTTTCTTGGCCGGACGTTTGCACGCGGCGCCGCAGCCTTTTAGCTCAGGTCCATTCCGAGTGTTATCTTCCGCCCGCAACGCACCCTCTCCATGAACGCCCCCGCCGCCTCTACGGTGCCCCCGTTGATTCGAATGCAGGCGCTCACCAAGCGCTTTGGAGCCGGCCTGCCCGTGCTCGACGCCCTCTCCCTCGACGTCGCCGTCGGTGAGTTCGTGAGTCTGATCGGCCCTTCAGGCTGCGGTAAATCCACTCTGCTTCGTCTGCTCTCGGGCCTCACGCCTGCCTCAGGCGGACATATTACCGTCGCCGGCCGCCCGACCGGTGAGACCGGCGACCTCGCTTACGTTTTCCAAGACCCGACGCTTTTGCCCTGGCTCAAGGTTGCCGAAAATGTCGAAACCTTGCTCCGCCTTCGCCGTATGCCCGCTGCGGAGCGCCGTCGCCGAAGCGCCGCTGCGCTTGGGCTTGTGCGCCTGACCGATAAAGCCCGCGCTTACCCGCGCCAGCTTTCGGGCGGCCAGCGGATGCGCGTGTCGCTGGCCCGTGCACTCGCGCTCGAGCCGCGCCTCATCTTGCTCGACGAGCCCTTCGGTGCCCTCGACGAAATGACCCGCGATCGCATCGGAGAGGAGTTGCTAGCCATTCGCGAGCGCCAGCAGTGGACCGCACTCTTCGTGACCCATTCGGTGGCCGAGGCGGTATTTCTCTCCTCGCGCATCCTCATTTTCGCCGCGAATCCGGGGCGGGTTGTTCACGATCTTCCCATCACGCTGCCGTATCCGCGCAACCACGACACCCGCCTTGCCCCCGCCTACCTTGGACTCGTGGCCGAGGTCTCGGCAAAGTTGCGCGCGGTGGAGGAGTCCGCCGGCACTATTTTTACCGCCGCATGAATCCACGCCTCCTTCGCTGGTTGTTACCCGTCTTGCTCGCCGCGGGCTTCCTCGTCGGCTGGCAAGTCCTTCACGGCCAGCTGTCGCCCTCGCGCCGTTTTCTCCTGCCCGATTTAGCGGGCCTCATCGGTGCCTTCCGCGAGCATGGCGCGGTGCTTGCACGGGCCGCCGGCTACACCGGGCTGGCTGCGCTGGGTGGCTTTGGGCTCGCGGTTGTCGTGGCGGTGGTGGCGTCGGTGTTGCTGGCCAGCTCGGAGCTGGCGCGCACCGCGCTGTATCCCTACCTGATGATTTTGCAGATGGTGCCGGTGATCGTGATCGCCCCGATTTTGATCCTCTGGGTCG
Source organism: Akkermansia muciniphila (assembly GCA_945898185.1). GTDB lineage: Bacteria > Verrucomicrobiota > Verrucomicrobiia > Opitutales > Opitutaceae > IMCC26134_A. Next base: position 6,319 of record CAMDHP010000002.1, on the reverse strand, counting down.
GCCCCGGCTGGCCGAGCGTGATCATCGTCACGTTTCTGATTTCGTTTTTCCCCCTGGTGGTGAACACCACCCAGGGCCTGCTCTCGGTCGAGCTTGCCCAAGTGGATCTCTTCCGCATGGCGCGGGCGTCACGTCTTCAGGCGATGTTTCTGCTCCGTGTGCCAGCGGCGTTGCCTTATTTTTTCACCGGACTGCGTATCTCCGCAATCCTGGCGCCCATCGGCGCGCTTACGGCGGACTACATTGTGGGCACTACTTCTGGCGGGCGCTCCGGGCTCGGCATCACGGCGCTCCTTTTCAGCGCGCGTAACGAGATCCCCGCGCTCTACGCCACCGCGATTACCGGTTGTCTGCTGGGCTTCGCGTTCGTCGGAGTCGTTTCCGGCCTCGCCTGGCTCACCCTTCACCGTTGGCACGATAGTTATTCCCCCTCCGATAAATGAAAAACTCCACGCCCACCCTCCTAACGCTCGCCGTCATCGCCTGCTATACACTCTCCGGCTGCTCAAAGCCTGACGCCTCTGCACCGGGCGCCGGGTCCAACTCCGCTGCCACGCAAGCCCTCATTCCGATTATTGTCCAGCTCGACTGGGTGCCGGAGCCGGAGCATGGAGGCTTGTTTCAAGCCCAGGCGCGCGGCTGGTTTCGCGAGGCCGGGCTCGATGTCACCCTCGTGCCGGGAGGGCCTAACGCTCTCGTCAACCAACGTGTCGCCACGGGCCAGGCCCAGATCGGGCAGGGCGAGAGCGTCACCACGTTGCTCGACACCCGCAAGGGCCTCCCGCTCCTTCAGGTGGCTGCGGTTTTCCAAAACGATCCGTCCGTCTTCTTGCTTCACGCGGATAGTCCCATCCGCGATTTCAAGGAGCTCGCGGGAAGGAAAATAATGGCGCGCCCAGGCTGGATATTCCTCGATTTCCTGCGGCAGAAATACGCGATGGATTTCACGGTCATCCCGTTTAACTTCTCGGTCTCCAACTTCATCGCCGACAAAGAATTTATCCAGCAAGGTTACTACATCGCGGAGCCGTTCTTCATCACCCAAGGCGGCGCGCCCGCTCCGCGTTATCTTTACGCTTGGGATGCAGGATACGACTCCTACGCGGTGCTGGTCGCCAACTCCGAGTGGGCGAAGGGGAACCCCGCTGCGTTGCGCGCTTTTGTTGATGCATACGTCCGCGGTTGGCGGGACTACATCGAGGGCGACCCTTCCCCGGCCCACGAGGCGATGAAGCAGGCCAACCCGAAAAATGACGACGCCTTCCTCGCATTCTCCCGCAAGATGATCGTGGACGAAAAACTTGTCGTCGGACGCGATGCCACCGACTCGACTCGAATCGGTCGCCTCGATCCCGCCCGCTACGCCACGCAGCTCAAAATCGTAGAGGATTTAAAACTTATTCCGGTGGGGTCTTTGAAAGTCTCGGACGTCATGACGACGGACTATTTACCGCAATAAAATCGTTCTCGTTCTCCCAGCCAAGCGTTCACCGCCTTGCTTTTCCCAACGAAGTCGGGAACGAGTAAGCTAACGAGATTGGGAATGGCTTTTCACTGATCCAAGCGCCCGCATAATTCTCCTTGAGCCCCGTGACCTCCAGCCCACTCCTCCGCTGCCGCGACCTCACGCTCGCGCTCGACGGGGTGCCGCGGCTGATGGGTATCCTTAACGTCACCGACGACTCGTTTTTCGATGGGGGCCGCCACCTCGCGCTCGGTGCCGCTCTCGTCCGCGCGCGCCAGCTCGTCGCCGAGGGGGCGGATTTGCTCGATATCGGGGGGCAATCCACACGCCCCGGCTACATGGAAATAACCGCCGCCGAGGAAATCTTGCGCACGGTTCCGGTTATCCGCGCGCTGGCGGCGGAGTTCCCCGCGCTGCCGCTTTCGGTAGACACCTATAAACCCGAAGTCGCCGCCGCCGCGCTTGATGCCGGGGCGCACCTTTTGAACGATATCCACGGCCTGCAAGGTCCGGGGGGGCCGGAGCTCGCGCGGCTCGCGGTCCGAACCGGGGCCGCCGTCGTGCTTATGCACAACGATCCGGCCCTGCGCGAACTCCCGCCCGATGCGGATCCAATCCCCAGCGTGCTCTCCTGGCTCCAGCGCAGCCTCGACCTCGCCGCCGCCGCCGGCCTGCCCGCGGATCGGATCGTGCTCGATCCAGGTATCGGCTTCGGGAAAACCCAGCCGCAGAATCTTGCGCTGCTTGCGCGTCTCGAAGCGCTGCACGCGCTCGGCCAGCCCCTCTTGCTCGGAGTGTCGCGGAAATCCGTGATCGCCCACGCTTGCCCCGGCCTCGCGCCGGAGGATCGCCTCGAAGGTACCCTTGCCCTCACCGCGCTGGCGGTGCGCCAAGGCGTGCAGTTGCACCGCGTGCATGACGTGCAGGCAAACCAACGCGTGGTGCGCATGGCGTTGGTGTGGCGCGAGGCGGCGGAGCGCGCCGCGCCTTCGCTTTGAGCTTTCGCCCGCCCCGTGGTGTCGCCAAGGCTGAAGGCTTGTCTGATTTTAGATCATCGCCCGCCGCTGTCGTTACCGCCGCTAAACCTGCCGCCGCCAAACCGGTCAAGGTCATCATGGGCGGACAACTCGCGCTGGCCTCCTTCGCCGGGCTTTTGATGCGCGCCTGGGCGAGTTCCCTGCGCATCGTGACGTTGCGGATGGACCGTGACCTTTTTGCCGAGGCGGAGAAACCCACGCTCTTCATCCTTTGGCACAACCGGCTGTTTATCGCGGCGGAGATTTCGCGGCGCTACCGTCCAAGTCGTCCGTTGCACGCGTTGGTATCGGCGAGCAAGGACGGCGCGTGGCTCTCGGCTTTTTTTGAAAAGGTGGGGCTGCGCGTCGTCCGCGGTTCCAGCCACCGCGGTGGGCGCGAGGCGGTGTCGTCGCTGGTGCAAGTGCTGCGCGCGGGTAACGATGCGGGCATCACGCCGGACGGGCCGCGCGGACCCTGTTACAAATTTAAGCCGGGCGCGCTGGTTGTGGCGCGGCGCGCGCAGGTGCGGGTGGCGATGGTCGGACTGGCTTTCTCGCGGAGCTGGCGTTTGCCGAGCTGGGACGGTTTTCACCTACCGCACCCATTCTCCACCGTCTGGCTGAAGACTACGCTGATTGATGCGGAAACACTGGCGGCGGAGGACGCTGCCGAGCGCATCGAGCGCGCGCTGCTCGAAATGAATCCGGATCCCGAGCCTTCTGAGCTCGGGGTGGTGGTTTGAGACACGCGGTCCGAATTTCTGAGCCCGGCGGAGGGAGGGCGTGCGATCAAAAAGTCGGCGACAGCACGACGCTCGAGCCTGGCAGCACGGTGTAGTCGTCGCCTACGCACCAGATCGCGTCGTTGATCAGAAATTTGCACACGATCGGGTGAGCGGTCCCGGGAAGCGTGATGGTCCAGAGATCGCCGGTTGCGCATTCGAGCGGCACACCGCGCTCCCAGCTCAGGCCGGGGCCCTCGCCGCGCAGGGTGAGGGTGTTGCCGAAGCCGACGTCGATGGCGGCGACGATTGTGGTGGTCTGATACACCGGCTCGAGAGCGGCTGCTCTAACCGCAGCCTTCTTGGCGATCGGAGTCTTTTTAATCGCAGGAGCTGCTCTGTTAGCGGGCGCGGCCTTCTTGGACGGGGCTACCTTGCGAACGGGAGCGACGGCTTTGGCGGCCTCTCTGGCCGGGGCTGCTTTGGCGGCGGTTTGGGTTTTCTTGGCAGGCGTTTTTTTCATAGGTGTGGTGGTCGAAAAGGCGGGATGGCAGGCGGTCTGCGGAAAGTTTACGAACGGATGGGAATAAACACTCAATCATTCACTCAACAGCAATTTTGAGTCCAACGCGGGCGGAAGGATGATTTAACCCGACTGTAGCTTAAGCGACCGGTTAAAACGTGAAATTGCCGGTGATGAGCCCGGCCATCTGTCAGCGCCCGGCGCGAGGAAAAGGAGCCGGCTCCCTGTCTTGCATCACCTTCCGGCCTGTAGTCTGCTTCCCAGCGCGAGCCAACGCGGGCACATGTCCGGCGTTTCCCTCCGGTCCCTTTTCTTGATGCTCACTGTCACCGATCTCCACGTTTCCTATGGCGCCATTAACGCGTTAAGCGCCGTTTCATTCGAGGTTTCTGCGGGCGCAATCGTTACCCTCATCGGCGGTAATGGCGCGGGTAAGACGACCACGCTTCACACGCTCTCCGGGCTGCTGCGACCGGTGCGCGGGAGGATCGCGTTTGCGGGCCGCAACATCACCGCGCTGCCCGCCCATGAGATTGTTGGACTGGGACTTTGTCAGGTGCCGGAAGGCAGGCTTGTTTTTGCCGAACTCACGGTAAAGGAGAACCTCGACTTGGGCGCCTACTTGCGGCACGAGCGGGCCGCGATCGCCGCGACGCTCGATCATGTCTTCGAGTTGTTTCCGCGTCTCGCCGAGCGACGCGGACAGATGGCCGGCACGCTTTCAGGCGGTGAGCAACAAATGCTGGCCATCGGCCGCGCGTTGATGAGTGCGCCGAAGTTTCTGCTGCTCGACGAACCGTCGCTTGGACTCGCGCCGCGTTTAATCGAAACGATTTTTGAGCGCATCGTCGCGATCAATCGCGCCCAAGGCATCCCGATCCTGCTGGTCGAGCAAAACGCCCGTCTCGCGCTCGCGGTCTCGAGTTACGCCTACGTGCTCGAAAGCGGACGCATCGCGCTCCACGGCCCGAGCGCGGAGCTTGCGAATGATCCCCGGCTCAAAGCGGCGTATCTGGGCGGCTGATCTGCGCTGGCGGACGGCACTCAGCGCGGCACGTTTCGCGGGCGGGGGGCCTGGGCGACTACGCTGATTTAACTGACGCGGGCCACGCGCTCCGCGCTTAGGCTAGGTCAAAGCGGGCGCTGAGTGCACCCTCATCCGCTGGAAACGTCGAAAAACCAAAAATTTCTTCGTTCGGGATTCTTTTTGATGAATGGCCGACCAGTTCACGGTCCACTTTTTGATGAACCACTCACCCCTCCATGATTCGGCGGTGCGTCACCCAATCGTTCCTAAAATACAGCTTGGATTCCGAGCGCGGCGCTGTTCACGTTTGAGGCTCACTTTATTCTCATGAAAATTTGCTGCATCGGTGCTGGTTACGTTGGTGGTCCTACAATGGCGATGATCGCGCACAAAGCGCCGGATATCTCCGTCACGGTGGTGGACTTGAACGCAGCGCGGATCGCGGCATGGAACTCCGATACGCTCCCGATCTACGAGCCTGGTCTGGACGAAGTCGTGCGCAGCGCGCGCGGGCGGAACCTGTTTTTCTCGACTGATGTGAAAGGTGCCATCGCGGCGGCCGATATCGTGTTCGTATCGGTCAATACGCCGACCAAAACCTACGGCGTCGGCGCGGGCCGCGCGGCGGATCTGCGCTACATTGAGTCGGTGGCGCGCACCATCGCCGAGGTGGCGACCACACCGAAAATCATCGTTGAAAAGTCCACCATCCCGGTGCGCACCGCTACGACGATCCAGGAAATCCTCGCCGCCAACGGTAAGGCCGTGAAGTGCCAGGTGCTGTCGAACCCCGAGTTTCTCGCCGAGGGCACAGCCGTCGCTGATCTAATGAATCCCGATCGCGTGCTCATTGGCGGCGAGCGCACGCCCGAGGGCGAGGCGGCCATCGCGACCCTCGTTTCGGTTTACGCCCGCTGGGTTGCGCCGGAGCGCATCATCACGACGAATCTCTGGTCTTCCGAACTCTCCAAGCTGGTCGCGAACGCCTTTCTCGCGCAACGCATCTCCTCGATCAACGCCATCTCCGCGCTCTGCGAGGCGACCGGTGCAGACGTGGACGAAGTGGCCAACGCCATCGGCAAGGATTCCCGCATCGGCGCGAAGTTCCTCAAAGCCTCGGTCGGTTTCGGCGGCTCCTGTTTCCAAAAAGATGTGCTAAACCTCGCCTACCTCTGCGAGCACTTCGGGCTACCCGAGGTTTCGCAGTATTGGGAAAGCGTGGTCAAGATGAACGACTGGCAGAAACACCGCTTCGCTGGCAATATCGTCAAAACCCTCTTCAACACCGTCGCCGACAAGCGCATCGCGGTGCTCGGTTTCGCTTTCAAGAAAGACACCAACGACACCCGTGAATCCGCAGCGATTGACGTCGTGCGCGACCTGCTCGTGGAGCACGCCAACGTGGTGGTTTACGACCCCAAGGTGCCAGCGGCCGAGATCCTTCACGACCTGACGGTCAAGGGTGCCACGCCCAATCCCCGCCTCTCGGTTGCGGCCAGCGCGGCCGAGGCCTGCGCCGGTGCGCACGCCATCGCGATCGTGACCGAGTGGGACGAATTCAAGACC
>CAMDHP010000001.1 GCA_945898185.1 Akkermansia muciniphila | reverse complement strand
TGGTTGGTGTGCGTGCAGATTGATCCGGCGCTTTTTGGCATGGACCACGAGGGTGTGCGCATCGCATTGAACGAAGAGAACTTCGAGTCGCGCTCGGTTTGGAAACCGATGCACATGCAACCGCTTTTTGCCGGATTCGAATGTATTGGCGGTGCGGTGGCGGAAGAGCTTTTTAACAAAGGGCTCTGTCTCCCTTCGGGTTCGAATTTGGCTCTGGCGGATCTTGAGCGGGTGGTCGCGGTGGTTCGGCGATGCGCCGGATGCGCCTGAGGTCCGGCAGACCGAAGGGCAGTGGATTTTGCGCTCAGTATGAAGCGAGTATTCGATCTCATCGTAGTGTTGGCGGCGCTGCCACTCTGGGGGCCACTTTTGCTAATTATGGCCTTGCTGGTGCGGGTGAAGCTGGGTGCTCCGCTCTTTTTCCGCCAGGCACGGCCCGGGCGGGACGGGGTAGTGTTTGAGTTGATCAAGTTCCGCAGCATGACGGATGCTTGTGGACCCGATGGGCGCTTGTTGAGTGACGCTGAGCGCCTGACGGCCTTTGGGCGCGCATTGCGGGCGACGTCGTTGGACGAGCTCCCTGAGCTCTGGAACGTGCTGCGCGGCGACATGAGCCTGGTGGGCCCGCGCCCGCTACTCGTGGCCTACTTGCCGCGCTATTCACCGGAGCAGGCACGCCGCCATGAAGTGCGGCCTGGCATCACCGGACTCTCCCAGATCAAGGGCCGTAACGCCATGGCGTGGGAGGAGAAGTTTCGCTGGGATGTCTATTACGTGGACAACCGGAGCGTGCTTATGGATATAAAAATTCTTTTTATAACTATTTGGAAGGTAGCTCGGCGCGAAGGCATCCAAGCCGGCGGCGAAGCGACCGCCCGTGAGTTCAATCCGTAATCTCTTGAATACCGTCGACCTCGCCAACTCCGCCCGGTCACTATCAGCCTCATGCTTGCCACCGTCTTCAGTCCGAACCGCAACAAACGCTCCCTTTTGGTGGCTTTGGTTTACGCGATATTGTTAAGCTTGGCGCTCTGGGGAGCGTGGGAAGTGCGCTTCGACTTTCAAGTGCCGGCGGACCTGGCTCAAGTGCGCCTGATCAGTCTAGTGCCCTTCGTGCTGCTCAAAGTGGCGCTGTTGGTGATCTTCCGCCAATTCAGCTCGATGCTCACCTATTTCGGCCTACCTGATTTGATTCGGGTTTCTTGGGCCCTGTTGATTTCGGCTATGCTGGCCTTCGCCTGGTGGCTGCTCTGCCGCAACGACCCCGAGCTAATTTACATCTTGCCGCGCAGCGTGCTCTTAATGGACTTCGTTCTCTCCCTGGGCGTTGTCTGCGGATCTCGTCTCGCGCTCCGCATCTATCGCGAGCGCATCACCCTGCATAGCACCATGGGTCCTCACAAATCCCGCCGGCGCATCGCCATCCTGGGCGCGGGCGATGTCGGGGCGAGCCTCGCCAGCGAGTGCATTAACCGGCCCGCGCGCGGTCTGGTGCCGGTCGTCTTCCTCGACGATGACGATGATAAACGGGGTGTTTTGGTGCATGGTATTCCCGTGGGTGGCCGAATTGATGAAGTTGAAAGTCTGCGGGCGCGCTTCGAGTTCGACCACGTGATCATCGCCATGCCGACCGCGACCGAAAAGCGGTTACGCGAGGTCATTAAGCTCATGACCGAAAAAGGTCTCGGCGTGGAAATCGTGCCCTCGGTGGACGATCTTCTTTCCGGCCGGGCCAAAGTCACCCGGCTCCGCGCGGTAGAGGTCGAGGATCTACTCGGGCGCGATCCGGTCCAGCTCGATACGATCGGCATCACCCAGATGGTGCGAGACAGGGTCGTGCTCGTCACCGGTGCCGGCGGCAGTATCGGCAGCGAGCTCTGCCGGCAGATCGCGAACGGCAACCCTTCGCGTCTCATCCTAGTCGAGCAGTCCGAGCCCGCGCTTTTCGTCATCGAGCAGGAACTGATCGCGCGCGGCATGGGCGCCATCATCCAACCGGTCATGGCCGACATCCTGGATCGTCCGCGCATCGCCCAGATACTCGCACGCTACAAGCCGGCGCTTATTTTTCACGCCGCTGCACACAAACACGTTCATCTGATGGAGCGTCAACCCGCCGAGGCCTTGAAAAACAATGCCCTCGGCACGCTTTTGCTGGCCGAAGAGGCCGTGGCGCATGGCGTCGAGACATTCCTCGCGATCTCGACCGACAAGGCCATCAACCCCACCAGCGTCATGGGTGCCTCGAAGCGCCTCGCCGAACTCATGTTGCAAGGCCTGCACATCTCCGGCCAGGCGGGCAAAACCCGGTTCATGGCGGTGCGTTTCGGCAACGTCCTCGGCTCCTCGGGCAGTGTGGTGCCTATCTTTAAACAGCAGATCGCTGCCGGTGGTCCGGTGACGGTGACCCATCCCGATGTGACCCGCTATTTCATGACCATCCCCGAGGCGGTGGGCTTGGTTTTACAAACTGCACTTCTCGGCGACGGTGGAGAAATCTTCGTTCTCGACATGGGCAGCCCGGTGAAAATCGCGGACCTCGCCCGGCAGATGATCGAACTCTCCGGCCTCGTGCCCGACACCGATATCGAAATTAAATTCGTCGGCTTGAAGCCCGGCGAAAAGCTTTACGAGGAACTCCAGCACTCGACCGAGTCGCACAAGCCCACGACCCATCCGCGCATCCAGCGCTTCGTCGCCGAAGGATTGAATCCCGAGCTCATTCGCGGCGAGATGCTTCAACTTCAAGGCCAACTTAATTCTATGGATATCAATGAGGTCAAACTGGCGGTCCAGAAACTGCTGCCGGAATACACGCCCTACCTGGATTAGCTCCGCGTTACTGCAAGCCGCGCGGATTCCCTGCCTGAGGAGTTGCCAGCGACGGAAAAGGTCACTCAGGCTGAGATTATGTCCCCACGCCGTTTACTGATTGGATTTTGCTCCCTCCTGCTGGCCGGCCTTGCTCTCGGAGGCTGCGCTTCGAAGACCGCCAAAAAGGATTACCCGGTCTCAGTCATTCGATTCATGGTCGAGGCCACCGCGCAGGAAAACGGCGGCGTCGTCCGCCTTCCGCTCAGCGGGGTCATCATCCCGATCGCGCCGAAGACGTATTTCACCGAATACGACATCATGCGCTGCGACGTGATCGATAACGAACTCGGCAAGAGTCTCTCCTTCCAATTCACCGAGGATGCCACGCGCGATCTCTACCGCTTCACGGCAACCAACCAAGGTAAACGGCTCGTGCTCGTGCTCAACGGTGTCGCCATCGGCGCGATGCGCATCAGCTCCGCCAACTCCCAAGGCTTCGTGATTGCCTATGTCGAGTTCCCTGAGGCGGAGCTCGTTACTTTGGCCAAGAACATCACTCGCACCTCGGAGGATGCGCGCAAGGAAGCGGCCAAAGCCAAAGGATGAGTCGGGGTCCAGGCTTTTGGTTCTGGGTGGCGACTTGCCTGTGGAGCGCGGGTATGACCGGGTGCGGCGCCGATCACGGAACGGATGCGGTCGCAGGCGGACCGCCGGAAAAAGGTGCAGCGAACTCCGGCTCCAAGGCAGCCCGTGCCGCTAAAGCCGCGCGGCCGCAGCCACGGGTTGAGCTGGTGTGGCCGACCCCAAATCCAGCCTTTGACGACGGCAAAGATACATCGTCCTTTATCCAGGCAACCGCATCGGGCGAGCCCCGCTCCGGGCTATTCGGCAGCGTGCGCAGCGGGGGGCGCCAGTTTCACGAAGGACTGGACCTCCTGGCGACCAAGCGGGACAAACAAGGAGAGTCGACCGACGCGGTTGGCGCGGCGCTAGCCGGAGAAGTGCGTTACGTGAGCCACAGCTCGGGCAACAGCAATTACGGTCGCTACGTGGTGCTGGAGCATCCGCAGGAGCGCCCGGCAGTTTACACCCTTTACGCCCACCTTCGTGACGTGACGCCGGGTCTGCAACCCGGGCGGCAGGTGGCGGCGGGTGAGCGCCTCGGCACGATGGGCCGCAGCTCAAGCGGTGCGCCCATCCCGAAAGATCGTGCACATCTCCATTTCGAGATCGGTCTGCGCGTGACCGATCGTTTTGCCGCCTGGTATTCCGCTCGCGGTTTCGGCAGCGCCAATCCTCACGGCATCTGGAACGGCATGAACCTAGTGGGGCTGGATCCGCTGGCGGTCTTTACCCTGCACCGGACTGGCGGATTCCAAAGTTTCGAAGAGGTTTTTGCCTCCCAACCCGCAGCGGTGGTTCTGCAGATCGCGCGCACGACCGAGCCTGATTTCATCCGGCGCTACCCCGAACTGCTCGAGCTTCGGGGGGCGTCGGAAGCGGTTGCGACGGGCGGATGGGAAATCACGGTCAACGCGACTGGTCTGCCGTTTCGCTGGCGGCGGCTTGCGGCGGCGGAGACGGCGGGGTGGAAGCCGGGGGAAGTGCGTATCCAAAAAGTTGATGCCACCCTGCTCGCTTCAAATCGGGGTCGTAAACTCGCCATACAACGTGGCGGCCGCTGGGTGCCGGACGAGGATTTAAACACTCTGCTGGAGCAGCTTTTCTCGCGATGAGGTTCTTACCTTTGAGGACTATCTTCCCGGAGGTTCCGATGGGAGCTTGTGTTTCCGTCCAATCCACTTAGTTTTAGGAAGAAAAATTGCTGGCAAACGCGTCTAAAATCATTCTTTCGAATGGCAAAAAAAAGCTTTTCCGAGCTCTACTGTTCTCAAAATGGGATCGAACCTGCTCGCTATGAACGTGAGGTGCTTCTTCGCTCGCTATATCCCCACACCAGGTTGGTGGCGTGGTATCTTTTATTGACCAACTCGGATGTGCTGACCGCGGATTTTGATTTTGTGCGTTCAGTCGGTGATTTGCGGCGGTTTCGCGATTTTGATTTCGAGGCGCAGGAGTATGCCCACCACCCTGGGAACCGGGGCTTTTGGCGTGAGTATTGTTATGTGCGTGTATCGGTAGGGGCACTTCGTAGGATGGTTCGGGATACACTACATCCCTCGTTAACCTCGAGCCCGGACGAAAGTGGCACGTCCGCGGCTCCGTTCCCTCAAGATCAAACGCCTGAAGGCACGCCCACGAAAAAGGTCGGTTGAAAAGATTCGAATCGGCCGAGCCAAAGGCGCACTCCGCGCTTGCGGCGGTGAAAGCGCGCTGGTTTTATCCTGAGGCTTAAGTCACAACGCCCGGGTGGTGGAATGGCAGACACGAAGGTCTTAGAAGCCTTTGCCGTAAGGTGTGCAGGTTCGAGTCCTGTCCCGGGCACCACGTTCGGAGCAATTTCCTGTTGAACTAAGAAGCAGCAGGCCAAACCGACCGCGGATTACGCGGATCGAGCGAATAAAACCAAGGTCTCGGGTAAAGGAGACTTTATCAACGCAAAGTCGCGAAGAAGCAAAGGGGGCACCGACCTGGAGCTGAAGCGTTCCTCCGCTTATCTACGCGCCTCTACGTCTTTGCGTTAAAGTCTGAAAGATAGGGGAGACTGGCATCAGAGGAACTCATCCTCCGGGTGATACAGCGACCTTGGGCAATCTTCTGGTATCCGCGTTCATCTGCGCAATCCGCGGTTCTTTAATGCCGTTTTTAGGGTGAATGCTATAACGCTTTAGTCTGGAGCGTCCATCGCCGGCAGATCGTCGGGACGCTATTGGCCTTCTGCCAATTTGGAAACAGCGTCAACGAGAAGTGCCTATGCGCGCCAGCACGCGGGTGGAGAAACGGGCTTAGGTGGTGTAGGTGCCGTTGAACCATAGCAGGCATTCCGTGCGCCCGTGTTTGTCCGGGACGATAGCACGAAGGTTTTCCGCGTCGGAGTTCGCGGTGACCTGCGTCCACGTGAAAGTGAGGCCGCCGTCGGCGGTGAAGCCGCGATAGAGTTCGTAGCGTTCGTTCGCGTTCAGGGCCACGTTATCAATGCGGCTTACGTCCAGCGGGGTGGCGGTGTTGGTGGAGAAATAGACGACGCGCGGATCCTCCGAGTCGAGGCACTTGGCGCCTCCGTAGTCGTCCTCCGCCGCGTAAATCGGTCTGCCGCCTTGCGCGATAAAGCGACGTTCCCACCTGGCGCCGGTCCAGCGTGCGTAGCAGTAGTAGATGCGATCTTTTTCCAGTCGTTAGCGTTTTGATCGTCGCGCTGCACTTGGAAAACCGCGATCGGTGCGCCGTCCTGGCCGTAGTGGACGTCCCGGGTCCAGCCGCGTCCGGTGAGGACCCAGTCGTTGGGGCCCTGCCCGGCGCCCCACGCCGCCTCGGAGTAGGAGTAGAGCACGCTGCCGCGCTCGCCGGCGTCTTGGTCGAGCGGTAGGTTGGCGAGGGATTTGATGAAGGTTCCGTCGGTTTTGTAAAACGAACCGGCGGGTTATACATGTGGTAAACGGAATTCGCGACGTCGCGCGGATGGCATTCGGTGGAGATGAGATCAACGCGGTCCACCCCGTTGGAGCAGTAGCGCGGGTAGGGGCGGATGCCGCCCGCGCCAGTGCCGATAAGCAGGCGGGCGGTGCCCCATGACGCGCCGTTGTCGGTCGAAAGGGTGAGCGTGGGGTTGAAGTTCACGCAGCGGTGGAAGTTATAGAGCGCGTTGGCCTCTGCGCTGAGCCGGTAGGTGTTGGCGTAAGTGTTCGAGGCCGCGACGTTGCGCGTAATTTCCGGCCCCCAATCGGCGGCGGTGGTGGGCAGCGGCACGAGCGAAGTGCGCTGATATTAGGCGGCGGTGCTGTTTTGTTTGGATCAGAGAATCAGGAGCTTGCCGTCCGGCAGCACGGTGATGGACGGGTTGTTGTGGTCGTCCTGCTCTTGGGAGGCGGCGGTGCTCACGATCATGTGCAAGTTCACACCGGTGGTGAGACCGCGCCGGGTGATGCCGTAGGTGCGGTTGGCATTCGTGCTGTCGCTGTCTCCGGCGCAGGCCGGTCTTGTGCCGTCGCCGTCGGCGACTGCTTTGCCGAGGCCGAGGTCGGTGATGCGGTCCGACGACGCGGCAGAGTTGCCTGCGGCAAGATCCATAAAAGTTCGGACGATCGAACCGAATGGACCAGTCTATCTCTTAAACTGGCTGGCGATGAGGGCGGTCAAGGCGGAGTGGAGCACTTCGTCGTCGAGCTTGTTGAGGACTTCCTCGAAGAAGGCGGAGACGAGCAGGCGGCGGGCTTCGGTCGGGTTGATGCCGCGGGCTTGGAGGTAGAACTCCTGCTCGGAATCTATGCGGGCGCTGGTGCTGCCGTGGCTGCAACGCACGTCGTTGGCCCGGATTTCCAAGCCGGGCAGACTGTGGGCCTCGGCTTCGTCGCTGAGCATCAGGTTGCGGTTTTTCTGATAGGCGTCGGTCTTTTGCGCGTCGGGCTCGACGATGATGAGGCCGGAGAAAATTGTCTTCGCGGTGTCGAGCAGGGCGTTTTTGTAGAGCAGGTTCGACGTGGTGTTGGGCGCGATGTGGGTCTGGAGCGTGCGCTGGTCGAACTCGCGGGCGCCGCTGGCGACGGTGAGCGCGAGCATCTCGGAGTGCGCTCCCGGGCCGAGGAGGCGGGAGTGCGACTCGTGGCGGGATTGGCGGCCGCCGAGGTGGAGGTTGAGGGCGAGCACGCGGGCGTCGCGCTCGACGGCGATACTGTTGACCTGAAAGGAAAGGGTCTCGCGGCTCCAGTGCTGGGCGCCGACATAGGTGAGCTGCGCGCCCTCGGCGGCGTGGAGATCGTTCACGCCGGCGGCGAGCTGGCGCTCGGTGGCGGTGCCGCCGGAGACGAAGAACTCGACCACGGTGGCCTTGGCGCGTGGGCCGAGAACGACGAGCGTGTGCGGGAAGGTGGCGACATTTGCCCCGGTCAGCGTGTGCTGGATGACGAAAGGCAGGGCGACTTCGACGCCGGCGGGCACGTAGAGAAACGCGCCGGACGCGGTGAGCGCGGTGTTGAGTGCGACGAACTTTTCCGAGCCGAGGCTGGCCGGGTGTTTTTGGAAATACTGTTTAACGAGGTCGCCATGGTCGCGGAGGGCCTCGTCGAGCGGGGCGAAGATTACGCCTTTGGCGGCGAGGTCGGCGGGTAAGGTGCTGCGGGTGACGAGCTGGCGATTCGAGAAGACGAGCTCGGCGGTCTGCGGGAAGGTCGCGGAGCTGGCGATCTTTTGCGAGGCGTCCTCGGGCAGGGTGAAGCCGTCGAGATTGAGATCCTTTAGATTGGAGAAGCGCCAGTTCTCATCGGTGCGCGAGGGCTGGGGAAGGGCGAGGAACTGGTTCCACGCGGCCTTCTTGGCTTCGAGCCACCAGGCGGGCAGGGAGGCGCGCTCGGAAAGGTGGGCGGCGAAGAGTACGGAGTCGAGGCCGGGGAGGGCGGAGGAGGAAAGGGCGGGAGCGGACATGTTTGGTGAATCTTTCTCTTAATTCTTAATCTTTCTCTTTCTCCCTCCGGCTCCGTTCACCGATTGCGATCAGAGAAAGAGTAAGAGAAAGAAACTAGAGAAAGATTTGATCAGCCGACGGAGCCTTCCATTTCGAGGTCGATGAGGCGTTTGAGCTCGACGCTGTATTCCATGGGGAACTGGCGGACGAGGTCGTTGACGAAGCCGTTTACCGCAAGGCTCATCGCCTGGGCTTCGGTGAGGCCGCGTTGCTGCATGTAGAAGATCATGTCTTCCGAAATTTTCGACACGCTGGCCTCGTGTTGGACGGCATGGGTGTCGCCACGCACGACGATGGCCGGATAGGTGTCGGTGCGGCTGTTGGAATTGATGAGAAGCGCGTCGCACTCGGTGTTGTTTTTGCAGCCCTTCAAGTGCTTCGGTATATGGACGACGCCGCGGTAGGTGGAGCGGCCCTGGCCGACGCTGATGGACTTCGCGACGATGACGGAGGTGGTGTCGTCGGCGGCGTGGACCATCTTGGCGCCGGTGACCTGGTGCTGGCCGTCGTTGGCGAGGGCAATGGAGATGACTTCGCCGCGGGCGCGCTTCCCCTTCAGGATGACGCCGGGATACTTCATGGTAAGACGACTGCCGATGTTGCAATCAATCCACTTAACCTCGGCGTCTTCCATGGCGATGGCGCGCTTGGTGACGAGATTAAACACGTTATTGGCCCAGTTTTGGACGGTGATGTATTGGATCTTCGCGCCCTTGAGGGCGACGAGCTCGACCACGGCGGAGTGGAGGGTGGAGGTGGAGAACTTGGGCGCGGTGCAGCCCTCCATATAGGTGACCTCGGCGCCCTCGTCGGCGATAATGAGGGTGCGCTCGAATTGGCCGAAGTTTTCCGCGTTGATGCGGAAGTAGGCCTGGAGCGGCATGGCGACCTTCACGCCCTTGGGCACGTAGATGAAGGAGCCGCCGGAGAACACGGCGCTGTTGAGAGCGGAGAACTTGTTGTCGCCAGTGGGGATGACCTTGCCGAACCACTTGCGGAAGAGCTCGGGGTGCTCGCGGAGGGCCTCGGTGGAGTTACAGAAGATGACGCCCTGCTTGGCGACGATGTCCTTGACGTTTGAATACGCGGCCTCGCTGTCGAACTGGGCCTCGACGCCAGCGAGGAACTTGCGCTCCTGCTCGGGGATGCCGAGGCGCTCAAAGGTCTTTTTGATGTCGTCCGGGACCTCATCCCACGTGCGTTTGGGCTTGGTGCCTTGGGAGAGGTAGTAGCGGATTTTGTTAAAATCGATGTTCTCGAGGTCCTTGGTCGCCCAGTGGGTGGGCATGGGCTTGGAGAGGAAGGTCTGGTAGGCCTTCAGACGGAAATCGAGGATCCAGGAGGCCTCCTTTTTGACGTCGGAGATGTAGCGGATGGTGTCTTCGGAGAGACCGGAGCCGGCGTCATAGGCGTATTTGACGTCGTAGGTGAAGTCGCCGGCGGTTTGGTCGATGCCGACGGTGGGGTTTTCCATGGCGACGGAAGTGTCTGCCTCGGATTCGAGGAGGGCGTCGGGTGGGGCGAGGAGATCGGAAGGAGGCTTCATTTTCGGAAGGGCTGAGGGTGGAGACCTGAAACCTGAAAATCAGGGAGGTCAGATAATATTAGGCGGTGGCGAGTTCTTGTTTGATCCAGTCGTAGCCCTTGGCCTCGAGTTCGAGAGCGAGGGACTTGTCGCCGGATTTTACGATGCGGCCGTCATACATCACGTGAACGAAGTCGGGCACGATGTAGTCGAGCAGACGTTGATAGTGGGTGATGAGCATGACGCCAAACTTGTCGCCGCGCATGGCCTCGACGCCCTCGGCGACGATGCGGAGAGCGTCAATGTCGAGGCCGGAGTCGGTTTCGTCCATGAGGGCGAAAGTGGGCTCAAGCATCGCCATCTGGAGGATTTCGCAGCGCTTTTTCTCGCCGCCGGAAAAGCCCTCGTTGACCGCGCGGGAAGTGAACTTCCGGTCGATCTTAAGGAGATCCATCTTGGAGTAGAGCCGCTTGTAGTAAGCGGTGGCGTCGAGGTCCTCGCCCTCGGCGAGGCGGGCTTGGACGGCGGCACGGACGAAGTTGGCGATGGTGACACCGGGGATTTCGGACGGGTATTGGAAGGCGAGGAAAATGCCGGCGCGGGCGCGCTGGTCGGGCTCCATCGCGAGGATGGACTTGCCGTCGAGGAGGACGTCGCCGGAGGTGATGACGTAGTCGGGATGGCCGGCGATGGCCTTGGAAAGGGTGGATTTGCCGGTGCCGTTTGGCCCCATGATGGCATGCACCTCGCCGGTGCGAATCGTGAGGGTAAGACCCTTTACAATGGGCTTGTCGGGAGTCGCGGAGAGGGCGACGAAGAGATCGCGGATTTCGAGGGATGGCATGATGAAAAGTTTAAGTTGAAAGATTAAGTTGAAGGGAGGACGAGTCGCTAGCAGCTGGTTACTTGGTGCTTGGAACTAGTTTCGTCGTGGTCCGGCCGTGGAAGGTGATCTCGACGAAGTCGGCTTGGTAGCTCGCGGGCAGGATTGCTTTTACCTGAGCGAGAAGCTCGGGCGGCAGATCAATGTCGAGGGTGGAGCCGGTGGCCTGATCGTGGAAGTGGGCGTGTGGCTTAAGATTAGGACAGTAGCGGGTGGGCTCGCGCTCGAAGTTTACCTGGCGGACGAGATCGCACTGCACGAGGGTTTCGAGGCAGTTGTAAACCGTGGCGAGAGAGATGGACGGCAGGTCGGGACGAACACGGGCGTGAACCTCGTCGGCGGTCGGGTGGTCGCGACGCTCGTGCAAGGCCCGATAAATGACCTCGCGCTGGGTGGTATTACGCAAACCGCGGTGCTCCAAGCGTTCGGCAAGGTTGGCGGGCTGATCTTCGGAGGTGGGGCGCATGCAAAAATGGAATAGGAAAAGCTTAAACGGAGACGCAGAGAACGAGAATCATTCTAAACAGCAAGTGCGAATTGGAATTATTCTAAATAGGCTTTCGGCATGTTTCCTCGGGAAATGGGATAAGGGCAACGGGCAGGACTGCGCTCCTTAGGTAATCCCGCGGATCTCACCTCGAACAACATCTTCCTTGTGGCGATAAGGACGATGTATCCGACGACAAGAACGATGCGGGGGTTTAGGAAGCGCGGGGCTCAGCCTTCGCGTTCGGCGAGCCAGCGTTCGGCTTCGATGGCGGCCTGGCAGCCCATGCCGGCGGCAGTGATGGCCTGGCGGTAAACGTGGTCGGAGCAGTCCCCCGCGACGTAGACGCCGGGGATGTTCGTCTGCACCTGCGAGCCCGCTGCGGGTTTGAAATAGCCGCCCTCGTCCACCGCGATCGCAGGGGTGAACGGACCCGTGTTCGGCGTATGGCCGATGGCGACGAAGACGCCTTTCACGGGCAGCACGGACTCGATGCCGGTTTTTAGGTTTTTAACCTTCAGGCCACTCACCAAGCCCTCGGGAACGCCCAAAACCTCGACCGGCACGGTGTCCCAGACCATCTGGATTTTTTCGTGAGAGGTCGCGCGGTCGGACATGATCTTGGAGGCGCGCAACGAGTCGCGGCGGTGCACCAGGTAAACTTTGCTGGCGAAGCGGGTGAGGAAAAGGGCCTCCTCGGCCGCGCTGTCGCCGCCGCCGAGCACCGCGACCTCCATTTTGCGGTAGAAGGCGCCGTCGCAGGTCGCGCAGGTCGTCACTCCCTTGCCGCCGTAGAGTTCCTTCTCGCCGGGGATGCCGGTCATGCGTGGCGAGGCGCCAGTGGCGATGATGACGGACTTGGCAAAAATCTCACGATCGCCAACCACAAGTTTGCGCGGGGAAGCCGTGAAGTCCACGGCGGTGACGAGGGCTTGCTCAAAACGGGTGCCGAAGCGCGTGGCCTGCTCGCGCATGTTTTGGGTGAGTTGAAAACCGTCTACCCCGTGCGCAAAGCCGGGGAAGTTCTCCACCTCGCTGGTGGTGGTGAGCTGGCCGCCCGGCAGGGGCCCCTCAAGCACCAGCGGGTTGAGGTTGGATCGGGCAGCGTAGATGGCGGCGGTGAGGCCGGCGCAACCGGTGCCTATGATTACGACGTTTTCGACAGGAGAGGACATAGTTTTAAAGATGAAGGGATATTGAAACCAAGCGGACACTTTGGCTCAGGGCTGGCAACAGCCAAGGCGTGTTTCGTCAAATCCCAGATATTTTTTCGTGAATCTGCACAAAGACCGACAAGGCACCCTCTTCGCCGGCAAAAGCGGCCGTCCGGAGTGCGCTGATTGACTTCGCGTCGTTCGCGCCTGAGCTGCACAAAATCCTGCGATGAACCCTCCGTCCCGAAATTCTTCAACCGCGGGCGCCGCCGCCGCGCCCGAATTTGTATCAACCGGCGGACTACCGCGAGTCGGCGTGCTCGGCCTTGGTATCATCGGGGGAATCTGGGCGCGCCATTACGCCGCCGCCGGCGTGCTCACCGGAACATGGAACCGCTCGCCGCAACCGGATGCGCCCGCCTGGCTCGACACGCCGGAGGCGGTGGCCTCGGCGGCGGGGATAGTTCACATCGTGGTGGCCGATCCGGCGGCGGTGCGCGCCCTGCTCGCCCGCATCATGCCGGTGCTCGGGCCGGGCAAGATTGTGGTGCAGTCGAGCACGATAGACCCCGCGTCTTCGGAGGAGTTTCGCGTCTCGGTGGCCGCCAGCGGCGCGCGTTACCTGGAGGCCCCGTTCACTGGCAGCAAGCCGGCGGCGGAGCGGCGCGAGATCGTGTTCTACCTCGGGGGCGACGCCGCGCTGATCGCGGCGCTCGAGCCGGTCTTGGGGTTGGTCTCGGGCACGCGTTTTTGTATAGGCGACAACCGTCAGGCGGCGACGCTCAAGCTCGCGATGAATCTTAATATCGCGGTGCAGATGCAGGGACTGGCCGAGGCGCGCACCCTGGCGGCGGCGGCGGGCATCGGGGACGATGTGTTCTACGGTGCGCTGGCCAAAAACGTGAGCTATTCCGGCTTGGTGAAGTTGAAGGAGCCAAAGCTACGCGCCGGTGATTTCGCGCCGCAGTTCTCGGTAAAACATCTGCACAAAGATCTGCGCCTCGCGGCCGCCGCCGCCGGATGCACTGAACTGCCCGCGATGGACGCGGCGCGGCAGCAGCTCAAGACCGCCGAGTCGCGCGGCCTGGGCGACTCGGATTTCTCGGTGATGATCACGTTGCTCAACGGGGCGTGACGCGGCTCGGACCGGGTCGCATGGCCCTCGTCGACACCTTACGGCTAAGAGCTCACGATAAAAAGGTATTTATCACTGGGAAACCGCCGGAGAATGGCCGAAAAAAAGGCTCAAAATGCGCCAAAACGAGCTTTCTTTATTGCGCCTTCTGCGACCTTTTGCGGCCAATTTCTGATTTTTAGCAAAGGAGAATTAGAACAGTTTAAATTAAACTCTAGCTAGAATTAGGGTAATTCTGAGGTAGGGCGGCCCTGCTGGGCCCGCCCTACCTCAAAATGGCTACAATTTTACTTAAAATGCTCTAAGCGCGCCCGTGAAAAAAGACCTGCGGTGATCGGTAAAATCGCCTCAAATGGCATACCATTCGTAACAGGATTAACGACGGGCTACACTAGGCGTAAACGCCGCCGCCGAGCAGGCGAGGGCCGTCGTAGAGGGCGATGATCTGGCCGGCGGCGAGGCCGCGCTGGGGCTCGCTAAAAACGATGTGCGCGGTGTCCGGGCCGGTCGGCGTAAAGTGAAGCGGCACGCGCGGGTCGCGGTAGCGGACACGACCCTCAAGCGCGACGGGACTGCTGGCGGGCGAGGGTGGGGTGGGTGTGTTCCAGCGCAAACCATGGACGTGGACCTCGCTGGTGAAGAGACCGGGCGCGGCGGCCTCGTCGAAGGCGACGAGAAGGGCGCGGTCGGCGGCGCGTTTGCCGACGACGACGTAGGCTTTGTTGTCTGTGTTTGACGGCACGCCGATGCCCTTGCGCTGGCCCAAGGTGAAAAAGTGCAAGCCGCGATGCTCGCCGAGAATGATGCCGTCGGCGGAGCGGACGATTGGGCCCGGTGCGTCGGGCACGTAGGCACGGAGGAAGTCGGCCATTTTGACCTGGCCGATGAAGCAGATGCCTTGGCTGTCTTTCTTTTCTGCCGTGGCGAGTCCGGCGCGGCGGGCGAGAGCGCGGAGCTCCGGTTTGAGCAGATCGCCGACGGGGAAGCGGGCGTCGCGGAGCTGGGCCTGCGAAAGGAATGCGAGGAAGTAGGACTGGTCCTTGTTGGGGTCGGCGCCTTCAAGCAGCGCGAAGGCCGGGGCGTCGGGTGGCGGCAGCATGTCAATCATCGATAGACATGAGTTTGGGGAGGGGAGAAAAGTAGGCGGTGAAGGGGAGCGAAGGGGTGGGGGGGGCGAGGGCGGAAGAGGGGCGCGGCGGGCGTAGTGTCCGGTGGCGACGGCGGAGAAACCGTGATCGAGCGCCCATTGGCGAAGCACGCCAAACTTGATCTCGCGGTTGCACATCACGTCGGGGTTGGGGGTGAGGCCGGTCTTGTATCCTTCGAGTAGATACGAGACGACGCGTTCGCGGTATTCGTCCATGAGATTCACGACCCGGAAGGGGATACCGAGCTGGTCGGCGACGCGGCGGGCGTCGGTAATGTCCTGTTCCCATGGGCAGTCGCCGACGATGTTGTCCTCGTTGATCCAGTTTTTCATGTAGGCGCCCTCGATGGCGACGCCTTGATCGCGCAGGATAAGGGCGGCGACGGAGCTGTCGACCCCGCCGGACATGGCGACGAGGATCTTGGGTTGGGGCGAAGACGACACGTGGTAATCGGGTGTGCGGCGGGGGCGGGATGTCAACTGGCCCAGCCGTCCCACCTCACCTTTTAAATCCGCGCATGTGGCTATAACTCTATTTGAAATACTCTAATGGCGCCTCTATCCGCGCGGGAGGGCAGGAGAGGACGGGGTCAACCTTTGTGATTTTCGTGGCAAAAAATCGCATACCAATCCCCCAAGCATTCGGACTTTAACGCGAAGACGCCAAGATCGAACCGAAGATCGCAAAGTTGGAAACTTAAGCAGAGCAAAGTTTCTGTGTTCTCCCGAGGGTCGCGTTAAACGTATAGCTTAAAATATGCTATAGAGTCACTTAAGCGATACGCAGAAGGCGCCCCGGATAAACAGAAACTCCAAGGGAGGGTCACATTCTGCGCTCTCCCACTGCCAAGTTACCCACCGAATACGTCAAAACCCCCACGCCTTCAGGTCGTCTTCGCGGTTAAAAATCCCGTGGCTCGAAATCACTTTTCCTGACGCGGGAAAAGCCCACTGTCCCCTTTTTCAATCTACAAATTGCCCTTCGATGAATTGGCGATGGGCACGGATGGTCGGTCGGTTTTCGACTCGCATCGCAATTTTTGTGACAGAGCGTGGCGGTCGGCAAAAACGCTCTCCCACCATGATTCCCCGCTGGCTATAGTGCCCGCTGGGTGCGCTTCGTGGCGGATAAAGCCGCGAAGGCCACCGCGATCCTGCGCTACAAGGAGGCTCGCGGCGGCGGAACCCTGGGCAGCGGATCCGAAGGGGCGGGTAACATGCGAAACTCCGACAGGTTAAAGACTGAACACGAAATCCGAATCTTTTGCAGAACGTGGACAAATCCGCATTCAATCTCCTTTTTGTCGGCCCAATATTATCGAATACCTCATGAAAACAGTTCCGCTACCCCGTCGTATTCTTAGTCTGGCGTTTTGTGCCATCGCTTCGGCACGAGCCGTCACGAGCGACTTTAACGACGGCTGGCGGTTTCATTTGGGAGAGGAGACAGGCGCCGAGATGGCGGGCTTCCCGGACAAGAGCTGGGAGCTCGTCACCCTGCCGCATCCTGCGCGTTTGGAGGCGAAGGTGACTAACAGGACGGACCGGCAGCAATGGGAAGGCATTTGCTGGTATCGGAAATCGTTTGTTCTGCCGGAAAATGCGATCGGCCAAGTGGTCTTGGTGCGATTCGAAGGCGCGATGAACCGTGCCAGCCTGTTTGCCAACGGCCGGAAAATCGCCGTGAACACAGATGGCTACCTCCCGCTGGTAGGCGACCTGTCGGAATTCGCAAAAACGCCCGGCACGATCGACCTCGCGGTCAGGCTCGATAACGCGAGCAATCCGCTCACCGGACCGAAGCCGATGGCTCAACTTGATTTCCATCTTTACCACGGAATCTATCGGCCGGCGGCGTTGATCATCAAACCGCCGTTGCACATCACGGATGAGATTTTGGAAAACCGGGTCGCATCGGGGGGCGTGTTTGTGACCTATTCGGAGGTTTCAACGGAGTCCGCGACGATCTGCACGCAGGTCCACGTGCGGAACAGCGGCAGCACTGCCGCCAGGTTTTCCGTCGTCGCCCGTTTGGTGGCGAAGGATGGCCAGGAGCCTGCGCAGGGAAATTCGAGCATTACCACGCTGGCACCGGGCGAGGACGGGACGGTGGTGGTTCCGCTGGAAGTAAGCCAGCCGAAGCTGTGGAGCCCGAGAGATCCAAATCTATATCAGCTCGACGTTGGGGTGATGGTTGGCGGGAAGGTTGTCGATTCACAGCGCGAGCGCATCGGCATCCGGCGGATCGGATTCACTCCCGGTGGAATCCTGATTAATGGGGAAAAGCACTTCCTGCGCGGTGTAAACCGGCATCAAGAGTATCCCTACGTGGGCAACGCGGTGCCCGACAACGCCCAGTATCGAGACGCGGTAAAGATCAAGCAGGCGGGTTTTGATTATGTGCGGCTTTCACATTATCCGCAGAGCCCGGCATTCATGGCGGCTTGTGACGAACTCGGGCTCGTGACGATGACGGCTATCTTGGGCTGGCAGTTCAACCCTGGGACTCCGGAATTCGAGGCGAACAGGATTCAGGCCGCCCGCGAACTTGTCCGGCGCGATCGCAACCACCCGAGCGCCGTGATGTGGGAAGTGTCACTCAATGAGACAAAAATGAGCGGTGATTTTATCAAACGACTCGGGGCCGCCGCGCAC
Organism: Akkermansia muciniphila; assembly: GCA_945898185.1. Taxonomy (GTDB): domain Bacteria; phylum Verrucomicrobiota; class Verrucomicrobiia; order Opitutales; family Opitutaceae; genus IMCC26134_A. The sequence goes on along the minus strand of CAMDHP010000001.1, from coordinate 73,155 downwards.
GAGGAATACCCGGGAGAGCAAATGTTCACCGTGGGTTGGGTGGAGGGCTTCGATGTCAAGGGAGCGGCTCGACAGGCCGGCAGCACCAAGGAGTTTGCGAACGCGGTGTCGCCCTCGATAATCACCGAGTATGGGGATTGGGAATACTACGCGGGAAATGCCGGGCTCAATCAGGACAGCTGGAAGGATCTTAAGAAAGAGGAGCGGAATTCCCGGCAGCTTCGCGGGGACGGCGAAGTCCGGCTTCTTCAGCAGGCGACGAATTTTCAGGAGGCGCATAACGAGAACCTTGGCACCCGGGCCGCGGGCGATGGCCTCTGGGTAATGTTCGACTACAACCGGGGCTATGCCGAAGACTTGGAGAGCTCCGGCCCCTCTGATCTCTTTCGCCTGCCAAAATTCAGTTACTATTTTTATCAGTCACAACGCGACCCGTCTGAGATCATCAAGACGGGCACCGAGCAAGCCGGGGGGGCGATGGCCTTCATCGCCAGCTATTGGACCGAGCGGTCGTCGTTGGAGGTGCGGGTTTTCAGCAACTGCGACGAGGTCGAGCTCTTCCTAAACAACCACAGCCTCGGCCGTAAACACCCCGGGAAAACAGCGGTATCCGCCAAGCTTCGCCATCCCCCCTTTATCTTCAACCTAGAGAGATTCGAGCACGGCGAGCTCCATGCCGTCGGCTATCTTGCGGGAAAGAAAGTGGCGGAACACCGGGTAAGGACTCCGGGCACCGCGAAGGCCATCGCGCTCAGTGTAGGCACCTCAGGCAAACCGATCGGGGCCGGAGATCTGGTGTTTGTTTACGCCAGCATCCTCGATGAGAACGGAACGGTCGTTTCCGAGGCGACGGTGCCAGTGGATTTTACGGTCAGCGGTGATGCGGAGATCCTCGGTGAGAACCCGTCTAAAGCGGAGGCAGGCATCGCGCCCACTTTGCTGAAGACAGGAAAGGGTGGAGGAGTCGTCCGCATCCGGGCGCGGGCGGAAGGGATGGAATCGAGTCTGGAACTGAAGCTCCCTTGACCCAGCGAGCCGGCATTCGACCAAAGATATCGGAGGCGACGCTGGCTTGCGCTAGGCACAAGGAGCCGATCACTGCGGGGCGTCTGCTTTGAGGGAAGGCGCGGGGAGGACGGTGAACTGGAGGGCGCGGGCCGGGTCGAGGTAGGCGCGGCTGAGTTGGTCTAGTTCGGGCTTGGTGATGGCGGCAAGATCGGCGGCGCGGGTGCGCGCCCAGTCGAGGCGCCAGGGTTGCTCTTGGGAAGAGCCGAGCACGGCGTTGAGCCAGTAGGCGTTGGTGCGCTCGCTTTCGCGAACGGCGGTGATCACGGGGAGTTTGGCGCGCTCAAGCTCGTCTTCGGTTACGCCGTTAGCGAAGAGATCGGCGGCGGCGGCGAGCACTGCGGGGCGGATGCGCTCCACGTCGTGGGACTCGAGGGTGAGGCGGGCAAAGAGAAAGCCGTAGTCGCGGTAGGTCTCGCTGGGCGCGCTGGCCGCGCCGGGGCTGTAGCTGCCGCCTAGTTCCTCACGCACGGTTTTGCGAAGGCGGTCGCCGAGGATGTCGGCGAGCATGGTCAAGCGACGGGTCCGCGAGATGTCGCGGGCATCGGCGGTGGGCCAATAGATAGCGAGCACGGCCTTGGGAATGGCGGTCGTGACGTTGAGCGTTTGGATCGAAGGCGGAGGGGTGGTGACCTGACGGAGGGCCTCCAAGGCGGGTTTGGCGGCGCGGTCTGGCAAAGTGCCAAAGGTGGCTGCGACGGCTGCGATGGCGGCATTGGAATCGAGGTCGCCGACGAGGCTGAGCTCGATCGCACCGGTGGCGAGCTGGGGAGTAAGCCACGCTCGAAGCTCTGCGAGGTTGCGGGCGAGGGCGGCTTCGCGGGCCGGCAGGCCGAAGCGCGGGTCGCCCGAGGCGAGCAGGCGCGGAACCTCGAGCGTGAAAGGGCCGGTGGGGTCGAAGCTGAGGCGTTTGTAGAGAGGGTCCATCTGGCGACGGGCGGTGGTCTCGGCTTCGGGGCGATAGCCGGGGTCGGACAGGGTCGCGGCGAAGAGCTGAAGTTGAAGCGCGAGATCGGCGGGGGTGGTCTGGCCATTGAAAACGAGAGCGTCGTCGGCGACTTGTAAACCTACGCCGACGTTGCGGCCGGCGAGGAGGCGGCGGAGGTCGTCGGCGGAGTGTTTGCCAAGGCCTCCGGCGGTGAAGGCGGCGTTGGCGAAGAAGGCGAGACCGGGTTGGTCGCGCGGCTCCTCGAGGCGGCCGGTGCCGACGCGGGCGCGGAGGGCGATGGTGCCGGCCTCGAAGTCGGTGCGTTTGAGATTCAGCCGGACGCCGTTTGCAAAGACGATCTGGGTGATGCCGAGGTCGGTTACCTCGGTGCGTGAGGTGACGATGCCCGCCGGGCCGAAGTCGGCGTAGGCCCAAGGTATCTCGGCTTGGGCGGCAGGCGGGCTCACTTCAACGGACTCGGCGGCTGAGTAGGCATTCTCGATTGCAAGGGCGGGGGCCTCGTCCTTGCCGAGGTCTGTATTGCCCAAGACGCCGACGAGGCGGCCGCCGGCGCTGCTCCAAGAGGCTTTGAGTGCCTCGTGACACTCCTCAATCGTCATGGTTTCGAGGGCGGGACCGAGCAGCGCGAGATCGGCGGACGGCGCGGTGGGCACGGTGCCGGCGATGAAGGCGTCCACCAGTTCGTCGGCGAATTGTTCGGAGCGGCGGGTGGAGGCGGTTTTTACGGCCTGGTCGAGGGCGTTGCGATAGCTGGCGACGGCCTCGCGCAACTCGGGGGCGCGGAAACCGAAGCGGAGGGCGCGCCGGAGTTCGTTTTCGCCGACTGCGAGGGTGTCGGCCCAGCGGCCGGGGCGGGCGGTAAGGGAGAGTTCTGCACCGTCGAAAATCTCGGGAAAGAAATCGCGGCCGGCGGCGGCTTTGACGAAAGGAGCGGAGTCGGTTTTGGCCAACTCGGATAGGCGCTGGTTGAGCATGGAGTTGGCGAGTTCAAGCGGGAGGTCGCGAAGGCGACGGGCGGAGGAGTCGGGGGTGAGGTCGGCGGGGCGGAGGACCTGGATCGCGACGCTGGTCGCGCTGGCCTCGGGGTCGAAGTGATGGCCGAGTCGGAGGCGGGGGCCGGGTGTGACGGCGACGGGGGTGCCAAGGTCTGGGGTGGCGCGGGCAGGGGCGCGGGCGGCGAGCGGGCCGAAGTTTTCGCGTAGTGGCTTTTCAAGGACAGCGGGATCAAAGTCGCCCACCGCGATGACGGCGAGACGCTCGGGGCGATACCACGTGTCGTAGAAATCGGCGAAGCGCTCGCGACCGGACTCCTTGATAACGGACTCGAGGCCGATGGGAAGACGCCCGGGCAGAAGAGTGCCCCTGTAGAAGAAGTTGTAGCCGGCGACGGCGGCGCGGTAGTCGGCGGAGTCGCGGGCGAGTTTTTCGGAGAGGATCACGCCGCGCTCGCGGTTGATTTCCTCGGGCAGGAGCAGGAGATGACCGGCGTAGTCGGCGAGCACGCGAAGACCCTCGGCGAGGGTCTCGGGCTTGGTGTCGGGCAGGTCGAGCATGTAGACGGTGCGGTCGAAGCTGGTGTAGGCGTTGGTATCGCCGCCGAAGTCCATGCCCAGGCGCTGGAAAAACTCGATGAGGGTGCCGGGCGGATAGTGGGTGCTGCCATTGAAGGCCATGTGCTCCAGGAAGTGGGCGAGGCCGCGCTGGCCCTCGGACTCGTGGAATGCACCGGCGGCGACGACGAGGCGGAGGGCGGCGCGGCCGCGAGGCTCGGCGTTGGTGCGGAGGGCGTAGCGGAGGCCGTTGGGGAGTTCGCCGGTGATGATGGCGGGATCGGTGGCGAGGTCGGTCGATCCGGCGGAGGGCGGAAACCGGAGTGCGGAAACGGGTTTTAAAGCGGACGCATCGGAGGCGAAGATACCTGGGGAGGCCGAAAGGCAAAGAGCGGCAAGCAGGAGAAACGAGCGGCAGAACGACGGAATACGCATGGGAAAGGGTGGGTGGGGAATGAAAAGCGGGAAGAGAACGGGAAAGCGAGACGAGGGAATTGTTTTGAGCGCGGCGGGCGGATGAGGTTCCTAGACCATTCACCTTTTTGCCCATTTACTAAATGCTCTGGCTCTATCGCCTGCTTTTTCTCCCGGCCGCGCTCCTGGCCGCGCCCTACTACCTGTTGCGGATGCGGCGGCGGGGCGGGTATGCGGCGCACTTCGGACAACGCTTTGGCGCCACGCCGGTATTGCCCGCCAAACGTGCGGGAGTGCGGCGAATCTGGCTGCAGGCGGTTAGCGTGGGCGAAATGCTGGCGATCGCGCCGTTGTTGGATGGCTGGGCTAATGATACGACGGTAGAGGTTTACCTCACCACAACCACCAGCACGGCGTATGCGCTCGCGGCGCAACGTTACGCAGTGAGGGCGGCGGTGATCGGACTTGGGTATTTCCCTCTGGATTGCTGGTTCACGGCCCGGCGGACCTGGCGGGCGGTCGAGCCGGATTTGGTGATTTTAACTGAAGGCGAACGCTGGCCGGAGCACCTCGCGCAGGCGGCGTCGCGCGGAGTGCCAGTGGCGGCGGTGAACGCCCGGCTCTCGGACCGGAGTTTTCGCCGCATGAGCAAACTCGGTCCGTGGGCGCGATTGCTCACGCGCGGGCTGACCCGAGTGCTGGCGGCGAGCGCGGGCGACGCGGAGCGCTTTGCCAAGTTCGGTGTGTCGCGGGAAAGGATAATCGTGACGGGCAATCTCAAGCTCGATGTGGAGCTCCCGCCGGTGTCGGACGCTGAGCAGGCGCGGTTCAGGGCGGAGTTAGGTTTGGGCGAGGCGCGCATTCTGATGGGCGCCTCGACCTGGCCGGGTGAGGAGGCGGCCCTGGTGTCGGCATGGCGGGCATTGCGGGCGACCGAGGCAGGACGGGCGGCGAAGCTTTTGATTGTGCCGCGACATGCGGAACGACGCGGCGAGATTGAGGAGTTTTTGAAGGCGCAAGGCGTGCGGTATCATATCCGCTCGAGCGGGCCTGCTGCAGTCGGTGACAGTGTGGACGTGGCGGTGGCGGATACGACGGGGGAGCTCCAGCGTTTGCTCGCGCTGGCCGCGGTGGTGTTCGTGGGCAAGACGCTGGCACCGCACACGGAAGGGCAGACGCCGGTGGAGGCGGCGGCGCGGGGCCGGGCGGTGTTGTTCGGTCCGGGAACAGCGAGCTTTCGCGTGATCACGGCGGAGTTGCTGGCGGCGGGAGCAGCGCGGCGGGTGGAGGATGTGCCGGAGCTGGCGCGAGAGATTCTTTTGCTTTGGGCGGATGATGCAGCGCGAGCTCAAATGGGTGCGGCGGGGCGAAATTGGCACGAAGGCAATCGCGGGGCGGCGGCGCGAACGCAGGCGGCGCTGGCGGATCTGTTGTGCGGGTAGATTTAGGTTGAACGGGCTTGCGCGAAACCTACCGTTCACCTTTTCGCGGATGCAAAACCACGGCCCGAAGCGAGTCTACACCCCTCACTCACTGGAGTATTGGTTCAGTCGTTTGGAGCACAATTGGGAGACGTATTTCACGGCCGACCAACTGGAGCGGGGCCACGCTATCTACCGTGATGGTGAGGTGCGTGAAGTGGAGTTGACGACGGGCGATGCGATCGTGCATCGCCGCATTGAAAAGCACGACGAATATGCGGTCATTGAGTGGGCGGAGAAGGGGTTTTCGGTGCGCTCCTCATCGACCGATACCGATGCGGCGCATGCGCTGGCGGTCGCTGGACTGCACGAAATCGAGGAACTCGTGGCCGATGAAATGTCGCCCCTGCCTGATGCGTTGCCCGAGGTGGCGCCGGTGTCCCGGCCTTTAAAAAACGAAGCAAATCCCGCCCCCGCGGGCGAGAAATACCGGCCGTCCCCTTCTGTGGTCGCCGGCCCTGCGGCGGCCAAGCCGGCGACGGTTGCGGCGCGCTTGAATGGCACTCCGGTAAACGCCAGGGCGACCCCATCCGCGACGCAGGCTGCGCGATCGCTTTTGCTGTGGTTTATCACGATTGAGGAGGGGCTCAAATTTCAGGCGTATTGGGTGACGGCCGACAAATCTCGCGTGCCCGCACTGGGGCCGGCGGCGCATGGCCAGGGCGTGCCTGCGGTGAGTTCCAGCGAGCGGGCGAAGCTCATCGGCCTCGCTTCCTATGCGCGAAAAGCGCACTTCGTTTACAAGCAGGAGACGGGGCGTTATCTGATGTCTTCGGTCGCGGAGATCCCCAACTTCCTCAAGACGACACTCCCTGCTTGGAAACGGCTTTTCGGGGTCGAACTGGACGCCGCATCCTTGCTCCTGTTGAAGGGAACGCAGGAGATCACGATCGAGGCGACGGCTGGCACGATGAAGCGCGGCGGGCGCGGCTCGGGCGTGGAGTCGGCGCTGGATTTGAGGTGGATTTTTAAGGCGGGCGAACGCCTGCTTACCGAAGCCGAGGTGGCGCTGCTAACAGCGAAAAACACCACGCCGGTCATTTTGCCGAGCGTGGGTATCGTGAGTCTTCCGGTGGATCGGCTGGCGGCGGTGAAAGCGTGGCAAAAGAGCACGGTCGAGACGAATGGCGAGGGCGCGCTCGCGCCGTATATGCTCTTCTCTCTTTTTAATGACGCTCGCTTTAAGGTCATGCTCTCGCCCGAGCTGGCTGCCTGGCGGGAAACGGTGCTGGCGGGTCCCAAGCACGCGCCGGAGTTGCCCGAGCGCCTGCGCCCCTACCAGCGCCGCGGGGTCGAGTGGTTGCAACATCTTTGCGAGAATGGTTGCCATGGTTTGCTCGCGGACGAGATGGGTTTGGGCAAGACCCTTCAGGTCATCACGCTTCTTGCTACGCGGCGTATTGACAATCTCCCGACCCTCATCGTTTGCCCGGCAAGTGTGGTGCCGGTTTGGCAGGAGGAAATCCACCGCTTTCATCCCGAACTGGCGGTGGACGTGCTGAAGACCGGGCGCGATTTCTCGTCGCGCCCTGCGCCTTGCGTCTGGCTCTCCAGTTACACCCAGTTGCGCAAACACCGGAGTCATCTGGAAAAGCAACGCTTCGGCTACGCGGTGCTCGATGAAGGCCAGTTCATTAAAAATCCGGACGCAAAGGTCGCTCAAACCTGTTTCGCCATCCGAGCGGATCACCGCATCGTTCTGAGCGGCACGCCGCTGGAGAACCGGCAGCTCGATCTGTGGTCCATTTTTCGTTATCTGCTTCCGGGCTTGCTCGGCTCGCGGTCAGCCTTCGAGGCGGCGATCAACACGGACCGTGGAGGCACCCTGTCACGCCTGCGGGCGCAGCTTGGGCCCTTCATGCTGCGCCGCACCAAGACGGAGGTTGCCACGGAGTTGCCGCCCAAGGTGGAAATGGAGCTCATCTGTCCGCTCACCGATGTGCAGCGCTCGGAATACGCCCAAATTTGCAACGAGGGACTCTCCCGCCTTGGCGACGACGTCGGGGCGGCGATGCGGGAAAAGAGCTTCGGCTTCCTCGCCCTGCTCACGCGTTTGCGCCAGGTTTGTTGTGATCCCGACATGTTGCCGTGGCGTAAGTCGCCGCTGTCGGACTCGGGCAAGATCACGCTCCTGGTGGAAAAGCTCACCGAGATCCTGGCGAGCAAGCACAAGGTCGTGATTTTCTCGCAGTTCGTTATGTTGCTCGACCGGGTGAAAGAGGCGCTCACGCAGCAATTCCCTGATCTGCCGCGCTACGAGCTTACCGGCATGACGCTGGACCGCCTCAAACCGGTGCAATCCTTCCAAGCCGGGGAGGGTGCGGCGGTGATGCTTGTCTCGCTCAAGGCCGCCGGCACCGGCATTACCTTACATGCGGCGGATTACGTTTTCCTGCTCGACCCATGGTGGAATCCTGCGGTCGAGGCCCAGGCGGTGGATCGCGTGCATCGGCTCGGTCAGAAGAGCACGGTGTTTGTTTACCGCATGGTTACGGCCGGCACCATTGAGGAGCGCATCGAGGCGCTCAAGGCATCGAAGAAAAACCTCTTTAATCAGGTCATGGACGGGCACGGCGGCGACTTCGACCTGACCCAGCATTTTGTGTCGTTGCGGGCGTTAGTGCAGTTGACCGGTGCGCAGGAGGAGGCCGAGACGACGGGTTGATGGATTTGCACCGAGGGTGTCTCTGTCTGCGGTTATTTTGTGACGACGCGGTAACCTAGGGCCTCTTTAGGGCCGAGGAATTTTAAAAAAAGTCAAAAAATCAATAGATCATCTTTTCGTAACAATTAATCCATCTGTTCGTAACATGGGCCCATCATGGTCATGTAGGGTAAAACATTTAAAAGATCGGATTTGCCCTATCAGTAACCAACCAAACCCATGATTAAGAATTCCCTCAGGACGCTTGTGCTGCTCGGCAGCCTGGCCATCGGTGCCGGCTCCATTGCCTGCGCCCAAGACAGCGGCGCTCTCATAGACGCCCTTGTCAAAAAAGGCATCCTAAACGATCAGGAAGCCGAGGACATCCGGGCCGACCTCGGTCGCGACTTCGCGACCCAGACCTCCGCCGGTAAACTCGATATCGCCTCCAACATCACCAAGCTGAAAATCAGCGGCGATGCCCGGGTGCGTTACCAAAACGATAACGAGCAAGCCAATCCCGCCGTTGCTGCCGGCGACAAGGATCGCAATCGCTACCGTTATCGCATCCGCTTCGGAGCCCTCGCCGACCTCGGGCCCAAATGGTCCGCCGGGTTCCGCCTAGAGACGGCCAGCGGCGCTACCTCGACCAATGCCGATCTCGGCGGCGGCACCGATAACTTTGATAAGACCGGCGATGTGGTTTACTTCGGCCAGGCCTACCTGAACTATCGCGATTCCGACTTGCTCGGCGCTGACGCCTTGGATCTCCGCCTCGGCAAGCTACCGCACAAGTTCTTCAACCCCGGCGTCAACGGATTCTGGATTGATTCTGATATCAACTTCGAGGGTGTCGCCGAAGAGCTCGTTTACAACGATGTCGGCCTCAAGGAATCCACCTTATCGATTCGCGCCGGGCAGTTCGTGTTGAACGACAATGCACCTATCGCGGGCGTCACCTCCGGCTCTGCCGTCAACAACACCGTCGAGCCTTCTATGTTGCTGATGGGGCAGGTCGAATATGCGGCCAAGGTTAACACCACCACTTCTTTGAAGGCTGCGCCCACAATCGTTGCCTTCGCCGCGCCTTCTGCACATGATCGCTCGGCCAATACTCCGACCCTCCAAGCCAGCGACACCGCCGTTTACAACGACCTCGCCACGGTTCTTTTGCCCTTCGAATACACCACGGCCCTTGGTGAAAAACCGATCTCGTTCTACGCCACCCACGGCTACAACATCTTCGGCGACGACCGCGCCCGCCGTCTGGGCGTGCCCGTCTTGGCGGTCACTCCTGTCCAAGTCGCTGCCGCCAAGGCAGCCACCCAAGCTGACTCTAATATCTACAACCTCGGCGTCCGCTACGGTGAGAACAAATTCGCTGGCGACTACCAACTGACCGCCGAGTATCGCCACATCGGCAACGGCTCCTTCTCATCCCTGCTCCTCGACTCCGATTTCAACGGCGGTCTCTTGAACGGCGAGGGCTTCATCCTCTCCGGTGTCTACAGCTGGACGCCTGCCATCACCTCCACCGTGACCTACTTCAACTCGTTTAACATCGAGGAGAATCGTGCTGCGGGTGTCTCCCGGGGCAACGGCTTCGGCGAGGCTCACGTCCTCCAGATCGATCTCTCCGCGAAGTTCTAACCGTAACCTGTTTGGCACGCAACCGACTGGCGCATTGCCAATCAGTTGATTCCCAGACTCAATTCCTAATCCAAATCCATCCCATGCGCTCCCTCCTCACCCTCGCCGCCCTCGTCGCGGTGACCGCCCTGCCAGTCCAAGCCCAAAAGCTTGTCATCAAAGGCTCCGATACCCTCGGCGCCAAACTCGTCCCCATGCTGGCCGAGGAATACAAGGCCGCCAACCCTGGCGTCTCCTTTGAAATCGCCGCCGAGGGCTCCACCACCGGCCTCACTGCGATCATTGATAGCACCGCCCAGATCGGCATGTCCTCCCGCCGCGCAAAGCCCACCGAGCTCTCCGGTGGCGCCGCCAAGGGTGTCATACTCAAGCCCATCATCGTTTGCTTCGACGGCATGGCCGTGATCGTGAACATCAACAGCACGCTCAAGGACCTCACCAAGCGCCAAGTGGAGCAAATATTCACTGGCGACGTGACCGATTGGTCAGCCATCGGTGGTAGCCCCGGCACGATCTCCATCTACACCCGAAATACGTCCTCTGGCACCTATTCGGATTGGAAGGATCTCGCGATGAAGAAGCGCGATTACGCCGCCTCCTCCCAAAAGATGGCGGGTAACGAGCAGATCGCCGCCGAGGTGGCCAAGAACCCGAATGGCATCGGCTACGTCGGTCTCGCTTATATCCATGCTCCCGGCATCCATGTGGTTTCCATCGAGGGTCAGTCGCCGGGCAAAGAAAATGTGCTAAGCAAGAAGTATCCTTACGCCCGGCCGAACTATTACTACACCAACGGCGAGCCCACTGGCGAAGCCGCGAAGTTCATCGAGTTCACCCTGAGCGAGGCAGGCCAGAAAATCGTCGAGAAGGTGGGTTTTATGGCGATCAAGTAACGCTTGCCCGGTTTCGTAACTCAATTGTTGCTGGAGGCCCGCTTGACCGACCGTCAGGCGGGCCTCTTGCTTTGCGGCCGATCGCCTTCCCGCCTCGTCGTCCGCGCCCCGCCTTCGTCCCCGCTCACTTCGTATTCCATGCCGTCTGACGTCCAACCCGTCTCTCCCGATGCCGTTCCGGCCAAGCCGTTCGCGGTGAGAAAGGCCCGCACCCGTTTCTTCGGCCTCACGTTTGACGAATGCATCCGCGTCTTTTTCGGCGGCAATGCCTTCGTGGCCGTGATCGTGCTCGCGCTGATTACCTTTTTCCTTTTCCGCGAGGGCTCGGCGTTTTTCGGCCAGAATCGCGAAAGCCTGCGCGTTTACCGTCAGGCTGGCCTGGAGTATATTGATATCATTCGCCAGCAGGAGGCGGATCACACCGCGCTTACCCGCTATCTCTTCGCCATCCGCATGAAGGTGGTGGCCACGTTGCGCGAGGAGCGCGGCGCGGTGATTCAGGCCGATTTGGAGGCGGCTAAAAACGCGGTGCAGCAACTTGCCGGCGCAGAGGGCGGCGCCACTTCGACCACCTTGGTTTCGGCGCGGGCACGGCTGGCTGAAGCGCAGAAGGCTGACGCCGCTCTCGGCGCATCCATCAATGGCGAACTCGCCGTCTTTGATACGTTTGCCGAGCGCTACTCCGATACGGTTCTCCCGGTGCGCGGTCTGGTTTCCGATCTTGGTGAGATCGCCACCGGTATCAAATCGCGCTACATTGAAAACGAGGACTACAAGGTCGCCCGCTCGCAGTTTATCCAGGCCGGTAAGCAGGGCGAAGCCGACGCGATTCAGCTCCGCGAGATTGATTTCAAAACCGAGGTCGCGGCCATCACCGGCATCCTTCCCGCCTATCAACAGATCAACGGGGAGTTTACCGCCGCCTTGCAGGAGACAGTGCGCGAGCTCCCCGTGCTGCCGGTGGCCTCGCTTCAGCCCCGCCTGGATCGGTTCAAGGTGCTGACGCAGGACTACGTCGCGATGTTCCCCGGCATCGAGGCGCGGCTCAAGGCTTGGGATCCGCTGACGCCGGTGACGTGGTCGAAGTCATTCAGCAGTTTCATTTTTGGGCGGGAGTGGCTGACCGCGAGTTTCTGGCAGGATTGGTATGGCGTGGTGCCCTTGTTTGTCGGCTCGCTGGTGATCTCGCTCATCGCCCTTATTATTGCGGTGCCGCTCGGGGTCTGCGCTGCGATCTACATCAACCAAGTCGCGGGCCCGCGGGAGCAAAAACTGGTCAAGCCCGCGATCGAGTTTATCTCCGCGATTCCCTCCGTGGTGCTGGGATTTTTCGGCATCGCAGTGCTCGGCCAGACCCTGCGCGCGCTCTCGCAATTCGAGTCGCTCAGCTGGATACCGGGCTTTCCCTATTCGGAGCGGCTCAACGCACTGACCGCCGGCGTTTTGCTCGCGCTAATCGCGGTGCCGACGATTTTCACCCTGGCCGAGGATGCGATTAACAACGTCCCGCGAGCCTTCAAGGAGGCGTCCTTTGCCCTCGGCGCGTCGCGCTTGCAGACCATTGTCCGCATCGTCGTTCCGGCTGCGCTCTCCGGCATCGTGTCGGCGGTCTTGCTCGGCTTGGGTCGCGTGATGGGCGAGACGATGGTGGTGTTGCTCTGCGCGGGTAATCGCATCGCTATTCCGGACTTCACTGCCGGCCTCGCGGTCGCGGTCCAGCCGGTGCACACGATGACTGGCATCATCGCGCAGGAAATGGGTGAGGTCGCCCGTGGCGGCATTCATTACCGCGCCCTCTTCGTGGTGGGTTTGGTGCTCTTCTTTATCGCCCTGTTGTTGAACTATCTGGCGCAGAAAATCGTTCGTAAATACCGCATCTCCGTCGGTTGATTATCATGAGCACGCCTGCCCATCCCTTTGCCAGTCGCCCCACCGCCGGACGAAAGTTTGAGAACGCCACCTTCTGGTTTTTTCGGGTCGCGACCTACATCATCTTGCTCGCCGGCCTGGCGGTCTTCGGCGACATCATTCTGAAGGGGTCATCCACTGTTTTCGGTGCGTTTAAATCCACCGAGCACTTTCCGTATGTCACCAACACCTTCCTCAGCGAGGCGCCTGAGACGCTTTATGTTTTTGAGGATGGAGGAGTGAAGCGTGAGATGGGCGACACTGAGTATCGTGCGTATCGCGAGTCCAGAATCGCCTCGGCTCTTGCTGCCGGCGAGCCCGCTCCCCAGTTCAAGTCGGAGAGCTATGTCTACTCCGCCGGCGGCATCTGGCCCTGCATCGTCGGCACCGTGTTGTTGGTGGTCGGCTCGATGGCCATCGCACTCACCCTTGGCGTCGCGAGCGCGATATTCCTCAGCGAATACGCCAAGGACGGTGCTTTTGTGCGCTTCGTCCGACTCGCGATTCTTAACTTGGCGGGAGTGCCCTCCATCGTCTTCGGGCTTTTTGGTTTCGGCATGTTCGTGATTTTCTTTGACTGGAATGTCTCCCTGCTCGCCGGTTGGTTCACCCTGGCGTTCATGGTGCTGCCGGTGGTCATCACCGCGTCCGAAGAGGCGCTGAAAGCAGTGCCCCAGGGCTTCCGCGAGGGCTCCCTCGCTCTCGGCGCGACAAAGTGGCAGACCATCCGCAGCAACGTGCTGCCCTACGCGCTTCCCGGCATCCTCACCTCGTCAATCCTCGGCATTGCCCGCGTCGCCGGCGAGACTGCTCCGATCATGTTTACCGCGGCTTACGTTGTGCGCGACAAATTGCCTTGGGATGTGGAAAAAGTATCCGACTTTTTCTTCCAAGGCGTCATGGCGCTGCCCTACCACATCTACGTGGTCTCCTCCAAGATCCCTCAGAATGAATACACTTCGCGGGTTCAATACGGCACAGCCTTCGTCTTCCTGGGCATCGTGGCCCTGATCGCCCTCGCCTCTATTCTTTTGCGCAATAATCTTCGCGGACGCTACAAATGGTAACAACTACTTCTTCCCGCACCCCTCTCTCCTCGCCCATGGAAACGCCTGCCGACACGCCCGCCTCCCGCACATTCAAGGTCTCTTCGGTGCCTTCCGAGGACGATCGCGCCGACACCTTGATCGAGATTAAGGATTTCGATTTCTACTACGGGACCAAGCAGGCGCTTTTCGACATCAACTTGAAGCTGGACGACAAGCGGGTCACCGCCTTCATCGGGCCCTCCGGCTGCGGTAAATCCACCCTTCTGCGCTGCCTCAACCGCATGAACGACCTGATTGACGGCACCCGAATTACACGCGGTGGAGTGAAGGTGCGCGGAGTTGATATTTACGGTCGCGATGTTGATTCCATCGAGCTGCGTAAACGCGTCGGGATGGTGTTTCAAAAATCGAACCCGTTTCCTAAATCCATTTATGAGAATATCGTCTACGGGCTTCGCATTCAGGGAGTTAAAAGCAAGGCACGACTTGATGAGGTGGTGGAGAAATCCCTTCGCGGTGCCGCCCTGTGGGACGAGGTCAAGGATCGCCTGCACGAGAGCGGCCTAAGCCTCTCTGGCGGTCAACAGCAGCGCCTCTGCATCGCCCGCACTATCGCGGTCGAGCCCGAGGTCATCCTGATGGACGAGCCGTGCTCCGCCCTCGACCCTATCGCTACCGCCAAAGTGGAGGAACTCATCCACGAGTTGAAAAAGCAGTTTACGATTATCATCGTCACCCACTCGATGCAGCAGGCCGCCCGCTGCTCGGATAAAACGGCGTTTTTCTACATGGGAAAACTGATCGAATACGCAGATACTCGCACCATATTCATGAATCCCGCCAACGCCCAGACCGAGGCTTACGTCTCGGGCCGTTTTGGCTAAGTCAAAGTATTCTCAAGGAGCGGTTAGTAGGTGGCGAGCAGTGAAGAGATCGATCCGCCTTTGCGCTTGGATACTTCCACCCATGACCCACTACTCACTGCTCACCCCTCGCTACCCACCCCTTTTAGAATGAAACGCTTCTTTGACTCCGAACTCGAAACCTTCCGCTCCGGCCTCATCCGCATGGGTGAGGTTTCCATCCGCCAGGTGCGCGATGCGATCAAGGCTCTGGTAGAGTCGGATGTCGGCCTCGCCGATCAGGTGATCGCCGCTGACGACGAACTCGACGACCTCGAGAAGCAGATAGATAACGAGGCGATACGTTACATGAATCTTCGCGCGCCCATCGCCACGGAACTCCGTCTTGTTATCGTCGGCATGAAGGCCTCGCACGACCTCGAGCGCGTCGGGGACGAGGCCACCAGCATCGCCAAACGCGCAGTCAAACTCGCCGCCGAGCCCCCGCTCAAGGCCTACGTGGACATCCCACGCATGGCCGGCATCGCCATCGAAATGCTGCGCGACGCCATGGACACCTTTCTCTCTGGCGATATCGAGAAAGCCCTCGCCGTCGTTCGCCGCGACAAGGAAGTGGACGACATCAACAAGCAACTCTACCGCGAGCTCAGCAGCTATATGATCGAGAAGCCGGGTAACATCACTCGCGCCCTTGAGTTGATGTTTATCTCCAAATCCATTGAACGCATCGCGGACCATGCGACCAACATCGCCGAGGAAATGGTTTTCTTGGCGCAGGCGCAGGACATCCGCCACCTTGAGGAGCTGAAGAAGTCCGGCCGCCCTGCCGTCGGCTGAGCGCGTGCGTTTTTGGCCGGCTGGCGCAACCGGACTTCAGCATTTTTTTGACTTTGGGCTGGGACGTGTAGGTTTGCCGCCGCCGATGTTCTCGTTTTTATAAAGTCCCACCGAAATTGCAGCTTGATTCCCTTTCACCACTGCAAACGCTCGCCCCTTTTCGCACCTACGGGCGCAAATTAGACTTACACGATCCATGAGTTTTGCCACAATCTCTCGCCGTTTGGCGACCGCCGCCGCGGTCGCATGTCTGCCGTTGTTTACTAGCGGATGGCTGTCTGGTCATCAATCCACCTTTGAAACGAAGGGTCCCGTCGCGCGCACACAACTTGATGTGTTTTACGTGACGCTCTGGGTCACCATGCTCGTCTTTGTGCTCGTCGCCGGCGTGCTTGCCTACGCCACCCTGAAATTCAAGGCGCGCAAGGACGATGCCAATAAGACCATGCCGCCCCAAGGCCACGGCAACCCCTTTGTCGAGCTCGGCCTGATCGCCCTCTCTATCGCTGCCTTGGTGGTGATCGCAGTGCCCACCCTTCGCGCCATCTGGTATACCTACGACGTCCCGGAAGAGCAGCGCGCCAACGCCTACGAGGTTAACGCCCACGGCCTGCAGTGGTGGTTTAAGTTCGAGTATCCTTCCGAGCAGATTGATGGAACCGGCACGCTGGTTAATGCCAACGAACTCGTGATTCCCGCTGGGCGCCCCGTGCGCGTGAATCTGCGCACTGCCGACGTCATCCATTCCTTTTGGGTTCCGAAGCTTGCCGGCAAGGTGGACATGATGCCCAATCGTGGCAATCACCTCTGGTTGCAGTCCGATGAGCCCGGCTACTTCTGGGGCCAATGCGCCGAGTTCTGCGGCGAGTCCCATTCCGTGATGCGTTTCCGCGTCGTCGCGCTTGCTGAGGCCGACTTCGCCAAGTGGATCGCCAAGCAGAGACAACCTGCGCGCATCCCCGCCGTAGCGCCCGAACAACCCAAGCTCGTAGCGGCCGGTTACGTTCCGCTTTCGAATCCCAAACGCAACTCCCCGGGCTACACCGCCGAGTTCGACGCTGATCCGATGGGCCATTGGGTTGCTAAGCAGGAAGTCGATGCCGGCGAGGACGTCGCGTTAGCCCTCCATGGTCGCACTGTTTTTAAGGAGAAGAGCTGCATCACCTGCCACGCCGTGCGCGGTCACGATGGCATGGGCGTCAATGGCCCCGACCTTACCCATTTCGGCTCTCGCACCACGGTTGCCGCCGGCCTGCTCGAAAACTCCAAGGTCAATCTTCACCGCTGGATCACCCAGCCCAACAACGTCAAACCCGGCAACAAAATGTATAGGGGCGTGAACGGCATGGCCGGTTACATGACCGCTGATGCCGAGGGCGATATGACCGTCGAGCACATCAAGGTCTCCGACGACGAGGCCCGCGCTCTGGTTGAGTATCTCCACAGCCTCAAATAAATATCCGCTCGAAGCCGCCGCGCCCCCTCCCGCCTCCTTTCCTTTTTCTCCAACCTTCAATCAACACCCTTCCCCATGGAAGCCGCTCTCAAATCCGCCTACACCGCTACCGACCGCGCGCCCAAGCTCGTCGCACGCCCCTGGTTTTTCACCCGACCCGTCGCCAAGACCGGCATCGTCTCCTGGCTGACCACCGTGGACCACAAAAAGATCGGCCTGCTCTATGGCATATTCTCACTGTTCTTCTTCCTCGTAGGCGGCTTTGAGGCCTTGCTCATCCGCGTGCAACTCGCGGTGCCGAACAACACGTTCCTCACCCACCAGGCCTATAACGAGATGTTCACCATGCACGCGACGACGATGATCTTCCTCGCCGTCATGCCGCTATCGGCCGCGTTTTTCAACTACCTCATGCCGCTGCAAATCGGCGCGCGTGACGTCGCCTTTCCTCGTTTGAATGGTTTCGCCTTCTGGGTGTTTCTGGCCGGCGCCATCATTCTTAATGTCGGCTGGTTCACCAAGGCCGGTGCGCCCGATGTCGGCTGGTTCGGCTACGCTCCGCTTACTTCCAATCAGTTCTCCACCCACTTCAAAGGCGACGTGTCCACTGATCTCTGGGTCATGGGCCTGCAAATCCTCGGTGTGTCGTCCGTCATCGGCTCGCTGAATTTCATCGTCACGATCATCAATATGCGCGCTCCGGGCCTTACTATGATGCGCCTGCCGGTGTTCACTTGGATGACGCTCTTCACCGCCTTCCTCATCATCCTTTCGTTCCCCGCCATTACGATCGCGCTGGTTGAGCTGATGATGGACCGCTCCTTCGGAACGGGTTTCTTCGAGGTTTCAAAGGGCGGTCTCCCGATTCTTTGGCAGCACCTTTTCTGGATCTTCGGTCACCCTGAGGTTTATATTCTGATTCTGCCGGCGATGGGCATCGTTTCCGAGATTCTGCCCACCTTCTCGCGCAAGCCGCTTTTCGGTTATCCCATCGTGGTGTTCTCGGGCGCGGTCATCGGTTTCCTCGGCTTCGGCGTGTGGTCCCACCACATGTTCACCACGGGTCTTGGGACGATGGCGACAGCCGCCTTCTCCCTCGCCACCATGGCGATCGCGGTGCCCACCGGAGTGAAGATTTTCAACTGGATCGGCACCCTCTGGGGCGGCCAGATTCACACCCGCACGCCCATGATGTTTGCCCTCGGCTTCATCTGGATGTTT
This sequence comes from Akkermansia muciniphila, assembly GCA_945898185.1. GTDB lineage: Bacteria > Verrucomicrobiota > Verrucomicrobiia > Opitutales > Opitutaceae > IMCC26134_A. The sequence continues at coordinate 55,175 of CAMDHP010000001.1, read as the reverse complement.
ATGATGGGCGGCTTCTCCGGCGTCATGCACTCCGCCGCCCCCGCCGACGCTCAGCAGCAGGATAGTTACTTCGTGGTCGCCCATTTTCACTATGTGCTCATCGGAGGTTCGATCTTCGCCCTCCTCGCTGGCGTTCATTACTATTTCCCGCTCGTTTTTGGCCGCATGGTCTCCGAGTTCTGGGGAAAACTCTCCTTCTGGGTCATTTTCGTCGGCTTCAACGTGACCTTCTTTCCGATGCACTTCCTCGGGCTCAACGGTATGCCGCGCCGCACCGCCGTTTACGACGGCAACATGGGCTGGAACACGGGCAACCTCATCGCCTCCATCGGCGCCTTCATCCTCGGCATCGGTATCTTCATCTACTTCGTCGTAATCGTCTATACCTACGCGAAGGGCAAAAAAATCAAACGCGACCCCTGGGATGCCCGCACCTTGGAGTGGTCGGTGCCTACCGTTCCTCCGCCCGAGCACAATTTCCACGTCACCCCGACGGTCCACGCGCGCGACGCTTTCTGGTATGAGAAGACCAACGCCAAGGAGATTGCAGAGGAGAGCGCTCTTCACGCCAAGGATGAGGAGTCCCACGGCGGAATTCACATGCCGAGTCAGTCTTGGTTCCCGATTCTCACGGCCTGCGGCATGTTGTTCGGCGGTCTTTGCTTCGCCCACCATTTCTTCCTCGGTGCCATCATCGGCGGCGTGGTCACGTTCCTCGGTGTCATCGGTTGGGCCTTCGAAGGCCCGGGCGGCTACCACCTGCACCTTGACAAGGACGGAAACGCAAAGCCCGACCACGGCGACAGCCACTAAGCGAACCCTTTTGCGTCTGCCTCTCTAAACTTAATTTTTCCTTTAACCTTTTTTGCATGAGCGCTCACGCCGGAACCATTGATCACCATCACGATCACACCACCACGACGGGTATTCCTAACAAGAAGCTCTTCATGTGGGCCTTCCTCGCGTCGGACTGCATGTTCTTCGCCGCCCTGATCAGCACTCACGTCATCTACCGGTTGCACCCGACACCGGATAGTCCCGATGTGACCAAGATCTTTTCGATCGAGCTCACCTCGTTCTCGACCTTCATTCTTTTGATGTCGTCGCTACTCATGGCGCTGGCGGTGGGTGCCAGTCAGAAGGGCAAGGTCGAGGCGACCCGCAAGATGATCCTCGGCACTATTTTCTTCGGGCTCATTTTCCTTGGCTGTCAGGTTTACGAATTCACGCACTTCGTGCACCTCGGGCTCACGCTCAGTAGCAGCATGTTTGGCGCGACCTTTTACACCCTCACCGGCACGCACGGTGTTCACGTCGCAATCGGTGTCGTCTGGCTCGTGCTCACTTACATTCGCACCTTTAAGCCCGCGAATGCCGGGAAGGCTTGGGTCGTTCGTGCCGTGGTTCAGTTCGCCGCCTTCGCGGTGGCCACGGTCGCGATGATGGTGGTGATGCTTGCGGTTACCCACGCCGGAGCTGAAAACGGCTACGATCTCTCCGCGCTGGTGCATGGGATCGAGCATAGCGCCGCCGCGAGTATTGTGCTGGTCGTTTCCTGCGCAGTGCTGGTCGGGCTGAGTCGTTCTTCGTGGGCGGTTGATTTCGGCGAGGCCAACGCCATCGATGTTGAGGGCATGGGCCTTTACTGGCACTTTGTGGATATCGTCTGGATCATCATTTTCACCGTCGTTTACTTGCTCGAGTATCTCTGAGCGCAGGCCGCCGGCCGCTTCGCTCAAGCTCCACCTTAACTCCTCTCCAAGATGTCCTCCGCCGCCTCCGTCCCTCACTCCGCCCACGTTCAAGAGCACGCCCACGCTGACAGCGGCAAGTTTCACCTCTTTGTGCAGATCGCCATGCTGCTCGGTATTATCACCGGAGTGGAAATCGTGATCATCTATCTGCCGCTCGCGAAATGGCTCATCGTTACGTCGCTGAGCGTGCTTTCGCTGGTGAAGTTTTTGTATGTGATTTTCTACTTCATGCATCTGAAGTTCGACAAACTCTTTTGCACGATTCTGTTTTTCATTGGCCTCGTCCTTGCGAGCGGCACTGCCGCCGCCCTTCTGGCGATTTTCTCCGCCAAGGATAGCATCCCTGAAACCGCCAAGGTGATCTATGCCGAGCGTGCCGCCGCAGCAGCGACCGCGCAGTAGGCGCTAGTCTTTGTCTGTATCCTTCGAGGCACCCTGTGAAAGGGTGCCTTTTTTGTGCTAGCTGCATACGGCTTGCCGATCCGCACTTGGCGCTTGGCGACGATGACCGCGGGGAAGCATGATCTTTTCCATGCGCATTGCAATCATCGCCGATATCCATGGCAACCTCGCCGCTCTGGAAGCGGCGTTGGCGGAGGTCGCCAAGCTCAAGCCGGACCGCTTTATCGTTGCTGGCGATGTGGTGGATGGCGGGCCTGATTCGGCTGCGTGCTGGGAGCGGGTGAAGGCCCTCGGCTGTTCCGTCTTGAGGGGTAATCACGAACGCTATGTTTTTGATTACGGCACGCCGCGCGCGGACCCCGCCTGGGCGTCGCCGCAGTTTGCGCCCTTGCGGGTCGCGCTGGCGGAGCTGAGCACCGCGCAAAAAGCGGAGATGTCCGCCCTGCCGACCTCGTGGAGCGATGCGGCGGCCCCGGGCTTACTCGTCGTCCATGCCTCGTTGCGCAGCGATAATGATTCAATCTTCCCTTACTCAAACGATGAGCAGATCGACCCCATGTTTCCCGGCATCGGGGACGACGTGAAAGTGATCGTGCGCGGGCATAATCATTTTTGCAGCCAACGGGAGTGGGGCGCGCGCCGTATTGTTACCACGGGGAGCGTGGGGCTGGCGCAGGATGGCAACACCGCCGCGCAGTTTATGGTGCTCGAGCGAAGTTCGGCTGGCGCGTGGTCGGCGCGGCACCGCGCGGTGCGTTACGATGTGGGCGCGACCTTGCGGCGTTTTCGGGAGAGCGGCTACTTGGAGCGCGCTGGACCCTTGGGAAAACTCTTTTACCGTGAAGTGGAGACGGCGACGCATCAGGTCGTGCCGTTTCTTCGATTCTATGGCGCCGCGCGCTCGCGCGGCCTGCACTGGACGCTCGAGGATACGCTGACGCGGTTCCTCGCGGTGACGGGTTGAAGTCAGGGACTTGTGCTGACGCGCTTCAGCGCCTCGGCGGGACCGCTGAAAGTCGGGCGCTCGGCGATACATCGCTCGTAGGCGGCGCGGGCGGCGCTGCGATCCCCGCGTTTCTCGGCAATCATTCCCAAGCGGTAGTAAACGCCGGCGTGGCCGGGCTCGCTCGCCTTAGGGGTGCGGGCGAGGCAGCGCCTGAGCGCGGCCTCGCCGTCTTCCAGCCGTAGGCCGGATTCGGATACGGTGCGGCCGAGGGTAAACAGCGCCACGTAGTCGCCGGGCCGCGCGGCCAGGGCGGCGTCGCACGCGGCGATTGCCTCGGCGTAGCGCTTTTCCTCGAGGAGAAGTGAAGCCGACCAGACCACGCCGCGCACCGGGTCGAGCTTGGCCAGCGCGGCGGCGTGGCCGCGGGCTTTCTCCAGATCGCCGCCCGCGAGCGAGGGGGCTTGGCGGTAGAATTCGATGAGTCCCTCCCGCAAACTTATCATGCCGGGGGCGAGCGCCACAGCTCTCTCCATCGCATCGCGCCCGCGTCGGGCTAGGAGCAACGCCTGGAGGCCGCCGCCGAGTTCACCAGCGCGGAGCAGGCATTGGCCGCCATAGGCGCCTAGGAGTCCGGCGTTTGCTGGGTGGTCCTTCAGCGCGGGCTTGAGCAGAGCAATGGCTTCTTCGCGCCGGTGGATGCGGCCAAGCACATCCGCAAGAAGGATGCGGGCTTCGAGGTTGCCTGGTTCATGGGCGACAAGGTTGGTCAGGGATTCACGCGCTTCGGGCACGCGGGAGCTGGCGATGAGGCGGCGGGCTTCAGCGAGGGTGTCGGCGGGGGGCGGAATTGCGAAGGCGGTGCGGGCAAAGATTAGAGCCGATACGGCAAGACAAAGAGTGTAGGACGAGGACGACACGTTACGTGGCAGATTTTTTTGATTTCGAGCCGCTCGGGGCGCGTCACTCGAAGCGAAGCGCTTCGATGGGGTCGAGCTGGGCGGCTTTGTGGGCGGGGTAAAAGCCGAAAACGACGCCGACGAGCGCGGAGAAGCCGACTGCCATCAAGATGGAATTGGTCGAGACGAGCACCGGCCAGCCATTAAGGTTGGCAAGGGTCTGCGAGATGCCGATGCCAAGGATGACACCGATGATGCCGCCGAGGCTGCTGAGGACCATTGCTTCGATCAGGAACTGCACGCGGATATCCCCATCATGCGCGCCGATGGCGAGGCGGATGCCAATCTCGCGGGTGCGCTCCGTTACGGAGACGAGCATGATATTCATGATGCCGATGCCGCCGACCAGAAGGGAGACGCCGGCGATGGCGCCGAGAAGGCTGGTCATTACGCGGGTAGTGGCGGTGGCCGTCTGGGCGAGCTCGAGTTGGTTGCGCACCGTGAAGTCGGGCTCCCGCCCGCCACGGCGCTGCTGGAGCAGGGCGGTTACGTCGTCCTGCACGCTTTGCATCTCCTCGGAGGAGGCTGCTTCGATGAGGATAGTGCTGACGGTCGTGCGGCGATTGATTCGACGCATGTGGGTGGTGTAGGGCACGATCACGGTGTCGTCCTGGTCCGAGCCGAAAAAGTTAAACCCCTTTGATTCCAGCACGCCCAGCACGCGGAAGGGGATGTTGCGGATGCGGAGCGTCTGGCCGAGGGGGTCGGTGTCGGGGAAGAGCTGCTTGACGACGGTGGAACCGATTACGCAGACCTTGGTCGCTCCCTTCACGTCGGTCTCGGTGAACATGGCGCCGTCGGAAAGATCCCAGGCGCGGATGCTGAGGTAGTCGGTTGATTCGCCATTGACCTGGGTGTTCCAGTTGAGGCCATTGGCGAGGATCTGGTTGCGGTCCCTGACCTCTGGGGAGACGGCGACGACGCCGTTCACCTCGCGGACGATGGCGTCGGTGTCCTCGATGGTGAGGGTGGAGGTGGAGCCCCAGCCTCCGCGCATGCCTCCCGCGTTGAAGGAGCCGGGAAAAACGGTGACGACATTACGTCCGAGGGAGGCGACCTGGGCCTCGACCTGGGATTTTGCGCCATTGCCGATGCCCACCATCGCGATCACGGCCGCGACTCCGATGATGATGCCAAGTGCGGTGAGCATTGAGCGCAGCTTGTTACGACGCAGGGCTCGGAGGGCGATGATGGTGGTGGATAAGAGACGCATCGGAAAGGGAGAGATAACACCTGATGTCTGAGACATGAGACCTGAGGGGACAGAGGGCGGAATCGGCGAGTGAGGCGGTTTTTAGGCGAGTCTAAGGTTTAATGCCGGCATTGAGTTTCGCGGCGCTCTCGGCGGAGTGGAGCTTGGCGAGTTCGGCGAAGGCGATGGAGCGGTTTTGCACGGGTTCGTCGCGGACGACGAGACCGTCGCGCACCACGAGGATGCGTTTGCAGTAGTTGGCGACGTCGAGCTCGTGGGTGACCATCACGAGCGTGATACCCTGTTCGTTAAGGCGCTGGAAAACGCCCATGACCTCGATGGAAGTGCGGCTGTCGAGATTGCCGGTGGGCTCGTCGGCGAGGAGCAGGCGGGGCTCGTTAACGAGTGCACGGGCGATGGCGACGCGTTGTTGCTGGCCGCCGGAGAGCTGGGAGGGGAAGTGATCGGAGCGCTCGGCGAGGCCTACGATGGCGAGGGCGGCGAGGGCGCGGCGTTTCATCTCGGCGGCGCCTGCGCGTTTCGGCGCGTAGAGCATGGGAAGCTCGACGTTCTCGAGGGCGCTGGTGCGGGCGAGCAAGTTGAAGCCTTGAAAAACGAAGCCGAGCTTTTGGTTGCGCAAGTCTGCGCGGGCTTCCCGGTCGAGCGATGAGACGTCCACGCCGTCGAGGTAGTAGGTGCCGCCGGTGGGGCGATCAAGGCACCCGAGGGTGTTCATCAAGGTGGATTTGCCCGAGCCGGATGCGCCCATGATGGCGACAAACTCGCCTGGCTGGATATCGAGCGAGATGCCGCGCACGGCGTGGACCTCCAAGTCGCCACTGCGGTAGGTTTTGCGGATATCGCGGAGTTTGACGACAGGCTGGGACACGAAGGCGGGGGGCTGATTGGTTGGAGCGGGTTGCCGGGGAACGGAGGAATAATTAGCGACGCCCGCCGCTGGAGGGGGCGAAGGGGTTGGTGGTGGGTTTGGCGGCGGTCTTATCATTTGTCTCATCCATGCCGGTGATGACAAAGGCATGTTCGTCGAGACCGGAGATGACCTCGGTATTGAGGCCGTCGGTGATGCCGAGTTTTACCTCGACGGGGAGCGCCTTGAGGCCTTCGGGAGTGCCGGAGGGAACGTAGAGGGTGCGGGTGGTCTCGGCGCCGGGCATGGTGGTGGGGTTGCGACCGCCGCGGCGGCGTTCGGGCAGGACGATGCCTCGCTCGGCGGCGAGGACGCGGACCTTGGCGATCTGTTCGCGGGTGGGGCGGGAGTCGGGAGCATCCTTGTAGCCGACCTCGGCAAGCAAATCGCGGAAAGGGTCGGCAGCGGCGGTGGCGTTGCCGCTGGGGGAAGTGGCGTCGCTCGTGGTGGCGGCGGCGGGGAGTTTGACGGAATCGGGCAGGCGGGAGCGGAGGGCGGCGTTGGGCAGGAGGAGGACGTCAATGCGCTCCTCGACCGTGACGGAGACGTTGGCGGTCATGCCCGGCTTGAGGGTAAGGGAGTCATTATTTACGTCTATGATGGTGGCGTAGGTTACGACGTTGGACTGGATGACGGGCTGATTCCGGATCTGGCGAACGGTGCCTTTGAAGGACTGGTTGGGGAAGGCGTCCACGGTGAAGGATACGTTTTGTTTTTCACGGACATTGCCGATGTCGGCCTCGGCGATGGACGCCTTGATCTGGAGCTGGCTGAGGTCGTTGACCAAGATGAAGAGCACGGGAGCGGAAGTGCTGGCTGAGACGGTTTTGCCGGCGATGGCGGGGCGGTCGAGGACGAGGCCGTCAATCGGTGCGGAGATGGTGCAGCGGGAGAGGTCCACCCTGGCGGTCTCTACGGCGGCGGTGCGGATAAGGAGCTGGGCCTCGGCTTGGGCGAGCTGGGCCACGGCCTGGTCGGCCTCCTGCTGCGAGACGAGGCTGCGAGCGTTGAGGGACTTGATGCGCTCGGCGTTGAGTTTGATGAGCTGGTAGTTGGCGGTGGTGTTGGCGAGATCGGCTTGGGCGGAGCGAAGGCGGTTTTCGTAGGTGGCGGGGTCAATGCGGGCGAGCACGTCGCCCGCTTTGACGCGTGAGTTGTAGTCAACGAGGACCTCTTTGATGAGGCCGGAGATCTGCGAGCTGACCTCCACGGTGGAGACGGGTTGGAGTTCGCCGGTAGCGGTGACATTTTGATTCAATGTGCCGCGGCTGACGCTGACGGTATTGAACTTTACGGGCGCGGGCTGCCGGCTGCCGCGCCACCAGAAAAAAGCGGCGGCAGAGATGCCCAGGATGACGAGCGGAAGGAGGAGACGGCTGGGACGGAACGGCATGTTTTAAAATGGATTTGGTGAGGGGAGTAGAGCGGCGTCTGCGCGTGGGCGCAAAGACAAGAAGGGTCACGAGGCTACGTGCGCAGGAGACTTCCTCGCAACGTGTAGGTTACGGAAGACGGTGGTAAACTTACGATTGAGATTTGAATAAATTTCGGCCAAACGAAGTAGGGTTCGACCCGGCTTAGACCTCAGCCCTCCCCGACGCCCCAGCCGCGTATCAACCGCACGTAGAGCAGCTCGACCTTGGCGCGGGCCCACGGAGTTTTGCGCAGGAAAACGAGGCTTGATTTTACGCTTGGGTCGTGGGTGAAGCAGCGGATCGCCACCTGCTCGGCCAGCGTATCCCAGCCGTAATGCTCGACTAACTTCGTCACGACGTGTTCGAGGGTTTTTCCGTGCAACGGGTCGTGTTCGGATTGGTCCATGGTTCAGTGTGGGCAGTGCGGATTACATGCCATCGAGCATTTTGTTGATGTTGCCGATGTAGCCGCTGTAAGCAGAAATCACGATGGAGAGCACCAGCGCGGCGACGGCGAAAAAGAGCAAGCCGGGGTAAAGGACGGCTGCGAAGGCGAGTTTCTGGCGCGCGCGATCCTGATGAATCTCGGCGAGATGGATAAGGTTTTTATCCAAGCTACCGGTGACCTCGCCGGTCTGGTAGAGCGTGACGAAATCGGGGGGGAACACCCGCTGGCTGTTGATCACCGCGCCAGGCGCGCCACCGCGGAGAATCTGTGCGTGCACGGCGGCGGCTGCGGCGGCGATGCGGGTGGAGTTTGCGATCTCGCCCGCGCTGTGCCACGCATCCGCGATCGGCGCGCCGGCCTCGAGCAGGTTACCGAGGGCAAACGCGAAATCCGCGAGTGCCTGCTCACGGCGATAGCCGCCTATGGCGGGCAGGAGGCTGAGGAAGGTCGCGGCGATGGGATTGCGCCGGCGCATGAGCACGGCGAGCCCGATTACGGAGCCCCAGAAGGGCAGCAGAATCATCAGCACGCCGCCGATAAAGCCGGGAGTGCTCCAGTGGATGCCAGTCTCCCAGTTGATGAGGCGGAAAAGGGCGAAAACGAGGGAGCCAAAGTGGAGCACGCCGAGCGGATACAGGCAGGAAAACGCGACGCGGCGTTGCAGCGTGCCGAGGTGTGCGTGGCGCGCGGAGAGTGTCCGGAGGATGAGGGGAAGTCGTCCGGTTGCAGCGGCGGCGGCCAGGAATGGTCTATCCTCTTCGGGGAGCCAGTTGCCGGCGGCGGTGAATACTTTGGCGACGATTTCGCCGTCGTGGATCAAGCGCACCAATCGTGCGCAATCCGCCGCGGGGGCGGGGGAGCGGGCGGCGAGGGACTGGGCAAGGGTGAGCCCGGCGCCGAGCTGCTGACTGAGCTGGAGATAGAACGCGGAGAGTTTGGCGTGAGAAAGCGACAAGGGAGAAAGGGCAACGCAGCGGAGCGCGGGACGCGAGCGCACAAAAAGTCGCGAGCAGACAAAACGAGTCGCTAGAGATAAACGAGCGCGGCGCCGCAGCAGCGCGGCGATGTGTTTCCGGGTGGGCGTGAACGTGAATTCAAGGGATTGGGTCGAGTCGTGATCTGGAGTGGCGGAACTTGAACTCACGTTCAAGCCTGCGGGGGACGGGGCGGTGCGGGTGGGGATTTTTCTCGTTTTGAGCGCATAAAAAAGCCGCGCCCGGTGAAGGGTGCGGCTTGGGTGCGAGGGTGGATCGCGGAACATCGCCTGCGAGCAGGCTCCCATGGGCCAGTGCTCACTTGCCGGACTTCTTGGCCTTGAGGCGCTCTCCGGAGTTCAGAATGCGCTTGCGCAAGCGGAGGTTCTTCGGGGTGACCTCGAGGAGCTCGTCGGCGGCGATGTATTCGATGGCGCGCTCGAGCGACATCTTTGCGGCGGGTATAAGGCCGGTCGCGACACCCGAGCCCTGAGAGCGGAAGTTCGTGAGGGCCTTCTCGCGGACTGCGTTACAGGAGATGTCTTCGTTGCGAGGATTTTCGCCGACGATCATGCCCTCGTAGACTTGCTCGCCGGGCCCGATGAAGAGCTTGCCGCGTTCCTGCACCATGAGCAGGGCGTAGGTGGTGGTCTCGCCGGCTTCGGTGGCGCAGATGACGCCTGTCATTCGAGTGAGAACTTCGCCGGCATAGGGGCCGTATTCCTTAAAGAGATGGCTTGTGACGCCGCGGCCGGAGGAGGCGTTGATGACATCGATCTCGAGGCCGATGAGGCCGCGGGTGGTGATGGTGGCCTCGACCATGGTGGAGTGAGAAAGCTTCTCCATGTTGGTGAGCTGGCCCTTACGGTTCGCTAGGTTCTGCATGATCGAGCCGATGCACTCATCGGGCACTTCGATCCAGACGGTCTCGTAGGGCTCGTGGCGGACTCCGTCCACGATCTTCTCGATCACGGTGGGACGGGAGACGAGGAGCTCATAGCCCTCGCGGCGCATGGTCTCAACTAGAACGGCGACCTGCATGGAGCCGCGGGCCTTGACGTTGAAAACGCCTGCGCGGTCGGCGTCGTCAATGTAGATGGAAACGTTGGTCTTTAGCTCGCGCATCAGACGCTCGCGGATTTGGCGCGAGGTGACGAGTTTACCCTCCTGGCCGACGAGCGGGCCGTCGTTGACGCAGAACTGCATCTCAAGGGTCGGCGGGTCGATCTGGGTGAAGGGGAGCGGGTGGGCGTCATCACGGATATCAAGGGTATCTCCGATGTCCACATCCTCGAAGCCGGAGATTCCGACGATATTGCCGGCGTGGGCCTCTTCGACTTCGCGCTGACCGAGACCGGTAAACTCGAAAATCTTACTGACCTTGGCGCGGACTTTTTTGCCGCCCTCGGCGTTGCGGAGAACGAAGACAGGGTCTCCGACCTTTACGCTGCCGCCGAGGATCTTGCCGACTGCGATACGACCGACGTAATCGGACCAATCAATGTTGGACACGAGCATGTGGAAGGGATCGTTCGGCTTGGCGAAGGGCGGCGGGACGTGGTCAATAATCGTCTGGAAGAGCGCGGTCATGTTCGTCTTAGCCTGACCGAGCTTATGCATCATGTAGCCATCGCGGCCGGAGCCGTAGACGACGGGGGCATCGAACTGCTCCTCGGTGGCGTTGAGCTCCATGAGGAGTTCGAGGACCTTGTCATACATTTTCACCGGGTCGGCGTTTTCGCGGTCGATCTTGTTGATGACGATGACGACCTTCAGGCCGAGGGCGAGCGCCTTGCGGAGCACGAAGCGGGTCTGGGCCTGGGGACCGTCGTAGGCATCCACGAGGAGGAGAACGCCGTCCACCATGCGCATGGCGCGCTCGACCTCGCCGCCGAAGTCGGCGTGGCCGGGGGTGTCGAGAATGTTGACGATCTTGTCGCCCCAGTGAACGGATGTATTCTTGGCCTTGATGGTGATGCCCTTCTCCTTTTCGAGATCCATGGAGTCCATGGCGCGGACCTGCACGGCCTGGTTGGCACGATAGACGCCGCCCTCTTGGAGGAGCTTATCAACGAGGGTGGTTTTGCCATGGTCGACGTGGGCGATGATGGCGATATTGCGGATGTTTTGATTCATACTCGGCGGGTGCTGGAGGGCTGTGTGTATTCGGAAAAGGGAAGAACGTGCGGAGTGAAATTAGGCAATGCAAGGCCTAAGCCGGAGGACAAAAATTGAGCGGCTGTGACGATTGGGTGACGGGAACGCGTGGTGCCGGGGCGGATGATCGAGGCCGGAGAATGGCAGGAGAACAAGAACGAGTGAGAGAACGATAACGATTCAGGAGGGGCGAAGGCTGGACACGCGGGCGGCAAACGAGAACAAACGCCCACCCGCATCATGCCTGTTTCACCCCGCGAATTACCCATCTACGAACTGGAAGCCGATCTGGTGCGTGGGCTCCGGGCGACGGGCCGGGTCGTGGTGCAGGCGCCGACCGGTTCGGGCAAGTCGACCCAGATACCTCAAATGCTGCGCGAACACGGATTTTTGACCGCAGGCGAAGTGGTTGTGCTGCAACCGAGGCGACTGGCAGCGCGAATGTTGGCGCGGCGGGTGGCGGAGGAGGTCGGCTGCGAACTCGGGCAGGAGGTCGGCTACCAGATACGTCTGGAGTCGCGGGTGTCGGCGAAGACGCGGGTGCGCTTCGTGACGGAAGGGATTTTGCTCCGGCAGATGTCTTTCGACGCGCGGCTCAAGGGCGTGGCGGCGCTGGTATTCGACGAGTTTCACGAGCGTCATCTTTATGGCGACATCTCTTTGGCGCGGGCGTTGCAAATCCAAGGGGCGACGAGGCCGGATTTGTTGATCGTGGTGATGTCGGCGACCCTCGATGCGGCGGTGCTGGCGGACTACCTGGCGCCGTGTGAGATCCTGACCTCGCAAGGGCGGAGTTATCCGGTGGCGATCGATTATCTGCCAAAAACGGTGAGCTTCGAAAACGACCCGGTCTGGGAGGTGGCGGCGCGCGAGTGTGCGCGGGTGGCGCCGGAGACGGCGGGCGATTTTTTGGTGTTTATGCCAGGGGCGTATGAGATCGGCCGCACGGTGCAGGCGCTCGGCGGGCATCGGGCGCTTAACGGCTGCGTGGTGCTGCCGCTGCACGGCGAACTCCCGCCCGAAGCGCAGGACCGCGCGGTGGCCCGGACGAGTGCGCGCAAGATCATCGTCTCGACCAACGTGGCGGAGACATCGCTGACCATTGACGGCGTGACCATTGTGGTGGATGCGGGGCTGGCGCGGCAGGCGAAGTTCGACCCGAACCGCGGTATCAACACCCTTCTGGTGGAAAAAATCTCGCGGGCCAGCGCCGACCAGCGTGCGGGTCGCGCGGGCCGCACCGCGCCCGGGCGCTGCGTGCGGTTGTGGACGGAGCGCGAGCACGCGGGCCGCGCGGCGCAGGAGTTGCCGGAGGTGAAGCGGCTGGATCTGAGCGAGGTGGTGCTGACCTTGAAGGCGAGCGGGATTGATGATGTGGCGGGTTTTCCATGGCTGGAAAAACCGGAGTCGAAGGCGCTGAAGCGGGCGGAGGTGTTGTTGGCGGATCTCGGCGCACTCGCGACGGAGGGCGGGGAATTTGCGAAGATCACCGAAGTTGGGCGGCGGATGCTGCGGTTTCCAGTGCACCCGCGCTATGCGCGCATGTTGCTGGAGGCGGAAGCGCGCGGGTGTGTGCGCGCGGTGGCGCTGATGGCGGCGCTCACGCAAGGGCGGAGTTTTTTGCAACGCGGGCTGCCTCGTGCGTTGGACGATGCGCGCGACGAGGTTCTCGGCGAGGAGATGGAGAGCGATTTCTTCCTGCTCATGCGGGCGTGGAGCTTCGCGGATCATGCCAACTACGGCATGGATGCGTGCCGCCGCTTGGGTATCCACGCGCAAGGCGCGCGGGCGGTGGGGCCGCTGTTTGTTTCGTTCTTGGAGATCGCGGCGAAGGAAGGGCTCGACGTGTCCGAGAAACGCCTCGACAGCGTCGCGGTGCGCAAGTGTGTGTTGGCAGGCTTTTCCGACCAAGTGGCGAAGCGCCTCGACGGCGGCACGCTGCGTTGCGAGCTAGTGCACGCGCGGCGCGGCGTGCTGGCTAGGGAGAGCGCGATTCAGAAGGCGACGCTACTGGTGGTTGCGGAAGTGAGTGAGATCGGGCGCGGCGATGGGGAGGTGAGCACGTTGCTGACGCTGGCGACGGCGGTGGAAGAGCCGTGGTTGAAGGAGCTTTTCCCGGTGGATTACCGCGAGACGCGCGGCGTGGTTTATGACGAGCAATCAAAGCGAGTGATCACGCGGCGCGAGCGGCGTTTTCGCGATCTTGTGCTCGAGGCCAAGGTAAGCGGCGACGAGGCTCCGCCCGGCGAGGCGGCGGCGCTGCTGACCAAGGAAGTGCTGGCGGGCCGCGTGGTGATCGAGGCATGGGACGAGAGCGTGGAGCAATGGATCACGCGGGTGAACCGGCTGGCGGAGTGGTTTCCCGAGTTGGAGGTGAACCCGCTGGCGGAGACGGATCGCGCGACCCTGATCGAGCAGGTGTGCTACGGTGAACTCGGCGCGCGGGCGGTGAAGGACAAGGACAAGTCCGCCATCATGGCGGTGCTGCGTGACTGGCTGACGGCGGAGCAGCTGGCGGTGCTGGACGACTACCTGCCGGAGCGGCTGACGATGGCCAACGGCCGGAAGGCTAAGCTCGAATACGCGAAGGAAGGCCCGCCGGTCATGGCGGCGCGGATACAAGAACTCTACGGCATCGAAGGCCGGTTCACGCTCGGGCACGGACGGGTGCCGGTGAAGATCCATGTGCTGGCGCCCAATTACCGGCCGATACAGGTGACGGACGACCTCACGAGTTTTTGGCGCGACATGTATCCGACGGTGAAGGCTGAGCTGAGCCGGCGCTATCCGCGGCACGAATGGCGGTGAGGGAAGTGGTCGGGCGCTGGGTAGGCTTGAACGTGAGTTCAAGGGGTTGGGGGCGTAAGGGCGGAACTTGAACTTACGTTCAAGCCTACGGGGGACGGGGTTTGGGAATCGGCCGAATCGGCCGCTCACACCTTCGCGACGATCTTTGCTAGGTCCACGTGCTCGGCGATGAGCTGCTTGATGATGGGGAACTTGTCGGCGTCTTGCGGCTGCGTTTTCACCGACATGTGGTTGATGCGACTGGTGACCTCGTAGCTCTCCTCGCGGGTGGCGATGACGGGGATCTCGGTCTGGGCGAGCAACTCGGCGAGCTTTGGGTGCGGGCGGACGTCGTTGGTCACCACGAGGCCGGCGATCTGGCCGCCGCTGGAGAGCGTAGCGCTGGCGAGGGCGGCGAGGATAATGTCATCGCGGTCGCCAGGGGTGATTATAAGCGTGCCGGGCTGCAGGTAGTCCACGATGCCCTTGGCTGCCATGGCGCCGACGATCACGCGTTGCACCCGTTGCTTGGCGCCGCCGCGGCGACCGTTGAGCCATTTGCCGTGAATCTCGTCGGCGATCTGGGAGAGGTTAGGCGCGCTCAGGGCCTTCTGGATGGGCAACACGCCGAGCAGCGGGATGCCGAGACGGGCGAGACCAAGGCCGGCGTATTGGCGGACGAGGTCCATTTTATCGGGTTCTACTTTGTTTAGGATGGCACCGATGACCTCGACGCCGAATTGATCGAAGAGCGATTTGTTGAGGGCGAGTTCGTCAATGGGCCGGCCGATGCCGCCGGGCGAGATCAGGATGACCTTGGCGTTGAGCAATTGGGCAACCCGTGCGTTGGAAAGGTCGAAAATGGAGCCGACGCCGGCGTGGCCCGAGCCCTCGATGATGGTGAAATCTTTCTCCCAAGAGACGCGGTCGAAGGAGCGGCAGATTTTATCCTCCAAGGTGGGGAGGAGCTCGCCGGGATTCTCCAGGAAACGGCGGGTGAAGGTGGCGTCGATCGCGACCGGACTCATGCTCTCAATCGGCACGCGGACCTGGAAGATCGAGTCGAGCAACACGGAGTCCTCATCGATCTTCTGGCCCTGCACATCCACGAAGCGCTGGCCGACCGGCTTGATGAAGCCGACGCGCGGGAAGATGGCTTGGAGGGCGCCGTAGAGACCGAGACAGGTGGTGGTCTTGCCATCGTTCATTCGGGTGGCCGCGACGAAGATGCGCTTGGTGGTGGTGTTGTTGGGTTTGGTCTGAAGCGGCAGGGCCGAAAGGGAAAACGGGTTGTGGCCGTTGGCGCCTCCCGACGGGTTTTCTGTGTGCGAAGGCGAGGCGGAGGGGCTGGTCTCAGCGGTGGACATGGGCGGGAGTCGGATGAGGCGGCACGTAGGCGGGGCGCCCAAAAGTGTGGGGCGGACGGGGCAGTTACGCGTCGCCGTGGAGCAGTCGGCGGTCTATGGCTTGCACGCCGACGATGGCGGCGGCACCGAAAACATCGTGGGCACTGGCGCCGCGGGAGATCTCGGCGGCGGGTTTGCTGAGGCCGGTGAGAATCTGGCCGAAGGTGTTCGCGCCGGCAAGGAGCTGCACGAGCTTGAAGGCGATGTTGCCTGAGTTGAGGTCGGGGAAAACCAGCACGTTGGCGCGACCGCCGACTGCACTTTGCACGCCCTTGATTTTCGCGACGGCGAGGTCGAGTGCGGCGTCCACCTGGATCTCACCCTCGATCTCGATTTCGAAATGGAGAGACTTGGCCCTGGCGCGGGCGAGCTCGGTGGCGTGGCGCACTTTCACCAAGGTGGGCTGGTTCGAGAGGCTCTTGGTTGAGTAGCTGAGCATGGCGACGCGAGGAACCTCGTTAGTGAGGTGGCGGGCGATGCTGGCGGTGGAAAGGGCGATGTCGCAGAGTTGTTCGGCGGTCGGGTCGGGGATGACGCCGCAGTCCGTGAGGAACAGCGAGCCGTCGGAACCGACCTTTTTCTCGTCGAAATCGAGCACCATCAGAGACGAGGCGTGGAGCACTCCGGGAAGGCGAGGGATGATCTGAAAGATCGGGCGCAGGGCGCTGGAGGCGGTATGGGTGGCGCCTGAGACGATACCGTCGGCCTGGCCGGTGGCGACCATCATGGTGGCGAAGTAGCCGTTGTCTTTCATGGCGGCGGCGGCCTCGGCGAGTTTCAGGCCCTTGATGCGGCGGATCTGTTCGAGCTGGATCACGAAGGCGTCGAAATCTTCGCTGCGTTCGGGTTCGATGATGCGGATGCCCTGAAGGTTAACATCGAGCTTGGCGGCGGCCTCCTTGATGGCGGCGCGGTCGCCCAGAAGGATGGGCACGCCCATGCGGCGGGTTACCCACTGCCGGGCGGCCTGAAGGACGCGCGGATCGGCGCCCTCGGCGAAAACGATACGTTTTGGGTGGCGCTGAAGTTTCTCGGTCAGTTTTGATATGAGCGGCATGACGGGCGCCGTGAACGTGAGCGGAGCCGCGAGGGGCGTCAATGCCTGCGGCGGGTTGAGGGAAGCAGGCACGGTGAAGTGCTTGTGAACTTGTAAGCGCGACGGGTGGCTGCGACGGTGCGTGCGATTTACATGGGCAAAGCACTGCGCAACATCGGAGTGGTATCGGGAGTGACGCTGTTCTCGCGCGTGCTCGGGCTCGGCCGCGATATTGCGATCACCTCGGTATTTGGCGCCAGCGCCGTGGCCTCGGCCTTTGTTACCGCGTTCACGATGCCAAACCTGTTCCGCCGTCTGCTTGGCGAGGGCGCGCTGACGGCTGCCTTCGTGCCGACCCTTCAAGAGGAGACGCGGCGCAATGGCGATGAGGGAGCTTTTGGATTGGTGGGCGAGGTGGCCAATTGGACGCTCTTGCTCACGGCGGGTATCACGACGGCGGCGATGTTGACCTTGGGCGCTTCGGGAAGCTGGGGGCCGGCGCTGGTGCGGGCCGGTTGCGACGCCGAGAAGGTCGGGCGCTGGGTGCAGGGCGCGGAGCTGGGCGTTTGGCTTTTTCCCTACATGGTGATGGTCTGTCTGGCGGCGGTGTTCAGCGCGGCCCTGCAGACGCGAGGGCGTTTCCTGGAGCCGGCGCTTTCGCCGGTGTGGCTGAACCTGTGTATGATGGGTTTTCTCGGCTGGGCGGTGTGGGCCGGCGGTGCGGCGCTCGGCAACGGGATGGATGCGATGCACTGGCTTTGCGCAGGGGTGCTGGCGGGGGGATTACTGCAACTGCTGGTGCCGGCGGCGGCGCTTTGGCGGCTAGGCTGGCGTCCGCGCTCTGGATTAAAGGCGAGCGCGGGAGTGCGGCAGATCGCGCGGCTGATGGTGCCGACGCTTTTCGGGTCTGCCATTTATTTGATCAACATGACGGTCTCGCGCCTGCTGGGTCTGTCGCTCGACGATGCGGCTGCGACGGTGCTTAATTTGTCCGCGCGGTTGATGGAGTTGCCCATCGGGGTGTTTGCGATCGCGATCTCGACGGTGTTTTTCCCTCAGATCGCGATGCACGCGGCGGCGGGGAATATGCACTCGCTGGCGAAGGATTACCGCCACGGGATGAGGTTGATCATTCTGGTTAACGTGCCGGCGGCGTTCGGGTTGGTGGTGCTGGCGGAGCCGATTATCCGCGTGCTTTTCCAACGCGGGGCCTTTGACGTGAAGGCGACGGAGTTGATGATTCCGGTGCTTGGGGTGAGCGCGCTGGCGCTGCCGTTTCTGGCTTTCGTGAGCCTGGCGCTGCGGGCCTTCCACGCGCAGAAAGACACCGCGACGCCGGTGCGTGCGGCGCTGGCGAGTTTTTGTGTCAACGTGGTGGCCAGCCTGGTGCTGATGCGCTTCGCCGGCACGGCAGGATTGGCGATGGGCGCGACCCTGGCGGTGATCACGCAGGCGTGGTTTTTGCAGGCGCGGTTGACCCGCAGACACGAAGGACTGGGCTTTGCGCACCTCGGGCCGCACGCGTTAAAAGTGCTGGCGGCGAGTGCGCTGATGGCGGCGGCGGTGGCGGGTGCCTGGGCGGGCTGGGTGCGCGTGATGGGCCGGGGCGGCTGGCACGATCTGGCCGGTTTGGCGGCGTGTATCGCGGTCGGCGTCGGCGTGTTCGCGGCCGCGGCCTGGGGCCTGCGTGTGGAAGGACGCGAAGAGTTGACCGCGCTGATCAAACGGAAGCTGAAGCGCAGCGGGTGAGGTCGGCGTTTTGACCGAAATGCGGTCGGCGTGGGCGTGTTCTTGCCGGGCCACGCTTAGCTCGCGGACGAGTTCTGCATGAGCACCCGGATCAAGGCCTCGGGCCGAGAAACGCACCCGGCCTGCTCGCAAATCCGTCCCCACTGGCGCGCCTGATGGTGGCGGGCGGAGTATCCTACTTCGCCGACCAAGTGTCTTTGAGGGTGATGGTGCGGTTGAAGACGGGGCGGCCGGGGGTGCTGTCCTTGGCGTCGGGCGTGAAGTAGCCGAGGCGCTCAAATTGGAAACGGTCGGCGGGCGTCGCGGTGGCGAGCGAGGGCTCCAGCTTCGCAGTTACAACTTCGAGCGAGCGCGGGTTGAGGTGGCTCTTGAAATCGCCATCGGCGTCGGGCTCGGCTTTGGTGAAGAGCCGGTCGTAGAGGCGCACCTCGGCCTCGATCGCGGTGGCGGCGCTGACCCAGTGGATGGTGCCTTTGACCTTGCGGTCGCAGTTGGGCTGGCCGGTGCGGGTCGTTAAGTCGGCGGTGCAACGGATTTCAACGAGGTTGCCGGCGGCGTCTTTGATGAGCTCGTCGCACGTGATGATGCAGGCGTATTTGAGGCGGACATCGCCGCCCGGCTTGAGGCGGAAATATTTCGGCGGCGGGATCTCGGCAAAGTCGTCGGTCTCGATGAACACCTCGCGGGTGAGGGCGAGGGTGCGGGAGCCGGCTGCGGGGTCGGCGGGGTGGTTGCCGGCGTTGCACTCGACGGTCTCGCCGGGGGCGATGTTGGTCAGCACGAGCTTGAGCGGACGAAGCACGGCGAGGCGGCGGTGGGCGAGGGCGTTGAGGGCATCGCGCACGGCGTTTTCGTAAACGGCGAGCTCGGTGAGACTGTCGAATTTGGTGACGCCGATGCCAGTGACGAAGCTGCGCAAGGCGGCGGCGGGCACTCCTCGGCGGCGGATGCCGGAGAGGGTGGGCAGGCGGGGGTCGTCCCAGCCGGAGACGTGGTTCTCCTGCACAAGCTGCAAGAGCTTGCGTTTGCTGACGATGGTGTAGGCGAGGTTGAGCTTCGCGAACTCGTATTGGCGGGGCAGGGCGCGCGGGAGGTCGAGGGACTCCAGGAGCCAATCGTAGAGAGGGCGGTGGACCTCGAACTCGAGGGTGCAGATGGAGTGGGTGATGCCCTCAAGGTAGTCACTCAGGCCGTGGGCGAAATCGTAAAGCGGGTAGATGGGCCAGCCGGCGCCGGCGTGGTGGTGGGCGATGTGGCGGATGCGGTAAAGGAGGGGATCGCGCAGCCACATGTTGGGCGAGGACATGTCTATCTTGGCGCGGAGGGTGCGGGCGGCGTCGGGGAACTCACCGGCGCGCATGCGGCGGAAGAGGTCGAGACTCTCGGCGACGGGACGGTCGCGGAACGGGCTGTTTTTACCCGGGGTGTCGGGCGAGCCGCGGTAGGCCTCGGTCTCGGCGGGAGTGAGGTCACAGACGTAGGCCTTGCCGCGGGTAATAAGCTGCTCGGCGTAACCATAAAGGGCGTCGAAGTAGTCGCTGGTGAAGAAGGGCTCGGTGGCGGGGTCGGTGTTGGCGGCGACGGGCGCGGGGGAGGCGAGGATGTCTGGGCGGGAGCTGCCGGCGACGTCAGCGGGCAGGGCGCCGCGGGGTTTAAGGCCGAGGATGGAGTCGGCCCAACCGGCGATGAGCCAGCGGACGTCGGCGGTGATGGACTCGACGTATTCGATGTCCTCCTTGGCCGGGTTGGTGTCGTCCATGCGGAGGTGGCAGCGGCCGCCGTTTTCGAGGGCGATGCCGAAGTTGAGGCAGATGGATTTAGCGTGGCCGATGTGGAGGTAGCCGTTGGGCTCGGGCGGGAAGCGGGTGACGATGCCAGCGGGGTAGCGGTTTTCCGCGACGTGTTGCTGGACGATGTCGCGGATGAAATCGCTGGAGAGAGCGGGAGATGCGGGTAGGGAGGGCTCGCTGGCGGCGGAGGGCTCGGCGGTCATAAACGGTGGAACATGCGGGATTGGGTGGCGCGGAGGCAAGCGCGGGGACGAAGGACGGAAGACCTGAGGGCCGAGACCTGAGGGCGGAGGGCGGTTTGTGGAAGGGTCGAAAAATCGTTCTCGTTCTCTTACCCGTTCTCGTTCTCGGCCGAACCCAGCTTCGCTCCCCCACGCCCCCGCCGAGAACGAGAACGAGTAAGAGAACGATCGACGGATGGCGGCGGGCTACGCGCCGGGTTTATAATTCCTGCCGCGATGGGTGGGGGTGAGGCCGTCGCTGGCGATTTCGCGCAGCAAGGTGGTCAGGTAGGGGATGAGCTGTTTCTTGCGGCTGACGATGCCCGGCAGGTCGAAGATCTCGCCCTCCTCAACGGTGGGGTAGGTGATGCGGGCGGTGATCTCGGGGTCGCCCTTGAAAAGGAGGAGCGAATTTTGAGTGTTGATGTCGGTGACGAGCAGGCAGGCGAAGCAGAGATCTTCTTGGGTGCAGAGTTCGTCGAGGGCGCGGATGAGTTGTTTCGAGTGCTGCCAGAAGTTACCGAAGCCGAGTTCCTCGACTTGGGAGACGGCGAAGCGAACGTTGTCCTCGTTGTAGGCCTTGAAGTCGGTGCGGATGACCTTCTCGGGCGGGTTGGCGAGGATGACGGAGCCGGAGCTGAAGATAAGCTCTGCGAGCTGGCGGGAATCAATGGAGGCAATTCGCGAGAGCCAGGTGAGCAGGATTGCGTCCTTTTCGGTGGAGGTGGGGCTGTTGAGGTGGAGCGTGTCGGAGATGATGCCGCTCATGAGAATACCGGCGATTTGGGGCGTGGGGGCGAGGCCGTCGCGGCGGAAGAGCTCGGCGATGATGGTGCAGGTGGAGCCGACGGGGTCGTTGATAAACAGGATCGGCTGCTGGGTGGAAAGGGAGCCGAGGCGATGGTGGTCTATGATCTCGGTGATGGTGACCTCCTCGGCGCCGGTGACGGCTTGGGACATTTCGTTGTGGTCAACGAGGACGAGGCGGGTGCGGGAGGGCTTAAGGACGTCAGTGCGGGTGAGGATGCCGAGGAGGCGGCCGTCCTCGCCCATGACGACGAAGGCGGCAGTGTTGTGGCTGTTGATTTTTTTGCGCAGATCCGAGATGCGCAGATCGGGCGGGAGGGAGGCGTACTTGCGGTCGATGAGGCGGTCGAGTTTGGTGGCTGAGCGGATGAGCCAGGCCGAGGTGGCGGTGTCGGAGGGGCTGACAATCAAGGCGACGCCGCGTGCGGCGGCGGCTTGGACGATGTCGGCTTCAGCGGGTAGATTACCGGTGATGACGAGCAGGCGGACGCCCATCTCGATCGAGCGGAGCTGGATGTCGCGCCGGTCGCCGACGATGATGATGGACTGCTCCGCGCGAATGCCATCGGAGGCGGAAGCTTTGCCGAAGGATGTGATATCCATCGCGCCGACGCGCACGAAGAGCTCGTCCTCGCGGGTGGGCTCCGGCAGGTGGATGATCGTGGCGTGGAGGGCGCGGACGATATGGCTCAGGCTGGTGTGGACCTTGCGCATTTCGCGTGGCTCGCGGACCTTGGGGACGAAGAAACCGCCGAGTTGAAAAATGGACACGGTGCCGACGACGCTTTGGTCGGCGGCGACGACGGGCAGGATGCGAACGTCGTGGGCGTCAATTAATTCAAGGGCCTCGGCGCAGGTGGCGTCCTGCGAGACGCTCACGACGTTGGAAACCATCAGATCGCGGACGCGCGGGGTGACATCGGAGAGGAGAAGCGGCAGCGGGTGTTGAAAGCGATTCAGGATGGCGTCGATGCGGGCGTTGGAGTTACCGCAGCGGGCGGCGATGTAGCCGGGGAGGCCTCGGGCTTCTTTGTAGGCGGCGTAGGCGATGGCGGCGCAGATGGAGTCGGCGTCGGGGTTTTTGTGGCCGATGATATAGGTGGGGTGGAGGGAAGCCGTGGACATCGTGGGTCTGGAGTAAGAACGAAGGGGGCCGACATCTGCAAGATGGACCGTGAGGCGCCGACCGATAAAGCCCGCTGGGTCGCCGTCTTTCTTCGGTCCTTAAAAAAAGGGGGGGCGGCCGCTGCCTCCATGGGCTTTCGCCAAGTGCCGCCGGTGGTTGCGCCATTGCGCTTCATGGTCACGATCCCGCCATGGGATTGCGCGGACTTATCTTCGATTTTGACGGGCTTATAGTAGACACCGAGTCCGCGATCATAGACTCGTGGCAAACCATTCACCGCGAAGACGGACGCTTGGCCCGTCCGGAGGTGCTTCATGCGCTCGTGGGGCACGTGGGTATCGTGTCTGACAAATGGGAAGCGTATCCTCTCTTACACGACAGGGAGGGGCTCGAACAGCGCCACCGCGTGCTCGCCCGTGCTTTGATGGCCGCCGCTCCCGTCCGGCCCGGGATTGCGGACCTGCTTGCCGAGGCTCGCGCGGCGGGTCTGCGGCTGGCCGTTGCGTCCAACTCCAGTCACTCTCACGTCGAGGGCCAATTAGCCCCGCGCGGCCTGCTTGGGTTTTTCGACGCCGTGCTCTGTCGCGGAGATGTGCAGTTTGGTAAACCCGCGCCGGACCTCTACATCGCGGCCCTCGCTCGACTTGGCATCCCGGCGCTTGATGCGATTGCATTTGAGGACTCGGTGCCAGGACACGTCGCCGCGGCCCGCGCCGGATTGCGAGTGGTTGTCATCCCCAACCCCGCAACTGCCCATCACGACTTTCCCCACGCCACCGCCCGCTGGGATTCGCTCCATTCCGTGACGCTGGCGCAGCTCTCCAGTCTCGTCGTTTGCGGCTAGAACAGCTCCCCCTGCCGCAGGATTTCGCGTTTTCCCGCGTTCAGGGTGCTGTGCTCGATCAGCCAGCGCAGCGATTTATCACCCCAGGCGGGCAATGCCGCCAGCCGGGTCAACAGCAACGCTCCGGCGAGTGCATCATAGAGCGCCGCGTGGTAGTGCCGACGCTCTGGCGGACAATGCTCCGCCGCCAGCGCGTCGAGCCGCGCTTGCAAGCCCTCGGCCGCCACGAGCTCGGCCAGCCCGAGTCCGCTGGTGGTCCCCTGAGCAACTCCGCCCGCGCCGCCCCGTGTTTGCGTGTAGAGCCGCCCGGTATCTATCCACGGTCCCCAGTCGAGGACGAGGCGGGCGTCGGTGGCATGCGTGAAATCCGGGACCGCTCGGGGGTAGGGCCAGGTTGTTTTGATCAAGGTGTTTTCCGCGTTTGAAAAATGCGCCGCCAGCGGTCCGGTTTCCCGTAATCGGGAAAAAATATCGAACTCATCCGCGAAGGGTGCGCAGTCCGCCAGGGCTTCCGCGGCGAGCCCGTGCACCGCGGTTTCTTCCGCCCGCACCCGGCCCGCGGGCCGGCAGAAGCGCCCGCCCGCCGACACAACTTTTCCGCCGCGCAGCGAAACGAAGCCGTATTCAAGAATCCCTGACACGATCGATCCCTCGAAATCAACGAAGTGAATAAGCTGATCGTTCCAGAACATGAGGATCACGAAACACACGAAAGAGCACGAAATCCAGTCATCATGGCCCGACCTTTAAATCCGGTTCGTTTTTCGTGTGTTTCACGTGTTTCATGGTTAGACCTCCGAATCTTCCTTCATGGACCTCGCACCCTATCGCGCCTTCATCGCCGAACTCGCCGCCGAGAGCGGTCGGTTTATCCTGCCGTTTTACGGGCGCACTGATCTTGCGGTGGAGTCCAAGGACGATGCCTCTCCCGTCACCGCCGCCGATCGAGGCGCGGAGGCGCTGTTGCGTCGGCTGATTGAGGCGCGTTTCCCCACTCACGGCATCATCGGCGAGGAGCTCGGCAACGTGCGGGAGGACGCGGAGTTTGTCTGGGTGATCGATCCGATTGACGGCACCAAGGCCTTCATCACCGCCGTCCCGCTGTGGGGCACCCTCATCGCGCTGCTCCATCGCGGCCAGCCCGTGCTGGGTTGCATCCACCAGCCCGTGCTCGGGCAGCTTCTGCTCGGTGATAACGTGCTCACGACCCTCAACGGCCGCCCCGTGCGTTGCCGCGCCACCACCGAAGTCGCGCAGGCTACGGTGCTCACCAGCGACCATCTCAACCTTGCGCGCTACCAGAACGGCGCGGCCTGCGAGCGCCTGCTCGCCCGCGCCCGCTTGGTGCGCACCTGGGGAGATTGTTACGGCTACCTGCTGCTAGCCAGCGGGCGCGCGGATGTTTGCCTCGACCCGATCATGAACCCGTGGGACATCGCAGCGCTCATCCCGGTGGTGCGCGGCGCGGGCGGCGTCATCAGCGATTGGCAGGGTGGGGCGGCCTACCCGGCTGCGCACATCATCGCCGCCGCCACGCCGGAGCTTCACGCCGCCGTGGTCGCTGCGCTGCGCGCTTAATTCGAAGCTCAGAACCGTAACTCGGGCCGGAGCGCGGCATTTTTTAACAGCGAAGGCTCGCGAAGGGACGCGAAGTCGAATCCGCGCACCCGCGTTCGCTTTGAAACGATCTCGCCTGCGGCCCTTGATATCGGCTTCGCGTTCAGGGATGGCCGGCTTGCGCGGAGGGCCCGGGTTCCCGTTTTTAAAAAGTAACCGAAGCGCCCTTGCTTAACCTTGTCGCGTTCCGCCTCGAGGCATAGGTATTGTTTACCATGCTTCCACGCCTTTTGCTCACTCTTTCGATTCTTGGTGCCGTCTTGTTTGCCTCGGTGTCGCCTGCCCACGCCCGCACTTTCACCGCCAAGGATGGGCGCACCATTGAGGCCGACATTATCTCGTTCGAGGCCGAGGGCGTGCGCCTCAAACGGAGCGACACCGGCCAGGTTCTCACCCTGCCCTTCTCCGCCCTCGCCGAGGATGACCAACGCGCCCTCCGCACCGAGGCCATTGAGGCGGCCGCCAAGCCCAAGCCGATGCCGGCCGGCAGCGTGTTGATCGAGCTCAGCCGCGCCAAATTTTCGACCGAAAAGAAGGAGGCTACCGGCGTGACTTACAGCTACGAACAGTGGGGTTTTAACGTCACTCTCGCCAACCGCTCAAACCAGCCGCTCGATAAACTCCGGGCCGAATACGTGCTCTTTCTGGATCCCTCGGAGCAACTCATCGACTCGAAGGAGGAGGCCAAGCTCAAGCGCCGTCGCGGTCAGGCCGAGGTGGAGCCGATACCGATGAGCGGCCGGGTGCAATTTCGCACCGACACGGTGGAGGCGGTGAAGGTCGCCTTGAAGTCCGGTTGGGTCTGGAGCGACTCCGATAAAAAACGCACCGCCCGGGATAAACTTCATGGCGTCTGGGTGCGTATTTACCGGGGCGACGAACTCGTAGCGGAGACGGCGATGCCTAACACCCTCCCGACCAAAGAGGAGTGGGAAGGGGCCAACACCGCCGGCAAGGCGCGGCGGCTCTAGTAGGCCCAGCCGCGTTTAGAAAGCCCGGCTGTGCGGCGCCTTTGCTGCGTCATCAGGCTTCGCAGAAAGAGCGCGTTGTTGGGACGGGCCGCACAGCTGACCGCTCGCCCGACTTTTACTTGGCCTTCGGCTTGGTCCAGCGCGCCGTCACCACCGAGGTGAAGCCGCCGCGCGCCTTCCAGTCCGCCACGATTTCCAAGCTGCGGGGCTTGAGCGCCGCGCCGAGGTCGTCGCAGATTTTATTGGTCACTGCCTCGAAGAAGATACCCTGGTTGCGGAAGGCGTGGAAATAGATCTTGAGCGACTTCAGCTCCACGCAGGTTTTATCCGGCACGTAGCGCACCGTGATGTTGCCGAAATCGGGATGCCCCGTCATCGGGCACACCGAGGTGAATTCGTGATGCGTGTGCTCGATCAGAAAATCGCGCTTGGGCGCGGGATTGGGAAAAATCTCTAGAAGTTTTGCGTCTGACATAGCGGGTGACGAAACACACGAATCCCGCGAAAACAAAACCAAAGCGCACGCGCTGAAGTTTTTCACCATAGAGGCACGGAGGCAAAGGGGACTCCTGATACCTACCCCGCCCCTAGCTTTCAGCCTAAAAACGGCATTGGAAACCGCGGATTACGCGGATGGACGCGGATACCAGACGATTGCCAAACATCTATGCATCACCCCCAGGGTGAGTTCCTTCGGTTCGTGGTATTTTCTGTATCCTGTTTTATCCGCTCGATCCGCGTAATCCGCGGTCGGTTTGAACTGCCGAATTTAGGTTTAATTCATTTACCTACCGATCTTATCGGCTCTTCGCGTCTTCGCGTTAAAAATCTGAACGGTTCGGCCATTTGGTTTCTTCCCCTTGCCGCGCTCATCGTCGTTTTCCTCCCCAGCGGCAGGGTCTTAGGCGCAAAACAAAAAGGGCCCGCCGGGTGAGGGCGGGCCATCTGCCGTTGGCAGAAGATTAAGGTGGGAGTTTAAGGTGAAGGGCTGATCAGGCGGCGCGTTTGGCGGCGTTCTGACTGCGGCGGCGATACAGCGCGAAGCCGATCATGCCGAAACCGGCGAGCGCGGCGTAGGCGGAGGGCTCTGGGATGGCGGTGATGGTGAGGTCGCCGGTGGCATTGCTGAAGATCAGGTTCCAGGTCGGCCCTGAAAGGATTTCGGCCACGGTGGCGGTCCAACCGGAGCCGGTGATTGTTCCGGTGGTCGCGACGACAGCGGTGCCTCCGATGGAAACGATTCCAAAGTCACCGCCCTCGACGACGCTACCGATGGCGAAGAGGTCATAAACGGTGGCTGTGATCGGGGCGTTGAATGACATGCTCAGAGTTCCGCCATAGGTAAGCGTATCGGCGATCGTGCCGGTAAGATTGATGCCGTCGTAGCCGGTGCCGCGAACGGTGCCGTTAATTTCCATGACGGTCGTGCCCGAGAGGGTGAGGTCATCGGTGAAGGTTTGGATGCCGGGGCTGTTGCCGGGGGAGAGGAAGCCACCGGACTGGATGGTGGTGGGGCCGCTGATGGTGCCGTTGCCGCCGAGGGTGGCGCCGGTGCCGACGATTTTCGAGCCTGTGCCACCGAGAGTGCCGTTGACCGAGAACACGCCGCCGCTGAGGGTCGTGGTGCCGCCAACGTTGACGGTCACGCCGCTGGCGATGGAGCTGCTCTCTGTGACGCCGAGGGTGCTGCCAAGGGTAAGCGTGTTGCCCGAGGTGCCGAGGGTGCCGCCGGAGAGGGTGGTAGCGTTGGTGATGTTCGCATTGCCGACCAAGGATGCACCGGTCGCGACAGTCACGCCACCAGAGCTGTTGAGCTCGCCATTAAGCGTGAAGGTGCCGGTCGAGACGGTAGTGGAGCCAGCTACATTCACGACGGATGATGCGGCGACGTTGCTCGTGCCGGTGGTGGTGAGGTTGCTGCCGAGGCTGAGCGTATCGCCAGCTGAGCCGATGGTGGCGCTGGCGAGGGCTACGTTGCCGGCGATGGTGCCGTTGCCGCCGAGGGTGGTGCCAGAGCCTGCGGTTACGCCGCCGCCGAGGGCGTTTCTGACTTGGAGGCTGACGGAGTTGGCGAGAGTCACGGTTTCCGTGAGAGCCGAGGCGTTGCCACCGAGAACCAAACTGCCGGTGCCGCCGATCGTGATGCCGGTGGAATTGCCGGCGCCGCTTGTTGCCGTCCAGTTGCCAGTGATGGTCGTCGTGTTATTCACATCGAGACGAAGTTCACCCGTGGTGCCGGTCGCTTCGAAAAATCCATTTCCGCTGCCGTTAAAGGTGGCATTTGAGCCAGAAAGGGTGGGTGCGGATACACCGTTGCCGCGTCCACCGATGGAGATAGCGTTCGCGAAAGTCCGCTCACCGGAGGAGCTCAGGGTTCCAGAGTTGAACTGGAAGGTAGTGTTACCGAGAGCGTTGTTGGCGGAGACAACAAGGGAGCCGCCTTCGACCGGTGTCGCACCTTGAACGCCGAGCCGAATGCCCCCGAGATTCCCGGCTTGATCGCCAGAGAGAGTGAGGGTTCCGTTGCCGGTCTTGATCAAGCGGCGGGCCGCTCCTAGGGTTGTGCTACCGGCGAGCTGGAGATTGCCTTCAATCATGAGTGCGCGGTCGGCGGTGGTGCCGAAATCGAGGTTATTGCTTACGCTCGCGTTGCCGGAGTAGGCACCGGTGGTGATGCCGCCGTTAAGGGTAAGTGCAGTGCCGCTGACAGCTCCAGGGGCGGTGAAGGCAAGGCTGGAGGCGCTGTTAGTGCTACCGGCCAGAGCCAGGGTGCCCGTCTCGGAGAGGGTGAGGGCGGCGCTGGTCAAGTTGCCGTTCAGGGTGAGGGTCTGGCCACTTGCGATGGCGAGCGATCCAGCGCCGCTGAGGTCGCGACCAGTGTTGAGTGAAATGGAGGTTTGGGTTTTGAGGGTGCCGCCGGCGAGTGCGATGTCGTTCGCGGTGTTGCCCAGCGCGCCATCGGATGTGATTTCGAGGGTGCCGCCACCGATGGAAATATTACCAACGAAGTCGTTGGCTGCGTTGGAGAGCGTGAGGTTGCCCGTGCCGGTCTTGCTTAGTGCGTTGGAGCCGGTCAGCTTGGCGCTCAGGGTGCCGTTGCCGCCGGTGGCGACATCAATCGCACCGGTCACAGCGATCGTGTCGGAGCCGGTCGGTGAGGCGAGGGTGTAGCCGGTGGTGACGAACTTGAGCCCTGCGGCAGTAACCGCGCCGTTCAGGTTGATCGAGGCTGCAGTGCCATTGAGGAGGGCTGTATCGAGAGTAGTGAACGTGGCACCACCGAAGCTTGTCGGCGTGAAAGTGTTGCCTAAACCGATTGATACGGCTCCACCCGCGGCGGCAGCGTAAGACATCGTGAAGTTATCAATGCCGAAGGTATCACGGCTTCCGGAGCCGGTTGTTGAAGATAATGCCGCGACTCGAAACCACACGCTAGAAAGATTACTAATCCCGGACAGGCCGGTCGTAAACGTTTGGGTAGTCGAGCCGAACGCTCCTGGGTCACTGAATGTTCCGAGGGTCGTGAACGATGTGGGTGTTGCCCCGGTTCCGTATTGTAGGCTCCATGTTGTGCTTCGTGTCTGCACACTGAGCATTTGTAGGTCTATGCTGAGCGAGTTTACAGTTAGGCCGGAAGAATTGAAATTAAAGTTAAATGAAGCACCTGAATCTCCGAAGGATCCAGTTTGGCGAACGGCAAGCGCTCTATCGGCTGAGGCGAATTGGACTGTGGCGTTGCTCGAAGAACCTGCGCTTGCAGCTGCGGCAGGTCTAAAATTACCTGACGTGCTAGACCAATCATTTGTAGTAGCGTTGGAGGAAATGAGCGTCGCTGCGGTGCCAAGCGCACTGGCGTTTGCTCCCGTGCGAACACCCCAACCGGCGGGAAGACCAGAGCCAATTGAGTTGAAATTCTGCGTGTAGTTGCCGCCCGACAGAGTAACCTGAGCTGATGCAGTAGCAGCCAACAAGGGCAGCGCCACGAGAATTTTGGCGACGAGACGGGCCGGGATGCGGCGGGATGCGGTGGAGGTGAGGTGGTTTTTCATGAGAATGGATTTAAATGAATGGACGACTATTGCAATTGACGGGCCAAAGGTTCGCAGCGGGCTTTAATTGTTAGCAAGGCGCGGGTGTGAAGATTGGGTGACAACCGCGACCGCGAGGCCGCGGGAACGAAACCTGAAGGCTGAGACTTGAGATCTGAGGACGGAGACCTGAAACTTGAAACCTGAAACCTGAGGGCGGAAAACGGAGAACCCTAACTCAAGGCCTAAAGACGGAGGGTGGAAGGGGGTGCAGGGCGCTCTCTGGCAAGGGTTTGCCTCAAATGCCGCTCGGCAAGCGGCGGTCCGTGGCGGGAAAACACGCGGGTGGATTTCAGGCTCAGGGGAAAGTGGGTTTGCGGATGGCAGCGGGGCAGCGGGGCGGGGGAGAAAAATGAGGGGATCGGGTGGATGGGTGGTTTGTGCGATTTCCTCGGTGTTTTTACTGGGAGTTTATAATAATTTGAAGACGAGGAGGAAGCGGCGGTGTGCAGTTTTGCTCAGGGGCGACGCGGGGCGGCCCGGAAACGCGGCATTTTTTACCGCGGATTGCTCGGAGGGTCGCGGATGCCGATAGTGTCTCAGAGCCGAGCTGGAGCGCGGACACAGAGGGCACGGAGGAAGGGTGACGGGGAAATCAGGCAGCTTAGCGGGTTGATCCACCGAAAACCGTATCCAATCTTTTGTGACGGCGGGACCGGAGACGGAATTTTTTAACCGCGAAGGTGCAGCGGAGGGTGACTTAATCGGGTGCCCTTTGGGCAGATGGAGGAACAATGGATCCTGCTACGCCGAGGATTCGCAGGGCACGGCACGCATTAAGCGGAACGAGTAAACAGAGCTTTTAACTCGAGCTCCGCAGGTGGCGCGCATGGCCGAACAAGCTTCGAAGAAGAGCGGATTTTTGGCGGCAGCCTGCGGGTCGCGGGGCGTTCCCAGACCAACGGAAGCGCCCCAGACCGATAAAACTCCAAGGCAGGGCAACAGCCTGTGCACTCTCGCTAACGAGCCACCCACTGGAAACGTGGAGGAACCCACGGGGTCAGGCTCAGAGCGTCTTGATCAGCACCTTGGGATTACGGCCGCTTTCGGCGTAGCTCTTCAGGCGGGCTTCGGGCAGGGCGGCGCTCGTCGTCTCTTCGAAGTTCATCACCGAAGTGAAAAACGAGTAGCTCTGGGTCGAGAGCGCGAGGACTTGCGTCGCGCCGCGTTCTTTGGCGCGCAGGCAGGCGTATTCGACCAGCTTTCGTCCGATGCCGCGGTTTTGGTAAAAGGGCATCACGTAAACCGAACCAATTTCGGCGAGCTGCGGTTTGTCGGCGTAGAAAGTCAGCGTCACGCAGGCGATGATGTTCTCATCAATCTCGAACACATCGAACTGATCGATGTGCTTCTCGATCATCGTCTGGGTGCGATGCAGCAACTCCTCGCGGCGGACGGCCGCGCGGGTGAGGTTGTAGATGTGGCGCACGTCGGCGCGGCGGGCTTTGCGGATTTGCTGATAATCGTTCGCGTAGATGAGTGTGCCGACGCCCTCGTTGGAGAAGATCTCGTTGATGAGGCCGTCAAAGGTGCGCCCATCCACCAAGTGAACGCGAGAGACGCCGGTCTCGAGCGCGCGGACGGCGTGTTGGGCTTTGCTGAACGCGGCGGGAGCGATGTGGGAAGGGTGGTCCTTGAGCAGGGCGCGGAGGCGATCAATCGAGATCTCGCGATGCACTTCCCCGTTGATTTCGAGGCCGGCGAGAGCGCCGAGGTAGATCACTTTGGATGCGCCGAGTGCCTCGCCTACTTCGGCGGCGAGCAGATCGGAGTTGATGCGCAAAGACTGGCCCTCCGGCGCGTAGCCGATGGGCTGGATGATGGGCACGATATCGCGCTCGATGAGGTGGTTGAGAAAATCTTTATCAATGCGATCGACCTTGCCGCTGTAGATCTGCTCGACGCCGCGCAAGATGCCGACAGGAAGGGCGCGCACGGCGTTGGTGATGGCGCATTTCAAGGCGTTTTGGGTGAGGCCCTCGAGGATGAGGTGCGAGACCCGGGCGGAGGCGCGAATGGCGAGATCGAGCGTGGCGGCGTCGGTCACGCCGGTGCCGTCGAGATTTGAGATGGGTATATTGCGCGTTTCGGAAAGCTCGCGGAGCTGGTGGCCGACACCGTGAACGAGCACGACCTTGATACCGAGACTGCGGAGGACTGCGATATCGACCAGAAGGTTGCCAAAATTCTCGTCGGCGACGACGGAGCCGTCGAGGGCGAGCACGAAGATTTGCCCTTGAAAGCGGGGCACATAGCGCAGGATGCCGCGCAAGTCCGTGGGCTTGATAATCGGCGTGGCGGAACTCGGGGCGGAGGAGGGGACTGGGCCGGAACCTTGGCTACTCATGTCGTGGTGTGCCATCGGTTCTTCACGAAGCGGGCGGTCTCGTCAACGCATCAGCGAAGCGCGAACGGAGCGAAGCGGAGATGGCGGCCCGCAATCAGAGCGGCGCCGCAGGGGTGAGCACGGCGAATCAAAACCGCTTGCACGGTTTTATGAGGGCGGAGGGGGGGCTAAGGCCTGATTCGCAGGCGATCGAGGGTCTGCTTAAGGACGGCGGGGCGTAGAGGTTTGTGCAGGCAGCCATCGAAGCCAGCGGCGAGGCAGGTTTCTATCGTTTCGACGCGGGCGTCGGCGGTGAAGACGATGAGGCGGAGGCGGGGGCCGACGTCGGGCATGGCACGAAGCAGGCGTGCGGTTTCCATTCCGTCCATGCCGGGCATCTGAAGGTCAATCAAGGCCAAGTCTGCCGGGTTTTCGGCGAGGTAAGCGACGGCTTCGGCTCCAGAGAGAAAAGCTGCGACCTCATGACCCATACGGCGGAGGATGAGACCCAAGACCTCAATATTAGCCTGCAGGTCGTCCACTATGACGATGCGCAAAGGGGAAGAGTCGAGCGGGATAGCGAGTGGGTCGGATGCGGGGCCGTCGGGGGCATCAGGGGCGGCGGGCAGGGGCAAAGTGAAGGAGAAAACCGAGCCGAGCCCCGGGGTGCTTTCGAGGGAGAGTGATCCTCCGGCGAGGGCGACCAGGCGCTCGCAGGTGACGAGGCCGAGGCCTGAGCCGCCGGCGCGATCCTCGGCCTGGCGTCCGGCCTGCGAGTAGGGCTGGAAGAGTCGGGCTTGTTGGTCGGCGTCGAGGCCGGGGCCGGTGTCGCTGACCGAGAAATGGTAATGAGAGGTGGCGTCTGCCGAAGAAGGCTTGGGGTGGATGGCGAGAACGACCTGGCCGGATTGGGTGAATTTGAAGGCGTTACCGAGGAGGTTTACGAGGACCTGCTGGAGCCGGAGCGAGTCGCCGATCACGAAAGTGTGGGCAGGGATGGTGCAATCGATAAGGAGAGCGAGTCCCTTGCTGTCGGCGGTGGTGCGAAAAAGATCCCCGCAGCGATTGACCAAGGCGGGCAAGTCGAAAGGAGCGGTGATGGGTTCCAAGCGACCCGAGTCGATGCGAGCGAAGTCGAGCGCGTCGTTGACGAGGCCGAGGAGGAGTTCGGAGGAAGCGGAAATGGTGTCCAGCAGGACGCGGTGGGCCGGATCAGACAATTGGTCGCGCAGCAGAACGGTGGCACCGATGACGCCGTTCAGCGGGGTGCGGATTTCGTGGCTCATGCGTGCGAAGAAATCGCTCTTAGCTGCGCTGGCGGCGACGGCGGTCTGACGGGCCTTTTCGAGCTCGTGGGTGCGCATGGTGACGCGGGCCTCAAGGGCGGTGTCTAGCCGGGAGAGGTTTTGGTTGGCGAGGTGAAGTTCGCGCGACTTGGCCTCGAGTAAGTTCTCGGCCTCCACGCGCGCGCGGCGCTCGCGTTCCAAGCGTGCGACGAGGGCTGGGTCGGTGATGACAGGGTCATTAGAGGACATGGCTTGGAGGGTGTTGTTTTTCGATGATGAAGCGGATGCACGGGCCGTATTCGCCGGAAGCATCGGTCTGGGTAACGTTGGCGTTTTCCAAGAAGAGCCGGAGTGTGCCACGAATGAGGCCGGCGGCGAAGTCCTCCAAGTGGCGGGAGGAGTGGTAGTCGAAGCGCAGCCGGCCAGGGCTATCGCGGGCGGCAACTAAGCGGGGTAGCTCGGCGTCGAAGTAGAGCTTGCGCACCTCGACGTGCACGTAGCTATCGATGCTTTCGAAAAAGGAGAAAGCGTCCGGGCATTTTTCGAAAAAAGCGGTGTATCGGCGGTGGAGATATTCCAGCATGTGCTCGCCGAATCGCCCGAGCAGGTCACGGACGGGCATGCAGGAAGCGGCGCTGAAGGCATCGAGAAGGGTGACTGCCTCCGAATGGGGGTAATTGCCGACGGCGGTGTAGGCGCCGCCTGAAGGCAGGCAAGCCTCGGCTATGACCATCTTGACCCGGTCGGGGCCGAGCATCGTGTCGGCCATTTCAATGAGCCGAGTAAAGATCATGCCTTTCATGCGGTGGTGGGGGCGGAGTAGCGATTCCTCGGAAGCAAAGAGGGTTACATGCCACGGCGCCGCGCTATGACGAACCAATGAACGCCAATTCGCCATTGGTCGAATGGATACGCCTCGTTAAAATCAGTTAAATAAAAGGGATTTGGCAGCTCAAGCTGCTCCTTGGAATGCACTTCGAAAGGGTCGCGGAGCCGGGGTGCCGGTTCGGGTTTCGCGCGCCGCCATCTACCTCGTGATCTTGCAGCGGCTCATCGCCCTCAATCGCGTTTTTCGGTTCTTCGACGTTTCCATTTGGTAGGCGTAGCGGAAAGGCAGCGCCATCTCGCGTTTGCCGCATCTGCCGAGCGAAAGCGCTCTGCGCCTTCGTTACGTCAAAGTTGGCGCTGAGCGCACCCTCATCCACCGAAAACGTCGAAGAACTTGGCCTTCGGGTTGAGGGACTGGTTCAGATTTCCCTCCCAAGGTTTTGCCGCTCGGGACTTGCGGGCGCGGGGCTTTGGCGTGTGCTGGCGCGCAATGAAGATTCACGTTTTGCCCGCCGGTCCGATTGAGACCAATGCCTACCTGCTCACCGACGCTGCGCGTGGAGAGGCGGTGTTGATCGATGCTCCGGACGCGGTCTGGCAAGACGTGTCACCGCTCCTCGAAGCCGAGAGCTGCAAGCTTACCGGGCTTTGGCTCACACACGGCCACTGGGATCATATGCAGGGCGTCGGCCCGGTCGTGCGCGCCAGCGGTGCAAAGGTAAGCGCCCACGCTGCGGATAAAATCTTTTTGGAGACACCGGGCGTGATGGAAGTTTTTCTGCCCAAGACGATCCGCCTCGAAGTGGTGAAAGTGGACCACTGGATCGCGCAGGGCGATGTGATTGAGGCGCTCGGGCGCAACTGGGAAGTGCGGCATGTGCCGGGGCATTGTCCGGGCAGTGTGCTGTTCTGGAGCGCGGCCGATGCGGTGGCGTTTTGCGGCGACGCCATCTTCAACGGCGGAGTGGGGCGCACCGATTTTCCGAACTGCGGTATGCCGCAGCTCGCTAACTCGATCCGCACCCAGATTTACACGCTGCCCGACGCCACGACTCTCTACCCCGGACACGGCCCCGAGACCACGGTTTTGCAGGAAAAACTGCATAATCCCTCCGTGAGGCCTGAGCTGGTTTGATCGGTGGCTAGCGGGTGACGTCAGGCGTTGTGGCGGGTTTCTTTGCTCAGAATCAGAGCGAGCAGACTGAGCCCGGCGGCGGCTGCGAGGTAAAAGCCGACGGAAGGGAGTCCGTGGTTCGTGGCGAGCCAAGTGGCGACAGAAGGGGCGAGCGAAGCACCGAAAATACCGGCGAGATTGAAGGTCAGTGACGCGCCGGTATAGCGAACGGCGGTGGGGAATAACTCCGATAATATCGTGCCCATCGGACCGTAGGTCAGCCCCATCAACGCGAAGCCTACGATCTGGCTGAGCACCACGCCAGCGACGCCGGCCTGGATAAGCGGACCGAAGGTGAGCCCGAAGACGACGATGGCGGTGGTGATCAAAATCAAAGTGCGGCGCCGCCCGTGTCGGTCGGCCCAGAGGGCGGAGATCGGAATCGTGAAAGCGAAAAACAAGACACCCACCAATTGAATAAGCAGGAATTTTTCGCGGCTATAGCCTAGCATGCTCGTGCCCCAGCTCAGGCAGAAAACCGTGAGCAAGTAGAACAACAGGAAAGTCGCGAGGGCGATAAAGGTGCCGAGCACTAGAGATCGCGCGTGGTTTCGGATCACGCTCACCAAGGGCACCGCCACGCGTTCCTGTTTTTCGATCGCGGCCCGGAAGGCCGGTGTCTCGGTGATATTGAGTCGCACATAGAGCCCCACAAGCACGAGCAGGCTGCTCGCGAGGAAGGGCAACCGCCAGCCGAATGAGAGAAATTGCGAGTCGGTCAGCGTCTCCGAAAGCACGAGAAAAATGCCTCCCGAACCGATGAATCCGAGCGGCGCTCCGAGCTGGGGAAACATCCCATACCAAGCGCGTTTTCCGGGCGGCGCGTTCTCGGTCGCGAGCAGCACGGCGCCACCCCATTCGCCGCCGAGACCGAAGCCCTGGCCAAAGCGACAAAGCGCGAGCAGCACGGGCGCGAGCACGCCGATGGAGGCGTAGGTCGGCAGCAGTCCGATGCATACGGTGGACACACCCATCGTGAGCAAAGCGGCAACGAGCGTGGCCTTTCGGCCGATGCGGTCGCCGAAATGGCCGAACACCGCCGAGCCCACCGGGCGGGCGAAGAACGCGAGCGCGAAGGTCGCGAGAGACTGCAGCGTGGCCGTCGCCGGGTCGGACGCGGGGAAAAACAACTTCGGAAATACCAATACCGCTGCCGTCGCGTAGATGTAGAAATCGAAGAACTCGATGGTGGTGCCGGCGAGGCTGGCGAAGAGAATGCGACGCTGGGAATTGGCGGCCGGTGCGGCCTCGGAAGGGAATGAAGGCATGGGAGAATCGCCGGTGGTTATGCGTTATCCCCTTGCCGGGTCAATGCCCGTGGCGGAGCCCGGTCCGGCAGGGGCGCCGTGCCGGAGACCACGGTGTTGCATGATGGCCGAAGCATCACCTTTGTCGGCGTGTGAATATGCAGAATCAGGATGAGATTTTTATGGGCCGGGCGTTGGCACTAGCCTCCCGGGCATGGGGGCGCACCCATCCGAACCCGATGGTCGGCGCCGTGATTGTCGAGAATGGCGTAATCGTCGCGGAGGGTTTTCATGCGCAGGACGGCGGCCCGCACGCTGAGCGCGTAGCCCTGGCCGCGCTCGGTCGCGCGCCCAGGCCGGGTGCGGTGCTCTACGTTACTCTCGAACCCTGCTCGACCCATGGGCGCACCGGCGCGTGTTGCGATGCCATCGTAGAGGCGGGCCTGAAGCATGTCGTCATCGGCGCGAGCGACCCGAATCCGGCTCATGCGGGGCGCGGCTTTGAGCGCCTGCGCGCCCAAGGGATCAGCGTAATAACTGGTGTAGCGGAAGTGGCGTGCCGCGATTTGAACCTGATTTTCAACCACTGGATCGTGGATAAGCGTCCGCTGCTCGCGGGCAAGATCGCCATGACTCTCGACGGCAAGATCGCCTGCCGCACCGGCGAGTCAAAGTGGATCACCGGTGAGGCCGCCCGTGCGGACGGACAACGCTGGCGAAAGCTTTTTCCCGCCATCGCGGTGGGCGCGGGCACTGTGTTGGCGGATAACCCGAGCCTCACGCGGCGTTTGGCGGGCGAGGCGGAGGAGTGCGGCCGGCGATTCGTATTCGATACGACACTACGAACGGCGGCGATGGAGGCGGCGGAGTGGCCGAAGGTTTACACCGACCGCTGGCGGGAGAGCACCATCGTCGTGACGACCCAGGGAGCGAGTGCCGGAATCCGCTCCAGGCTGGAGGCGGCGGGGGTGCAGGTGTGGTCGCACGAAGCTTCGCGCGGCAAGGTTGCCTGGGATGGGTTTGCGCAACGCTGCGCGGAAGAAAGCATCACCGGGGTTTACCTTGAGGGCGGCGCGCAGCTTTTGAGTAACATCCTGGCGGCGCGTGCGCTCGATTACCTGTTGTGCTACCAGGCGCCCCTCCTATTCGCCGATTCCGAGGCGAGCGAAGCGTTTACCGGGCTGGTGCCCGGATGCCCCGGGGAAGGCATCCGGATGACGGAGTTGCATCGGGCTGAGTTTGGCGACGATGCCCTGGTGCGCGGGCGTTTGGTATATCCCAAACCATGAGTTTCCAAGCCGCTCCAGACTCTCCGTGCCTTTATCTCGCGTCTGGCAATGCGCACAAAGTTTCAGAGATAAGCGCGCTCACCGTTCGCGATGGACTTCACCTCAGGATATTCTCCGCGAAAGCGCTCGGCGGCATGCCGCCGGTGCAAGAGGACACCGGCACCTTTGAGGGCAACGCCCGCAAAAAAGCCCACGCCTTGCGCGCCCTCGCCCCGCTCGGCAGCTGGGTGCTGGCGGACGATAGCGGCGTGTGCGTCGAGCACCTTGGCGGCGGTCCCGGAGTGGAGAGCGCGTATTTCGCGGGCGCTCAGGGCGACACGGCGGCCAATCTGCGCAAACTCACCGAGGTCATGCGCGGCGTGCCAGTCGAGCGACGGCGTGCGTATTTTTATTGTCTGCTCATGCTCGTTGCCGACGACGGGACGGAGCAGGTGTTTGAAGGGCGGTGCGAAGGCGTGTTGCTCGACGAGCCGCGGGGTGGAGCGGGTTTTGGTTATGATCCGCTCTTCGTGCCGGCGGGCTACGTCCAAAGTTACGCGGAGCTGGGCGACGAAGTCAAAAACGTCATCAGTCATCGAGCGCTGGCCTGGCGGGCGTTCAGGACTTGGTGGCAGGCACAGGGACCCGCCCAAAAATGAATTAGCAAGCCGTCCCGGTGCTCAGCTGGGCTCGCGGTGTCCAACCCGCTGTTTTCGGATTAAAGGGATAAACGCTGGCCATCGCGGCGGTATTCATCTGCGTGTGCGGGGTGTCCTCCGCGATTCAGACTATCCGGCCGGTAGCGTTCGTCCGCACTCCCTTCGCGGAAAAATTTGGCGTGCCGCGCCAGAGCGGAATCGTGCCGGAGGCAGAGGGTTGGGTGGAGTTTACGCCGGAGTTTTTCGCCGCTGATTTTACGCGCGGCCTGGAGGCTTTTTCGCACGTGTGGCTGGTTACTGGGTTTGATCGTAATCCGCCGTGGGCGGGCGGGGCGACGGTGCGGCCGCCGCGACTTGGGGGCAACGAGCGGGTCGGCGTCTTCGCCTCGCGCTCGCCCAACCGGCCCAACGGGATCGGCCTCTCGCTCGTGCAACTGCTCGCCATCGAACCAGGCGGCCTGCGCGTCGGAGGCATAGATTGCGTGGACGGCACGCCCATTTACGACGTGAAGCCCTATCTGCCCTGGTGCGAGGCACGGGGCGACGCTCGCGCCGACTGGGCGCAGGCAGCTCCGGTGGTGCGCCCAGCGGAGGCAGTGGCGATCTCGCCGGAGTTTGCCAACCAAATGGGCGAGTCGGTCACTGCCTTGGTGCGGCATCTTCTGCAGCTCGACGTTCAGCCGGCCTATCAAACTGATCCCGAGCGGCTCTACGGTATGAGTGTGGCGGGTTGGAACATCCGGTGGTGCGCGGGCGAAGGTGACACGCTGGTCGTGATGGAAGTGACTCGGCTGGCCTGACGCCGCCCATAAATATTCGCTGGCAGCCAAGCCGGCGAAGAGGCCCGCCCGGGTCGTCCCGATTGCTTTTCGCGGCTCCGCATGGGCGGCGGAATAAGTCTTACACTTGGCCCGTCATTTTAAAAACCGCCCTTGCGCATGAAGGCGCAGGGCTTTCAGTTGGCCCTTTAAACATGGCATACGACTGGCTCAAAGGTGTCGCAGACGAGTATGATGTAATCGTGATCGGTAGCGGTCTCGGTGGCCTCACTGGAGCCAATGTGCTTGCGAAGGCCGGGCACAAGGTCCTGTTGCTCGAACACCACTACCAATACGGCGGCCTCGCCACTTGGTTCACGCGGAAGGGCGGACACATTTTCGACATCTCCCTCCACGGTTTCCCGAGCGGCATGATCAAAAGCTGCCGCCGCTACTGGACCAAGGAGATTGCAGACTCCATCCATCAGCTAAAGGACGTGCGTTTTGTGAATCCTCAGATGGACGTCTGGACGACCTTTACCCGCGAGGATTACACCCGTGTGCTGGTCGAGCAGTTCAAGCTGCTACGCGAAGAGGTCGAGGCCTTCTACGACCACCTCCGCGCGATGAACTACTACGACAACAATCCCGAGACCACGGGGCAGATGTTCGAGCGCTTTTTTCCCGGCCGCCCTGACGTGCATCGTTTGCTCATGGAGCCGATTGCCTACGCCAACGGCTCCACCCGCGACGATCCCGCCATCACTTTCGGCATCGTGTTTAGTAATTTCATGGGCTCGGGCGTATTCACGTTTCAAGGCGGCTCGGATTTACTGATTAAAAAAATGGCCGAGGAGATGCGGAAAAACGGCGTCGAGCTGCGCAAGCACGTGCTGGTTGAAAAAGTATTAATCGAAGAGCGCGACGGCCGCAAAGTCGCATGCGGCGTCATCACCAAAAGCGGCCGTGTCATCCGCGCCAAGGCAGTGCTCTCCAACGCCAACATCAAGAACACCATTTTCCGTCTCGCCGGAGCGGAGAACTTTGACCCCGAGTTTGTGAAGCAGGCGGAGCTCGTGCGCATCAACTCCAGCTCCTGCCAGGTTTATTTCGGTATTCGAAAGGGCGAGACCATCCCAAACATTGGCGATCTTGTTTTCACCTCCGAGGCGCTCAACTACAGTCCCGAGGAGTTAACTTCGCTGCATACCAGCAGCCGGACCTTTTCGGTTTATTATCCCGAAACCCGCCCCGGCGCCGGGCGCTACACCGTTGTGGCTTCGCTCAATGGAAAGTATCCGGACTGGAAGGCGCTTTCGGACGAAGAGTATGCGGTGCACAAGGCCCGCCTGATCGAGGAGAGTCTGGTCGCGCTGGAGAAATACATCCCCGACGTGCGGGCGAAGATTGATTGGATGGAGGCCGCCACGCCGCGCACGATTGAGCGTTACACGACCCACATGGCGGGCACCAGTTTCGGCACGAAGTTCGAGGGCCTGCCCGTCTCGATGAACCTATCCGAAAAACTCCCCGGATTATTCCATGCCGGAAGCGTGGGTATCATCATGAGCGGCTGGCTCGGCACGATCAACTATGGCGTCATCACCGCGAACAAGATTGATAAACATCTCTTCGCGCTGAAGCAGGCGGCGAAGGCGATCTAGCGCGGAGAGGCGGAGCTTTTAACGTCGTGTTCGTCGTCGGCTGATCAGGTGTAACAGCGGACTTCGAATACGCGTGCGTCCGCAGAGCCATGAGTGGCGACACGTTCGATCTCCACGGCTCGGCCGGTGACGGCGGCGGTCAGGCGGTGAATGCGTTTGCGCAGGATGTTGTTGGTCTCCTCGTGCACGACCACGTTGTCAATTTTCACGCGGTAGTGGCGCACGAGTTTGGTCTGCGCGCCGCGCGGCGCGCTGATTTTCTGGTGGTGGTGGCTGGGCGTGAGCAGGAGCTCGCTTTCGAAGCCGCTGTCGAAGGTCACGTGGACTTCGCGGATAGGGGCGGATGCCGCTAGATCGAGGGTGAGGGCGGCGGGCGGGGCGGTGGAAGTCCAAGCGTGCACGCTGTCCGAGGACCAAGCTCCGAAGGCGGCGCGAAGATCGCGAACGACGCCGCCGAGAGCGAGTGCGGCGGTGCCGTCGCCGCTGCTGGAGCGGGCCTTGGCGGTGCGGGTGCGTGCGGTGGCGGAGCGACTCGGCTACCGGATGAACGCGCGGGTGGCGGAGCTGATGGCGCAAGTGCGACGCGGACGCGGGGCCGGGGCAGGTGACCGGTTGGCGTTGGTGTGGGTGGAGGAGCGGACGACGCAAGGGCTCGGGCGTGACGTCGCCGATGGTGCGCGGGCGCGGGCGGCCGAGCGGGGCTACGGGCTGGATGAGTTTAACCTCGCGGAAACGGGAGGAAACCCGCGCCGGCTGGCGGACATCCTGACTGCGCGCGGTATCCCCGGGGTTGTATTTGCTCCGGTGTTTGGCCGTGCGAAAGTCGTGCTGGATTGGCCGTGGGCGAGTTTTCCCATGGCGGTGATCGGCACGGCGGAGTGGAACGCTTCGCTTTCGCGTGCCGCGCATCACCATTACGAGGCGATGCGACTGGCGCTAGGGGGCTTGGCGCGGGCGGGGGCAAAGCGGCCGGCGGGCGTGGCTGGATGCCGAGACGAACGAGCGGGCGCATCGCGGCTGGCAGGCGGCTTGGTTGGCTTACGGGTCAGCCGGGGCTTCGAGACGGCTCTGGCTGGCCAGCGGAAAACCTGGCTCGAAAGAGATCGCGGCCTGGTTGGCTCGGACCGCGGCGGATGCGGTGGTGGTGAGTGATGTGAGTCAATACACGCCCCGGGAAGGCGCGGGTTGGAAAGGCTTGGTGGTAACGCTCAACCGGCGCGCTCGTTCAGAAAGCGCCGGTTTGCATCAAAGTTATGAAATCATTGCGGGGCACGCAGTGGATCTGGTGGTTGCGCAGTTGCAGCGCAATGAACGCGGGTTGCCGGAGGCGCCGCGAGCGCTGTTGTTCCCCGGAAGCTGGGTAGAAAAAGGATGACCTGGATACGTTCGCCCCAACGTTTCGGCCCAGCGGTCGAAGGAGTTGAACCCAGGTGCGGGTGCCCAAGGAGAAAAAAGGTGAGATACACCTCGTAACCACTTTTTGCAGTGAATAAAAAATCCCGCACCTTGTTGAAGATGCGGGACTAAACTGGCGGGATGAACGGGACTCGAACCCGCGACCTTCTGCGTGACAGGCAGACGCTCTAACCAGCTGAGCTATCACCCCGGATGAGGAAGAGCGGTGAACAGATGGACGGGCGGGGGGGGTGTCAAGTATCCTTTCCCGAGTTTTTTCAGACTTTTGCCTCCGCGCGAAAACGTTCGCCTTAAACGAGGGGGTTTTCGGGCGGAGCGGCGTCCAAAACCTGACGCCAGAGCGCCGTCTCGCCTGGCAGGCCGTGGAGATCGAGCGACGCGGCGATTGCATCTTTGCCCGGCTCAACAACGTCGTGGCGCGGGTCGGCCGGCCACTCGGGCCGGAGGCGACGGGTGAGCGACCAGCAGGCCCAAGCGCGCCAGCGGCGTTGTTCGCGGCGGGGCTCGTTCATCCGGTCGGCGTAATGCTGGAAGTGCACACGCGGGTTGCCGATAAAAACCTCGGGAGGAGTATGGGTTAAAAACCAGGCCATGGCAGCGTAGGGCAGGGGATGCGACCGCAACTCTGGTTCCGCGCCGCGCAGATCGGCACCCAGTGCCCGGTCCAGGCAGAGCAGTGCGCGGGCGGCGAGACCCCGTTCCCAGAGCACCTGGCTGTATTCGAGGCAGGCAACGTAAAAGCCAATGCCCCTCGCATCTCCATGCCGCCCGAGATGGTGATGATCGAGAGCGGCGTGCGACGCTGGCAGGTGCGGACAGGAAGGAAGTAATTGGGCGGACATGGGCGGAGGCGGTTGGGCTCGGTTTATTTTGATTAGTGACTAAAGCCAGCGGCCAAAGGCAAGGAGGGCCACTCGCGCAGGTAAATCGAAGATAGAAAGTAAGGGCTTGCGCGGGCGGCAGTGCTGACCAACTGGTTTGGCTTTATGTCCGCTCCAGTCGCCATCTCCGTCTTCAGCAAAGAGAATCCTTTTCATGCAAAACTTGCAGAGAACCGTTTGCTCAACAAACCGGGCTCGGCCAAGGAAACGCGTCACTTCATCGTGAGTCTCGAAGGGAGCGACCTAACCTACAAGGCTGGTGATTCGCTGGGTGTTTTCCCCACCAACCGCCCTGGTGACGTCGCCGAGATCATCGAGCGGTTGGGAGCTTCCGGAGATGAGCTCGTATCCCCCGCGATGCTGAAACTTGCCGCGCCGATCACCTTGCGCGAGGCGCTCAGTCAGCGTCTCGCTCTGAGCGGTCCGACTGCCAAGCTTGTCAACACCCTGCTCGCCAAGACCACAGACGCCGCCGAGCAAGCCCGCCTCTCCGAGCTCGTTAAGCCCGAGGCGAAAGAGGCGCTCGCTGGATTCCTCGACGAACGTGAATATACGGACCTGCTCGCTGAATTCCCCCACGCAAAACTGACGCCGCAGGAGCTCGTTGATCACCAGCGCAAGTTAATGCCCCGCCTCTACTCCATCGCCTCTTCCGCCAAGCTTTATCCGCGGGAGATTCACCTCACCGTCGCGGTGGTGCGCTACACCACCAACCACCGCGAACGCCTCGGAGTTTGCTCTACTTTCCTAGCCGAGCGTATGCTAGTAGGCGAGACGTTCGCGCCGGTTTTTGTATCGGACTCCCATTTTGGCCCGCCAGAGGACCCGACCAAGGACGCGATCATGGTTGGTCCAGGCACCGGCATCGCTCCCTTCCGCGCCTTCGTTCAGGACCGCGTTGCGACTGGAGCCACCGGACGCAACTGGGTTTTCTTCGGCGATCAAAAGAGCAAGACCGACTATCTTTACCAAGAGGAGTGGGAGAACTACCTCGTCAAGGGACAAGTCTCCCGCCTCGACCTCGCCTGGTCCCGTGATCAGGGCGAGAAGGTTTACGTGCAGGACAAGATGCGCGCCAGCGCCGCCGAGCTTTGGACTTGGATAAAAAATGGCGGATACTTTTTCGTCTGCGGTGATGCCAAGCGCATGGCCAAGGACGTTGACCAGGCCCTTCACGAAATCATCGCCGAGCAAGGCGCGATGCCGATTGAACAGGCGAAGGACTACGTTAAGCAGATGAAGAAAGATAAACGCTACCAGCGTGACGTTTATTGAAAAAAG
This sequence comes from Akkermansia muciniphila, assembly GCA_945898185.1. Lineage (GTDB taxonomy): Bacteria > Verrucomicrobiota > Verrucomicrobiia > Opitutales > Opitutaceae > IMCC26134_A. The sequence continues at coordinate 10,773 of CAMDHP010000001.1, read as the reverse complement.
CATTGATGAGTGAATAGCGGGTCGAGGGCGTCATACTGCTTTCGCGCTTTGCTGACTTCGCCACGCTCATCGTAATTCCACTCACTCCTCGCTCCTCACCTCTCGCTTCTTTTATTCCCCCTCCCCCCTAATGACCTTCACTAATCGCACTGCCCTTGTGACCGGAGCTGGCCGCGGCATCGGCAAAGCCATCGCCGAGTTGCTTGCCGCCGAGGGCTGCACCGTTATCTGCGTATCAAAGTCGGCGGAGTCCTGCGGGGCTGTCGCCGCCGCCATCAACGCTTCAGGTGGCAAGGCTGTCGCCCGTGCCATTGATGTCTCCGATGGCCCGGCCGTCGCCGTCGCCGCCGAAGAGCTGCTAAAGGAGTTCGGCAAAATCGAAATTCTCGTGAACAACGCCGGTATCACCCGCGATGGCCTCTTGGCCCGCATGTCGGAAGCCGATTGGGACGCAGTCATCCAGACCAACCTCTCCAGCTGCTTCCACTGGACCAAAGCAATCGGCTGGCCCATGTGCCGCGGCCGCTGGGGGCGGATCATCAACATCGCGTCCGTTACCGGGGTGATCGGAAACGCAGGCCAGGCCAACTACGGTGCGGCCAAGGCCGGTATGATTGGCTTTACCAAATGCATCGCCAAGGAGTTTGCCCGCCGCAACGTCACCGCGAATGTCGTAGCCCCCGGCTTCATCAAGACGGATATGACCGCCGACCTCAGCGCCGAAGTGCAGGCCGGCGCCACCGCGCTCATCCCGATGCATCGCTTCGGCGAGGCCGCCGAGATAGCCCACGCCGTTGCCTTTCTCGCCTCCGAAGAATCCGGTTATATGACCGGCCAAGTTTTTTCCGTTGACGGTGGGATGGCGATGTGAGCCCTTCTCAATCTCAAGACTTCATTCACATGTCCGAACAAAAACCCATCGAACAGCGCGTTAAAGAGATCATCGTTAACCAGCTTAACGTTAACGAAGAACAGATCTCGCCCACCGCGTCCTTTTTGGACGACCTCGGCGCCGACTCTCTCGACACCGTTGAGCTCATCATGGCCTTCGAAGAAGAGTTCAAAGATGAGATCAAAGGCGAGATCCCCGAGGCCGACGCAGAAAAGCTCAAGACGGTCGGTCAAGTAATTGACTACATCAAGGGCAAAGCCGGCGTGGCCTAAGCCCCCTCGTTTCGCGACCCTTTTAATGGGCGCTCTGCCAATCCTCCCCTCCGGGACTTTGCGCAGAGCGCCCTTTTTGTTTTTTGGCGACACCGCTCCCCAGCGGCGCAGTTTCGGCTAAAAATTAAGCTCACTCCTTCCGTCACCCGTCAGGTTTATTTTCACCATGTCCCAGCTTCCCCCATCCCAGCGTGTTGTCGTAACCGGTCTCGGTGTTGTGCACGGTCTCGGCCAGGATGCCGGCACCTTCTGGAACAGCCTCACGGCGGGCAAAAATGGCATAGACCGCGTCACTCTTTTTGACCCCGCTCCCTTCGCCACCCAGATGGGAGCCGAGGTCAAGGGCTGGAATGTCGAGGACTACATGGACCCTAAAGAGGCCCGCCGCAACGACCGCTACACCCACTTCGGATTTTGCGCCGCCAAGCAGGCATTCGCCGATTCCGGCCTCGACATGAATACCGAGGACCCGGACCGCGTCGGCGTGGTCATCGGCTCAGGTATCGGAGGCATGTTTACCTACGAAACGCAGCTCAAAAAACTGCACGAGTCCGGCCCGCGCAAAGTCTCTCCCTTCACCATCCCCGCCCTGATCGGCAACATCTGCTCCGGCATGTTCGCGATCGAGATCGGCGCCCGCGGGCCAAATTTCGGCATCGTCTCCGCCTGCGCCACCGGCACCCACGCCCTCGGTGAGGCCATGCACATGATCAAACGCGGCGACGCCGACGTGATGATCGCCGGCGGAGCAGAAGCCGCCATCACGCCCTTCGCCTATGCCAGCTTCTGCGCCATGCGCGCCATGAGCACGCGCAACGACGATCCCACCACGGCCTGCCGCCCGTTTTCGCTTGGCCGCGACGGGTTTATCATGGGTGAAGGTGCCGGAGTGCTGGTGCTTGAATCTTTGGAACACGCTCAAAAACGCGGCGCGCGTATCTATGCTGAGATCTCCGGTTACGCTGCCACCGCCGATGCCCATCACATCACCATGCCCGACCCTGAGGGGAAGGGCCTCGGCATGGCTATGACCCGCGCCATCCGCAGCTCTGGTCTTAACATCGATGATATCGGCTACATCAACGCCCACGGCACCAGCACGCCCTATAACGACAAGTTTGAGACCCTCGCCATCAAGCGCGTCTTTGGCGCGCGCGCGCCGGCCATTCCAATCAGCTCAACGAAGTCCATGACCGCACACCTGCTGGGCGCGGCCGGCGGCATTGAGGCGGTTACCTGCGTGAAAACACTCCAGACCGGAATCCTCGCGCCGACCATTAACCTCCACGAACCCGATCCCGAGTGCGACCTCGACTACGTGCCCAACACCGCTCGCGAGGCGAAGGTGTCGGCGGTATTGAGTAACAATCTCGGCTTCGGTGGCCAGAACGCGGCCGTAGTCTTCCGCAAGGTCTGAGCTGCCGTAATCCCAAGTTTAAATCACAGCGCTTGATTTTGCCCTGGAGCGAGGTTGCGCCGTTGGGCGGGAACGCTATGTCTGCGACATGGCTCTGCCTTGGCTCGCTCCTTTGAAACCGGTTGGACGTATGGGTGAGACCTTGCTCGACCGCGTGCTGTGTGTGGCGGGGGCGATCACACTCTCGCAGGCACCGGAATTTTTTCAGCAATACCTGCAACGCCTCGGCGGACACCTTGACGAGGCGCGCCGGGTATTGGCCCGCTTCGAGGTGGTGGCGAGGGACAGCGGACTGACCTTGACGCAACTGATCGAGGCGACCCGGAGCGAAGCCGCCGCGCCGGTGGCAAAACTCGGAGGCGTGATGGCGGAGGCGCAGACGCGTGCGCAGGCACTCGCGCAGGCGGAATCGGCGCTGCGGGATGCGGATATGTGGGCGCGGCCCTGGGTGTTTTTGCGGCACGTGGACACCGAGATCGCTCAGGGAACGTGGGCGGTGTTCAAACCGGCGGTGCCGGTGACAGCGGAAGGGTTTGGCTACGCAGCGGCAGGGATGTTGCTGGCGCTCGGCCTCTACCACTTCGGGATTGTCTGGCCCCTTAAAACCTGGAGCGCGCGTCGGGCGGCGCGCAAGGAGGCCGCGCTGAAGGCTTGAGCCTAAAAACGGCATTGGAAACTGCGGATTACGCGGATGGATGCGGATACCAGACGATTGCCAACTATTGATGCATCACCTCCAGGGTGAGGTCCTTCGTTTCCTAGTGTTTTCTGTATTCTGTTTTATCCGCTCGATCCGCGTAATCCGCGGTCGGTTTGAACTGCCGTTTCTAGGTTGAGGACGGTGAGGCGGAGCGGTTTTTTGAGCGAATGTTTCCCGTGCATCCACGCATCGCGATTGTTGGCGCCGGCGCGCTCGGCCTCTACTATGGGGGACGATTGGCCAGAGACGGTCACGACGTAACGTTTCTGGCGCGCGGGGATCTGCCTGGGCTGCGGCTAAACGGGGTGACGGTTGCGTATCCGGGAGAGCGATACACTTTGCATCCGGTGAAAGCAGTGGCGAGCGCGGAGGAGATCGGCCCGGTGGATCTGGTTGTGATCGGGCTCAAGGCTACGGCGAACGGGGCACTATCGCGTTTGCTACCGCCCCTGCTCGGGCCGGAGACGGTGGTGGTAAATCTGCAGAACGGCCTCGGCGTGGATGAGCAAGTGGCGGCGGTGGCGGGAGCGGACCGAGTGATCGGCGCGCTCTGTTTTGTCTGTGTCAACCGCACGGCGCCCGGGGTGGCAGAGTGCACGTTGGCGGGCTATGTCGCACTCGGGGAGCTGAAGGGAGAACCGGTGACACGCACGGAAGCAGTGGCGGCGCTCTTTCGGGAAGCGGGGTTGAAGACCCAGGTGGCGGCGAGCCTGTTGACGGCGCGCTGGCACAAGCTGGTCTGGAATCTACCCTTCAACGGCCTCTCGATTGTGGCGGGGGCGGAACGCGAAGGCATGACCACGGACTTAATTTTGCAGAACGCCAATCTGGAAGCGCGGGTGTGGGCGCTGATGCGCGAAGTGCAGGCGATTGCCCGGGCTCAGGGAGTGGAGATAGCGGATTCGCATTTGTTGAGGCAAGTGGAGCAGACGCGGCCGATGGGTCCGTATAAACCCTCTACGATGCTAGATTACGTGGCGGGCAGGCCGCTGGAGCTGGAGCCAATTTGGGGTGAGCCGCTGCGGCGGGCGCGGTTACTCGGCGTGGACGCTCCGGAGTTGGAGAAGCTGTATGCGGAGCTCGCAGCACGGGCCTGATCGGGCGCCGGATGCAGAGCACCAGAGGCCAAAATAAGTCTAGGGCTGGACCGGTTGCGGAGGGGGCGGAGTGCCAATAAAGCTGGTTTTGGCGGCCCAAGCCTTGAAAATGGCACTGGCGACAGGTGCGGCATAGCGACCACCTCCGGTTTCTTCGCCGGGCGTATCGCCCTCCATCATGATGGCTATGGCGATCTTGGGATTTTCTGCGGGAGCGAAGCCGATGAACCAGGCGAAATTGAGGGTTCCCTCGGGAGTGCGTTTTTGAGCAGTGCCAGTCTTCCCCGCGATGCGCAGGCCGGGCACGCGATAGCTCGAAGTTTGGAGAATGCGACCGGTGCCGGTCTCGGTGACGGCCTCCATGCCGGCGAGCAAGGCGGCGCGGCCGGCCGGCGGCAGGCCGATCTCTTGGGTGTCCAGGCGGGGGCGCGCGGGATCGTGGAGGAGGGTGGTGGGGGTAAGCGTCTCGCCTCGCGCCAAGGAGGCGATAAAGCACGCCATTTGAAGCGGGGTAAGGGCGAGGTCGCCCTGGCCGATGGAAACGTTGGCGGTGTCACCTGGGAACCACTTCTCGTCACGGCGGGCAAGTTTCCAGGTAGGGTCGGGGATAAACATTCGGGTGGCTTCGTAAGGCAGCTGGATCCCTGTGGGACGATCCAGGCCAAAGCGGCGTGCTTCGACCGCGAGGGCGTCGATGCCGGTCTTCAGGCCGTATTCGTAGAAAAACGTATTGCAGCTTTTTTCCAAGGCCATCGGGAAGGTGATGGTGCCGCGGTCGCGGTGGTTGTTGCAGACTAAGACGCTACTGCCGACCTGGTAGGTGCCCGTGCATTCGACCGATGATTCGGGGCTGATCTGGCCAGCCCGAAGGCCAGCGATGGAAGTGAGAATTTTGAACGTGGAACCGGGCGGATAGAGGCCCTGAGTAGCCCGGTTGATCCAGGCGCCGCGGGTCTGGATGTCGGCGTTAGCGGCAGTGGAGAGGCGCGGGGTGAAAGTGTTGAGATCATAGTCGGGCTTGCTCGCAAGGACGAGCACCTCTCCGGTTGCGATATCAAGGGCGACGGCGGCTCCGGCGAGGCCGATCTCCGTCATGGTGCGCTCAGCGGCCAGCTGAAGCTCCAAATCGAGACTGGTTACAACGTCCGCGCCCTGCACCGGGCGGCGTTGCTCAAGCGGAGGCTGGAGGCGGTAGCCGGCGGGATCTACGCGATAAATCGCGCCGCCGGACTGGCCTTGGAGGCGGGCGTCGAGGGCGGCTTCGAGGCCCTGGCGGCCAACCGTGCCGCGTATTTTGAAGGTGCGTAGTTCGGAGCCGGGCAGGGTTTCATCCACCACGCTACCTTCATCGGCCGCAACGTAGCCGAGCGTGTGAGCGGCAAGGGTGCGGTGCGGGTAATCGCGCAGACTCGAAGTGTAGAGCTGAAGCGGCGAAGTGACGGGCAGTTGTTCGAGCAGCTTCGCGCAGTCCGTCGGCGGGATATCCTCCAGGAGAAGGTAGGGGATGATACGTTGCTGGCGGTAGTGGCGTTCGAGGGTATCGGAGTTGACCGTGTATTGGGTGCCGAGAATGCGATTGATGGTGGCGAGGTGTCCTTTAACAACGGATACACGGGCGATGCGCTCAAGCTCGGCGGCGGAGGGTATGTTCTGGTCGTCGGTCTCGCGATAGTTTCGGCGGACGCGGAGAAATTCGCGGCGAAAATCTGCGCGCAGCGCATCGAGATGGAGGGTGACTGCGAAACGGGGACGGTTGCCGACCAGCAGGCGGCCGTCGCGATCGTAAAGATTGCCGCGCGGACCGGGGACTACGATGCGCCGCTGGCTTTGCACGGTTTCTTTTTCCCGGTGCAGATCCGTCCGCATGAGTTGCTGGTAGAAGAGCCCTCCCCCGAGGGAGCAAAGCAAGACTGTCGCCAAGCCGTAAAAAACCCAAAGGCGCGGATCGTAGCCAAGATGCGACTCTATCAAAGTGCCTGAGCGTTCGTGAGAGTTTGCCGCGGACATGGCTCAGGCGTAGCGGCGGAGTTGACTTGCTGGATTTGCGCCAGAAAGGCGGAGTGCGTGCACCTGAAGGGCAAAAAACCAAGGGCCGATCAGGGCTACGAAAAGCTGGGAGGTCACCAGGTCGGTCAGCAGCCGCAATCCGCCGGCTGCAGAATGCGGGAGCGCCCCGAGGTCGAGAAACCCGGCCATGACGAAAATCGCTAGATTGATGAACAAGGCGGCGACCGCACCGACGGAGGTCGATTCAACCGGCAGCCTAGAACGGAAGCGGGCCAGGATGCACACCGCGAGACCGTAAAGAAAAGCATGGCGGCCAAACGCAACCGGAGTCGAGGCATCAACCCACAGGCCTGTCACGAAGGCGATGATGAGCGCGCGCCTAAAATCCAATCGCAGCCCGGCGAAGGCCACGAGCAGTCCGGCGACCTCAAGGGTGATAGCGGACGGAGCCAGCGCATGGTTGATTTGCCCGGTGAGCGTGACCAATCCGCAGGTGCAAAGCAGCACGGTGAGAACTTGGCGGAACGCAGGCGACATGGTGGGGGGCGTGGGCGAAGCGCAAGGGCTCACGGCCCCGCACCGGCGGGGTTAACGATTGAGGGGTCGAGGGGCACAAGCACCGATACCTCGGTAACGCGGCCCAGCCGGTCATCGATCCGCACCCGCCCGGTCTTGAAGAGCCCGTCCGTGCTGGCTTCGAGCTGAACGACTTGGCCCACGGTGAGACCGGGAGGAAAGACGCCGCCCAGGCCAGAGGTGACGAGTGCGCGCGGTGAGGCTGCGGTGGCGAAAAGATCGAGAGGCACAAACTCAAGCAGGCCCTGGGCGGGCCGCAGAGGCGGGTTGACGCCGCCTTGGAAACTAACGGGACGGTCATCGCCATCAAAGACTGCAGCGAGTCGCAGCCCCGGGCTGCTGACCAGCTCGACCACGGAGGAGGTGGCGTGAACCTCGACGACGCGGCCGGCGAGGCCGCCGCTGTAAATGACCGGCGAGCCGACAAGAATGCCGTGATTGCGACCCTTGCGAATGATGATGCGCTGCCACCAGGCGTTAAAATCCCGGCGCACGACGCGAGCAGACTCGGAGCGGAACTCTCCGTAAGAAGGCAGGCGAAGCAGCTCCTCGAGCCGGGCGATTTCGGTGCGCAGGCGATTATCCTCGCGGATGCGCATCTCGTAGGAGGCGTTAAGGGCGGCGAGATCGCGGGCGGCCGAGATGAGTTCGTTGTTAGTGCGGGTTTTCTGTGACCAAAAGTCCTGAAGGTCCCCGGCGTAGGATGCCGCGATGTCCACCGGAGCCCTCAGCTCGTAAAAACTCAAACGGACGAAACGCTTGACGGCGGCGGGCAGCAGAAGCCAGGCCAGCATGACTATACTGAGAGTGAAAAAAGGCCGGGTCTGGTCTAAACGCATCTGGAAAAGACGATCTGCGATTTTTTTGAACTACGCCCGGGTTGAAGATCCAGCTCGTCAGCCCGTTCTTAAACCGTGTTTCGTAAATCGAAAAATCAGACGTTCTGGAGAACCCAGTTAAGGTCGTCGAGGACGGCGCCTGTGCCGTTGGCGACCGCAGAAAGGGGATCATCGGCGATGATTACGGGAAGCCCGGTCTTTTCGGAAAGAAGACGATCAATGCCGCGGATAAGCGCGCCACCGCCGGCCATTACGAAACCGCGGTCCACCAAGTCGGCTGAGAGCTCGGGCGGGCAGCGTTCGAGAGCGGATCGCACGGCGTCCACGATGGACGAGATAGGATCGCTGAGCGCCTCGCGAATTTCCTGGGAAGTGACGTGGATCGTCTTGGGCAGCCCGGCGACGGAATCGCGGCCCTTGACCTCCATGGTGAGCTCCTCATCCAGCGGATAGGCCGAGCCGACGCGGACCTTGATCTCCTCGGCGGTGCGCTCGCCGATGAGCAGGTTGTAGGCGCGCTTCATGTAGTTCACGATCGCGCTGTCCAGCTCATCGCCGGCCACGCGTATGGACTTGCTGAATACAATGCCGGAAAGGGAAATGATGGCGATCTCGGTTGTTCCGCCGCCGATGTCCACGATCATGTTTGCTGCGGGCTCATCGATAGGCAGGCCCACGCCAATGGCGGCGGCCATCGGCTCGGGAATGGTTATGACATCGCGGGCACCGGCGTGAGTGGCGGAGTCTTTGACCGCGCGCTTTTCGACCTCGGTGATGCCGGAAGGGATGGCAATCACAACGCGCGGACTAACTCGAAGGGCGTTATTGTGAACCTTGCGAATGAAGTAACGCAGCATCGCCTCGGTGACGTCGAAGTCGGCGATGACGCCGTCCTTCATCGGACGAATTGCGGTGATGTTGCCCGGGGTGCGGCCCAGCATCTTCTTCGCTTCGTCGCCCACGGCGCGGACCTTGCGGGTAACGGTATCTAGCGCCACGACTGAGGGCTCACGCAGCACGATACCCTTGTCCTTGACGTAAACGAGGGTATTGGCGGTTCCGAGGTCTATGCCGATGTCGTTGGAAAAGTAGCCGAAAAGGGATTTGGACATGATTCGATTGCGGAGAAAAAGGAAGAGGCCGCCGTCTGCGGTGAAGACCTCTGATCGAATTGCCGCGCCGGGGAGGTGTCAAAGATGAAAAAACCACGAAGGAGCAGATTGCCGGCGGGCTTTTGGCGAATTCGCGGCGATTTTCTGCACCCAAAATCAGCCAAGAAAAACCGCGCGCTTTCGTAGGTTATGCAGACACCGGCCCCGGCTGACACAACCGGGGCGCGGGGACCTCGTATGCGCGCTAATGCGAAACCCTGAGCGCGCGGTGCGAGGGTCTTGACGGCGCGCGAGGTAAAGTCCTTGGTGTCGCGGTGAATTCCCTTGGCATGAGTGCGAGTGCGCCGGTGATACGAATAGCGGCGGAGACGCCTGCTTACCGTTTGCGGCTGGGCACGACGGATCAGGACTTGGTGTCAGCGCAGCGGCTCCGCTATGCGGTTTTTAATGTGGAGATGCATGAAGGCCTGGCGAGTTCGGAGGCGACCGGCCGGGACGAGGATGAGTTCGACGCGGTGTGCGATCACTTGCTGGTGGAGGATATAAAACGAGGGGAGGCAGTAGGGACTTACCGGATACAGACAGGAAAACGTGCGGCGGAGTCGGGCCTCGGTTACTACAGCGCGCGGGAGTTTGAGTTTTCGCCCTTTGAGCCGGTGCGTGGTCAGATGATTGAACTGGGCCGGGCATGCGTGGCGGCGGAGCATCGGAATCCGGCTGTACTGGGGCTGCTTTGGCGCGGGATAGCGCAGTATGCGCACGGCAACGGCGCGCGATATCTGACCGGATGCAGCTCACTTACCTCTCAGGATGAGGCGGAGGGTCTGGCGGTTTATGCGGAGCTTGCGTCGCGTTATCTGGTCGAGGATCAGTGGCGCACGAATCCGCAGCCGGAACTACGATGCCGCCCGACAGCGGGGAGCGGCGAGGGAGCGGGGAATAGAAAGACGACCGTGAAGGTTCCGCGTTTAATGGGCACATACCTGATGCTCGGCGCGAAGATCTGCGCTGAACCGGCGATCGATCGCACCTTTGGCACCATTGATTTCCTGACTTGGATGGATCTGGAAGGCGCGGGGGCGCGGACCTTGCGGAAGTATCTCGGGTGAATGAAACGAAAGTTTTTTTGGGCGATGAAAAAACCTGGATTTTGGGATCGGTCGCGCGGTGCGGTGCGCCTTGCCGGGCTGGGGGTGATACTGGCCTGGTCGGCCATTCGATATCTCGCGCTGGGCGTCCGCCGCCGTGAACTCGCGGTGAAGGCCGAATGGCTGAGCTTAACCTGCCGGCATCTTCTTACGGGATTGGGGGTTCGCCTGGTTTCGGACGGCGGCCGGGCCCGAGGCGCGATCATTGTGGCGAATCATGTGAGCTATCTGGATATCATGGTGATTTCGGCGCTTACACCGGTGGTGTTTGTCGCAAAGCGGGAGGTGCGCGGCTGGCCGGTTTTCGGGTGGTTCGCGGCGAAGGCGGGCACACGGTTTATCGACCGCGAGAAACGTGGTGACGTCTCCCGAATCGGTGACGAATTGGCTCCGATCATGGCCGCGGGGGCGAGCGTGGTGCTGTTTTTGGAAGGCACCACAAGCGACGGAAGAGCGGTGCTGCCCTTTCGTTCCTCGCTGCTGGCACCGGCGGTAAAGGAGGCTTGGTTGCTGGCACCGGCAGGCATCACTTACGCGGTGCCAGAAGGGCGTTCGGTAGAGCAGGAAGTCTGTTGGTGGGGAGAGATGACGCTCCCTCCTCATCTGAAGAATGTTGCAACGCTTTCGTGGATCGAAGCACGGGTGGGCTGGGGCGATGCGAGGAAGGCGGGGGGGGATCGAAAGCTGTTGGCCGAGGAGCTGCGCGCCGAGGT